>CABXDL010000001.1 GCA_902510995.1 uncultured Candidatus Actinomarina sp.
TATTTCCATAACGATGATTTGTTATAGATATAGATTGCTCTTTTACCCAGCAAAGCAATTCCTGACTTCCGTTCTGAGTCATTCCTCTCTCGTCAACAGTTGCTCCAGAGTTAAATATGTGGGTTGGAATTTCTTTATTAGTCGATAGCCATCTTATTTTTTCAAAGGTAGTTATGTCTAAAGTAGACTCTTCACCCAACAAAAAATCGTTGGAAACTATCTCTATATTTATTTTTAATAAACCTGCTATCCAAAATATTAGGCTTGTAAGTTCTTTTGAAAAGTCATCGTCTGTCACAACCAAGATGTTCTTATAGGGAATATATCTTTTAAAGTTTCTTTCTGACTTCATATCTCCAAGTTTTATTGCCTTGTTCCCAACTTCTTCCCATGTTCTCTTAAATTCATATCTTAAAGTTTCTAAATTTTCTACTAATTTATATTTACGAAACATTGAAACATAATGATCTCCTCCTGCTTTTGCAGTTGGACCAAAACTACTTTTCTTCCAACCACCAAAAGGGTGCCTATTTACAACTGCTCCCGTTGTTGTTCTGTTAACGTACAAGTTCCCAGCTTCTACATTTTCAATCCAATATTCACACTCCTTTTCATTCAAAGATTGAATTCCAGCTGTTAGTCCGTATTCAACAGAGTTTTGCCAATCAATTGCTTGTTTTAAATCTTTTGCTTTCATTACTCCTAGCACTGGGCCAAACCATTCATTTTGATGAGTCCATGAACCAGGCGTTACATTAATTTTTACACCAGGAGACCACGTATAGACACTTTCTAACTGCTTAGGCTCAACAAGCCATTCTTCTCCTTGATCAAGTTCCTCAATTACTTTTGACAAATTTTTATTTACTGGACTAATCAATGGGCCGACTGATGTTGAAAGGTCTGATGGGTCTCCGGCTTTAAGTGATTCAACTGCATCCTTTAGTTGTTTGAAGAAAGCTGGATTATCGTATATTGATCCTTCAACAATAGCTAAGCTTGCAGCAGAGCATTTTTGTCCAGCATGTCCAAAAGCAGAGTCAATAATATCCTTTACTGCTGTGTCAATATCAGCACTTGCAGTAACAACAATTGAATTTTTTCCACTTGTCTCAGCAAGGAGTCTTAATGTTGGTTTCCATTTTTTAAACAATAAAGCTGTTTCATAAGACCCTGTAAGCACAACTGCATCGACATCTTTGTGGGTTATAAGATATTTGCCTACCTCATTATCTTCTGAGGGTAGAAAATGTAAAACTGATTTTGGTACTCCAGCTTCCCATAGCTGGTTAACTAATTCCCAAGCAACCAATACACTTTCTGGGGCTGGTTTAAATATAACACTATTTCCTGAAACTAAAGCAGCTGCAATTCCTCCCATAGGTATTGCATAAGGAAAATTCCAAGGTGGAGCAACCACTACAACCCCTAATGCTAAAGAGTCTTTATCAAGATTCTGCGATGACAAAGCATAAAATCTTGCAAAATCGATAGCTTCAGATATTTCGGGATCTGCTTCAGAGATAGTTTTTCCAGTATCTCTCATCATTGCAGCTATTAATCGAGGTCTATTTTCTTCCATTATCTTCGCACAATTACCCATAATCTCTTTGATATTTTCTATGCTTGTTTTCTCCCAATTGCTCTGTTCAAATTTTGCAATCCTTACTGCGTCGTCTATTACATCTTTTGTTGATATGTTGTATGAATATAGAGTTTTTCCATCTTTTCCGGGCTCAAGACCATTCTTGTTTTCTAAATTTAGATATTCTTTTCCGCTTACAACAACTGGGATAAGATTCTCACCAAAAACATATTCTTTATTTTTTATTAGTTCAATAAACTCTGGATTAGTTAAGTCCTGATTCGCTTGATTTACAAATAAACCTTCTTCAAAAGATACTTCTCTTGTTTTGTTGTCTTCAGCTCTCCTTCTGCTGTCTGTATTTACAACATGAGACATATGTATTGAATCAATAAATCTTTTTGCTTGTTGGTTGAATTGTTTATTTCCTGGGGCAATGTCAAATGACGCTCTTAAATAGTTTTCATCAGAGGTATTCTCATCTAATCTCCTTACAAGATAAGCAACAGCTGAAGGAAAATCTGCATCTGAAGTAACTGGAGAGTAAAGAAGTACTGAACCAAATCTTTCTTTAACAGCAAGAGCCTCTGGGTTAGCCATCCCATCCAACATTTCAATCTCAACCTGCTCTTTGCAATCTCTTATCTGTCCAAGGGTTTGTGCAAAAGCAATATGAAATAAGTTATGACTTGCTACACCAATAGTTAAAAAATCTTTAAGGTGTGAGTCAATAGCAGCATTAATTAACCTTGCATAGCTTGCATCAACTTCTTCCTTACTTTCATATGGTCCTGCTTTCCATCCATTTAGTTCGCTTTCTGTTCTTTCCATAGCTAAATTTGCACCCTTAACAATTCTTACCTTTACTCTTGCTCCAGTTTTTTCATATCTTTGTTTAGCCCAAACAATTAGATCTTCAAAAGCTAAATGCGAATCTGGTAAATATGCTTGTAAAACAATTCCTGCATAAAGGTTTTCAAACTTTTCTTCATCAAGAAGCTTTTTGAAGACATCGACTGTTACTTCTAAATCTCTATATTCCTCCATATCAAGATTTACAAAAACATTCTCTTCTATTGCTTTGCTGTAAATTACTCTAAGTTTTTCAGCAACTCTATTAACTGAACCTTCATGGTCTACTTCTTTAAGCTGGCTAACTATTGCAGATATCTTTACAGAAATATAAGTAACTTCTTCTAATTCCATTACAGATAGGATCTCTTTGTATCTTTTATCTGCTTCTTCTTCCCCTAGGACTGCTTCACCAAGTACGTTTACATTTATATCAATATCTTCTTGTTTTCTTTCTTGAATATATGTTGTCAGTTTTTTTCTTTCAGAATTTGAAATTATTCCTTTAGAACTTAACTTGATTCTTGTTTCAACAATATATTTTGTAAGACCTGGAAAAATATTTGAAATTAAGATAATTACTTTTAACCCTATAAAATCAATCAAACCAAGCCCTTTTAGTGTTACTTTTTGACTTATATCTCTTAATATTTTTCCTGAAGCCTTTGAGGAGGAAACCCTCATAACTTCATCTGTGAGGTGCATAGTGGTTTCAAGAGTTTTTGAATTGTTGAGAATTCTTGAGAATTGAGTCTTCCTTCTTTTATCTTTAGGCTTTGCTTTCTTTGAAGCTATTTCAATTAACTCTGTAGCAAGGTATACAGAATCATCAATTGTTACTTGTGAAATTATCTCCATCTTATATTTATTCTATTACGTTTTAAAAAGGCTTAATAGTTTTTTAATGTATTAATGAGGCTTTGAATCAGCTTTTCAATATCTTCTATGCAAACACTTTCATTTGGAGCGTGTGCGTTTCCTTCATCATCTCCTGGGCCTATTAGTACCAGTTCAGCATCTGGGAATTGATCTGTAAAAACATTCGCAAAAGGTATTGAGCCCCCAACCCCCATGAACGCGGGCTCTGTTTTCCATACTTCTCTAAATTCTTTAATTAATTTTTTAGTAAATTCTTTATTTGGATCTGCAACGACTCCACTTCCTTTTGACTCAGGAATAAATTTTACATTTGCATTCCAAGGAGTATTTTTCTTTATGTGTTCCTCAAGCATTTTCATTGCATGTTCTGGATCTTCTGTGGGTGGAAGCCTTAAACTAACCTTTGCCTTCGTTTTTGGGATTAGAAGGTTAATTGATTCATCTACACCTGGAGCATCTATAGCCAATACGCTTAATGCTGGTTCCAACCAAAGTCTCTTTGAATAACTGTCTGTTTCAAACAAATTAATTTCTTCTGATCCCATTATCTTTTTAATGTCCTCTTTTGGAATTTCAAAAACTTCAGCATCTGTTGGAGTTAACCCTTCAATCTGTAGCTCTCCTTTTTCGTTATGAAAAGAAGAAATTATTTTACTAAGTATCATAAATGCATCTGGAACAACCCCTCCACCAAGACCAGAATGAACTGCATTCATTGGTTGCTCAACAACTATTGTTCCATCAACTAAGCCTCTTAAAGAAGTGGTCACTGTTGGAAGACCTGATTTAATATTTCCTGAATCAGCAATAACTATTACATCTGCTTCTAAATCCTTTTTGTTCTCAATGATAAATTGTTCCATTGTGGGAGAACCTATTTCTTCTTCTCCTTCAATAAATACTTTTATATTCACAGGTAAATCTTCAATTAAATTCTTTATAACTTGATGATGGGTTATAACTCCAGCTTTGTTGTCCCCTGATCCTCTTCCGTATAATCTTCCGTTAATAATTTCAGGTGTAAAAGGATCTGTCTTCCAAAGTTCCATATCTCCTACAGGCTGAACATCGTGATGAGCGTAAAGTAATACTGTTTTTCTTGATGGAAGTATTTCTGTTTGGGCTAATACGGCTGGTTTCCCATCTCCACTTTTTGCAACTTTAGATGTTAACCCTAAATCTTCAAACAAATCTTTAACAAAGATTGCTGACTTCTCTAAGTCGGCATATCTTCCTGGTTCTGAACTTACTGATGGTATTTCTACAAATGTAGATAACAAATTAACTATTTCTTTTGAACTCATATAAACATACTAAAGACTGCTGTTAATTATTCATAGGAGATTGCTTCTAAGATGTTCTGCCTAGATGCTTTAATTGCAGGGAGTACTGCAGCAATTACTCCTGCAATAATTGAAATACCTATCCAAGTAAAAGTTTGCGAGATAGATACAGTAAAGTTGCTGAAACCATCTTCCTCCAATGCTTTAATAAGACTCCAAGCAAAGAATATTCCGAGACTTGTTCCTAAAAATGCTCCAAATATTGAAATTATTGATGACTCTATAAATATCATTCTCCTTACTTGCTTCCTATATGTTCCTATTGCTCTCATTAGTCCTATTTCTCTTGTTCTCTCGTAAACAGATAGAGAAAGCGTATTTGTTATTCCAAATAATGCAACAAATACTGATATAGATAAAAATCCATATATAACATTCAACAATTGCTGTATCTGGTTGTTTGCCTCCTCAACTAAACCATCTTGGTCTCTTAATTTCGCTCCAGGATAGTCAGATAAAATAGCATCTAATTTGTCTTGAGTAGCTTGATTTTTTTCTTTTACATTAAAATATATCTCCGTGTCTAACGATTCATTAGAAAAGAAAGTGTAATTTTCTAACAATAGAAAGAACTCAGCTGGTGGGGGTGTTGTCCAGTCAAAAATATAGGCAATTGTAAAAGTCATCACTCCTTCTTCAGGTATTGTAAGGGTTATTTCATCACCAATATCAATATTGTCTCTCTCTGCTTTTTGTTTAAGTACGCCCATGGAATTAAGTTTTACAAAATCTTCCTTTGATCCAGATATACTCTCTGTTTTTATTAAGTCAAATATAGCTTCATCAACAGCTCCTAAGATAAGGGGTCTGTCTTCGTAACCTACAATAGTTGCTCTTGATCTAGATAACTTAGTCACTTCTTCTAATTCAATGAGTTCGTCTGAGAGGCCTGTTGGGATTCCTGGAGAAACAAATACTTGAGCTGCGCTGACTTGGTAATCTGCTTTTACAACTTCACCTACAACTGATTCTGCTTGTGCTTTAAAGGAAGTTGTTATTACGTTTGCAAGAGAAATTAATGTTAATCCAATCATCAAGGCAGAAGCTGTAGATGCTGTCCTTCTCGGTGTTCTTTTTGAGTTCTCTGTTGCAAGCTTTCCTAAGATTCCAAAAATTATTTCGTATATCTTATCAAATAAAAATACGAAAGGTTTTGTAATTGATGGTGTAATTATAGATATACCAATAAAAATTACTCCTGCTCCAAAGCCAACTTGTTGTAGCCCAGATAGTGAAGGTAAGTCTAAAAAGTCATATAAAACACCGAACAACATAGTAAAACCTAAAGTTGTAACAGCTGAACCAAAAATTAGTCTTTTAATTAAAGACTTGCGCTTAGGGGTTAGAGTGCTCTCTCTAATTGCCTCCATGGGACTAACTTGGGAAGCTTTTCTTGCTGGGAGAAGTGAAGATAAAATTGTTACAGATATACCAACTATGGCTCCTGTGATTGCAGCTTCTGTTGTTAAGACAAGAGGCCCATCAGGTAATCCGAATTCAAAATATTTCAGGCCTTCCTTTACAGCTACTGCCAGCCCAATACCTAGCCCAATTCCTATTCCAGAACCTATTACAGACATAAAAATTGACTCCGAAAGAACTAACCTATATATCTGATTCTTTGATGTTCCTAACGCTCTAAGAAGTGATAACTCTTTTGTTCTCTGTAATAAAAGGATCCTAAAAGTATTCTGAATAATGAAAGCTCCAACAAAAAGTGCTATCCCTGCAAAAACATTCAAAATAGTATTAAAGAAATTTAACCCTTGCTTGATCCCATCTGCTTGTTCCGCTGCTGCTTCCTGTGCGTTAATAACCTCTAAGTTTCCCTCGCCTAAGCCTTCTATTAAACCTCT
This sequence comes from uncultured Candidatus Actinomarina sp., assembly GCA_902510995.1. Lineage (GTDB taxonomy): Bacteria > Actinomycetota > Acidimicrobiia > Actinomarinales > Actinomarinaceae > Actinomarina. The sequence continues at coordinate 6,516 of CABXDL010000001.1, forward strand.
AACTGTTTCTATATCTGCATTGTTCTCAATAACAATATTTATTAAATCAACCCCTCCTTCTGAATCTAGTAATCTCTGGGCCGTCTTAAATTCAAATAAAGCAAATGTAGCTCCGCCAGGAGAACCTACGTTTGCAAACTCAGCTATGCCAACAATCGTAAAGGAAGCGGGAGTAGAGCCTGCCAATACAGTTACCCTGTCTCCAACTGAATACCCATTATTTTCAGCTGTAGTTACGTCCATCACAACTTCTTTGTTATTTACCGGCGGTTTCCCTTCAACTAACTCCCACTGTTTTGCATAAGGAGAAGTATCCCATGCGCCACCAAATGTTGGGGCAAAACCATTAGAAATAAATATAGTTTCACTACATTGCCTCTCATAAGTGTGGCATTCCCTAGGGACGACTTTAATATACTGGGCAAAACCCAGTACCTCACCCCAGGCTCCTTTTACTCCTGGTAGCTCTTGGATTTCTTTTATTTTTGAGTCAGGAATTTTCTTTAAGTCAAAAGAAACTGGACCTTGTCCTCCGCTTCCTGCAAAATCTCCAGCAAATTCTTCTTGTACCGGGTTTACAACTAAGTCAATTCCTTCGTATATTCCAGAAAATAAATTATCAAAAGCAGACTTATTGCTTTCAGAAAATATACTTGATGCAATAATTACTGCTACTCCTAATATTATTGAAGATGTAGTGAGCAGTATCCGTACCGGGTATGTCTTTAAATTCTTCCAAGCAATTAGAAATAGCGGTCTTTTCGTAAAGCCGTACATTTATATATCTGTTAATGAAGTTACTTGTGAGACTATCTCTTCTTGAGTTGGGTTGTCTAAATCGTTCGCAATTTCTCCATCTTTTAACATAATTACTCTTTCTGCAAAAGAAGCTGCGTATGGATCGTGGGTAACCATTACAATCGTTTGGTTTAACTCACTAACTATTGATTTCATAAAAACTAAAAGCTCCTTGCTAGATTTTGAATCTAAGTTCCCAGAAGGCTCATCAGCAAATATAACTTCCGGCTTTGAAGCCATTGCTCTTGCTGCAGCAACTCTTTGTTGCTGTCCTCCTGATAATTCATTAGGCCTGTGTGTTAATCTGTCTCCAATATCCATAGTGTTTATAATTTTTTCAACCCAATCCTGTTCGGGTTTTTTGCCTGCAACAGAGGATGGGAGTGTTATATTTTCCTCAGCAGTCAAAGTTGGTATCAAATTAAATGCTTGAAAGATAAAACCAAAACTATCTCTTCTCATCTTTGTTAACTGCTTATCGTTCAGTGAAGCTAGGTCAACGCCTTTAATCAAAATAGATCCGGAACTAACCTTATCAAGGCCAGCTAAGCAATGAAGAAGGGTTGATTTTCCAGACCCTGATGGACCCATGATTGCAGTAAACTGATTCTGATTAAAGGTAGTATTTATAGAATTTAAAGCTGTTACAGCTGTTTCTTTTTCTCCATAAACCTTAGTTAGGTCTATTGTTTCAATTAATTTACTCACGATTAAAAGAATAGAGCTAATCGCGGGTTATGAGATTTTTATATTTGAATTGTTATTTACTAATTTTAATGTGTATTCTTTTACCAATGTTAAAAACAAACAACTGGAATTGGTGGAATTTACTTACATAAGTGCCTAGTTTCTATTGTTTAAATTAACCGGGCACAGCCCGGTTTTTTTGTTTTAACTGTCACTGAAATTAAACATCCGGGCTCAAAGCCCAAACTAGTCTAAAGAGATTGATGTAACTTCTTTCCAGCTTGATACATCAGGACCTGTTATGTAAAGCTCTAAGGTGTCGAAAACTCCCTCAATTGGTAGTAAATTATTAATTTCATCAATAGAAAAATTCAATGGTAGTTCATTCCCATAAAATAATGAAAGATGAGGAGTCCAAAGACTAGGCCATGCCTCTATTGATGAAACAGCATTAAAAAAAGGGAAATTATCTGATGAGGTTAAAAATAATCTCTGAAAGTAAGTATTTCCTGTTCCTACAGAATCAAAATTAACTATAATTTTTTTCTTGTTGATCTTCTCAAGTGTTTCTTCAGCTTTCTGTAAAGAATGTATATTTGTAACAAGGGTTACGTGTGGGTTAAAAGGCTTCGTCTCTTCTTTTTCTGCAATCTCATTAATAAGTTCTTTAGCTTTATCTAAGCTTTTATTTGTAGATTTAGCCCAAATAGAATAAATATCCATATATCTAAATTATATTTAGTATTTTTGCTTCAGTCACCCTAAGTAGGTCTTCTGTTTTTAACTTAAATAATGAACTAGGCGTTCCAGCCGCACACCAAATCTCATCAAATTCAACTAGTGTAATATCCATAAAATAAATAGGGGTGTTCTTGTGACCAAGTGGGGCAACTCCTCCAATTGCAAAACCTGTGTTTTCTCTAACATAATCTGCATCTGCTTTTTCTATCATTAAATTCGTTAGCTTTTGAAAAGATTCTAAATTTACTCTGTTTGGTCCTGAAACAAATATTTGGACAAGTTTGTTTTTAGTACTTTCGAAGAAAACAATTGATTTTGCTATTTGTTTTATGTCACAATTTATAGCGTCTGCTGCTTCTTGAGAGGTTTTTGTTGAAACATCAAGGTTTAATATTTCAATATTTATATTTTCTTCTTTAAAAGCTTCTATTACTTTTTCTTGTGAGTTATGTTTTTTTTTCATTCATTAGGGGTTCACAATTATTCTAGCAAACTCAACCCCAGATTCATGATCTTCTATCTCAAACTCACCAGCTATAGATAAATCTATAGTTAGTTTATTTTCTTTGTCTGGATACACCATAAAATCAATATCGTATCCATGAATATGAATCTCTGTTTCAACGGTAGTAATAAAATATAATTTTGCTTTATCAGATAGGTTATAAGTTAATATCTGTAGGTTTTCTGGAGCAGTTTCTGGAACAACAACTTCATCAAAATAAACTTCTCCTTCTTCATCATGGTGTCCTTCTTCATCATGATCATCTTCATCATGGTGTCCTTCTTCATCATGATCATCTTTCATCATGGTGTCCTTCTTCATCATGGTGATCATGGTTGTGCCCAACGTCAATATAGTCGTGAGCAAGAGCTGAAACAGTTCCTCCAAATATTAATCCAAAAATTAAAAATCCTGTCTGAAGCCCATATCTTACTTTTTCTGATGAATGGATTGTTGGAACAATATCACTAAGGGCAATGTAAATAAAGAATCCAGCAATTCCTCCGTACAAATATCCCATAGGAATGTCTAAATCTCCACCTATTTGGTAAGTTAACACTGCGCCGATAACAGTAGTTAAGCCTGATAGAACGTTACGTAAAATAGTTTGTCTTTTTGTAAAACCTACTCTTAGTTGATTACCAAACTCTCCAACCTCAAGGGGAATGTCATGTGCAATTAATGCAACTGTTGCAACCAAACCAGTGTCTCTTCCTAGTAAGAAGGCTCCTCCTAGAGAAATACCATCAATAAGGTTGTGGAAAACATCTCCAATAACAAACAACCACCCCTGGGTAGTGTCGTTTTGTTTGTTCTTGTCTTCTTCATGATGGTGGTGAAATGACTTAAACCCTTTTTCAATTAGAAAAAATACAATAATTGCAACTAAAGTTGCATCAAGAACTTCTGAACCTCCATCTGCAATTGCTTCAGGTAAAAGATCCCTATATGCAATCATTAATAATACACCTGCAGCAAAAGGTGTTCCATATTTAATTAACTTTGATGAAAAGCGTTCACTACCTAATAAAAACAAAGCAACTGATAGCGAAAGTAAACCAGCAGCAATACTTGCTAAAACTACAACTACAAAATCTGACATATTTTTAACTACCTTCTTTCATTTTTTTATCTCGCAATAACATACATACCCTATGTGACATGAACATAAAGGTATTGATCCTATAATTGCGAACATTAAAATATCCATTTTCAAAATCTTAACATGATATAAAAATAAATGAGAATAATTCTCATTTATTTTTTCCCACTCTGTCTATAATATATTTATGAAAAAGAGCGCTACAGAAATACTAATTGAAAAGAATATATCTATTACAAGCCCTCGAGTGCTAATTATTGAAGAGATTTTAAATAATAAAAATCCAATATCTATAGAAAAACTTCAAAAACAACTTGAAGGTAGGGTTGCTTTGTCAACTTTATACAGGGCATTAAATGATTTAAAAAGTGTTGAGATTATAAAGGAGTTTACTACTACAGACAGTATTACAGTTTTTGAAGTTGCTGATCATGATGGAAGCCACCATCATCATCTCTTCTGTACAAGGTGTGGCGATATTATAGATATAAACTTAAGTAAGAAATTTGAAAAAAATCTAGATACTGAAGTAGTTAAGATTGAAAAAGCATTTAACTTCGAAATTAAAGATCATACTTTAGAACTTTTAGGACTTTGTAGTAAGTGTGTAGATTAAAAAATAATTCCAACTAAAGAAGCTTTGATTAATAGAGATTGAATAGTTTCAAAACTGTGGTTCTCTATAAGCCCTCTTACTATTGGAATAGTGAAAGATTCATTACTATCAGTACTTACAGCCAATAAAGCTGAGTCGCTATATTCTATTGCTGCATTACATACTACGCACATAATTTTTCCTTCTTTTAATTGAATTATAATTAATCATTAGTATATAAAAAGGAAAAAGTGAGAAACCTTATATCAACAAAATTAAATCACGGCATTGGAAGTGTTGGGGATTTACCTATACCTTTTGAAACTGTATTAAATGTTTCTGCATGGGTAATAATTTTAACGTTTGTATTTCTAAAAATTTCTTGGAAAGAGTCAATTTTAACCTCTGAAGAGAGGTTCTTTAGTAATAACCAAAGTATCTATGGTAAGTTATTTGGCTTCATAATTTTTTTCCTTCTTATTGCTCCTGGCCTAATTGGAAATGAAGAGCCTACAACCTCATTGGCTCCTTTTATACTCTGGATATTTTTATGGATTGGTGTCCCGGTTTTGGGTCTTTTGTTTGGAGACTTATATGCAAAATTTAATCCTTTAAATATATTTTTATCAAATGATAATAAGCCGAACTCTGTGTATGTGGCTTGCGGTTTATTTATAAGCCTTACTTGGTTTGAGCTTGTATGGAGGAAACCTGGTAATCCATTTCATATTGGTATAGTTTTCTTCTTGCTTTTTGTTGCAGTGAATGGGTTTAAATTATTTCTTAATAAAACATCTATAGAAATAGACCCTCTTTTGTTGCTTCACCATCTGTATAGCAAATTAAAAATTGTTAATTCTAGGCCTGTGTTTAAAAATTTATTACAAAATATTTCAAATCTTTCAAAACTGAAAGGAATGGAATATTTTATTCTTTTAATGATAGGTACGGTTACTTACGACGGGCTTAGGGGAACGGTGTTTTGGTATAACCAGTTTGGAACAAGAGTTTATGATCTAATTTTTTCAACACTTGCTTTTATAGGTATAAACTTACTTTTAATTGCGTTTTATCGTTTTGCTTGTTATTTCGCAATAAAAGTTTCAAACTCAGATTATTCACTGAATGAAGTCTCTTTAACATTTGCTCATACAATGTTGCCAATTGCTTTTGCTTATCATGTCACTCATTATTTGAGTTTATTACTTTTTGAATCTCAAACTTTTTTTTACAGACTCAACGACCCAATAGGAACTGGTGCTAATTTGTTTGGAATAGATGATGTAACGGTTGTATATTTCTTATCCCCAGTTGCACTCTGGACTATTCAAGTAACTATTACCTTGCTTGGTCATATGTTAAGCGTTGTTTTAGCTCATGATTTATCAGTTAAGCTTTTTGGTCATGAAAAAAGTGATAAAACACAATATATATTTCTATTTATAACTGTTGCTCTAACTCTTCAGGCACTGTTTGTTTTAAGTGTTCCTTAAAATAATATTGTTCGTACAGATGCTAAATTTTTAGTTTAATTTTGTTTCTAAACTCTTTACTCGTTCTGCTATTGGTGGATGTGAGTAGTAATAAGAACTGTAAAGAGAGTCTGGTGTCAAGTTTGAAGCATTATCTTTACTAAGCTTAAGAAGTCCGGAAATCATGCTCTCACCTTTTGTGTATTGAATTGAGAAATCATCAGCTGCAAATTCTCTTTGTCTTGAAATATATGAAGTAATTGGTTTGGTGAAGAAAGTGTAAGAACCTACTACTAAATAAAATAAAAGAAACTTTGAATATATTGTTAATTCATCAAGACCATGTCCATAAAAAAAGTTTTCAGACTGAAAAACTTGGCCAAGAAAATAAAAACCAGCAAAACCAAAAAATATAGAACTGATTAATGTCTTTCTAATATGTCCAAGTTTGTAATGTCCTAATTCGTGACCAAGGATCGACTCCATTTCATCAGGCGTAATAGTTTCTAATAAAGTATCATAAAAAACTATTCTCTTATTATTTCCAAAACCAGTAAAGAAAGCATTGCCATGTGAACTCCTAAGGCTCCCATCCATTACAAACAAACCTTTGGCCTTGAAACGAATCTCTTCTAATAGCCTCTCTATAGGTTTCTTGAATTTCTCATCTTCAAGAGGTTCAAATTTGTTAAATAGTGGAAGGATTAAGACTGGATAAATATAAAAGATTATTAATTGAAGGGAAAATACAGCAGCAAAAGCATAGATCCACCAGTTGTTTCCAAGGTTTTCAATTATTGAAATTACAACAGCATAAAGTATTGAAGCAAAAATACTCTGTATTAAAAGATTTTTAAGCAAATCAGTTATGAATGTTTTTGTAGTTGTCTTGTTAAATCCATATTTCTCCTCAATGTAAAATGTTGAATATATTGCGAGAGGTATTTCAATGATTTCACTAATAATAATGAGTAAAAGCCCCAGTAATATAGCTCCTACTATATTTGAACCAGTTATTCCTTGAACAAATAACGTTAAGTTGTTCAACATTCCACCGATAGTAAAAAACAACAACACACCAACTCCAAATACTGAAACTAAGACTGAAAATCTAATTCTTTCAATGTTGTAATTAATAGATTTTTTATATTCTTCCTCAGTAACTACTTCTATAAATCTTTCTGGTATCTTTTCTTTGTTTCTATTGATTGAATTAATATTTCTTATTTTTAAATAAGTTTCAATAAGTAGTTTGGATATGATGAAAATAAAAAATAAAGAAGTAAAATTTAGCTGATTAAGAATCTCTAGGATATTCATATATATCAATAGTAAACAAACCACAAGGAATGTTTACAAATTATTTCCCAAATCTTCTTTCTCTTTGTGTATATTCTCTCAGACATCTAAGGAAATCAATCTTTCTAAACTCCGGCCAATAAACATCCTGGAAAACAAATTCTGAATATGTGCTTTGCCAAAGTAAAAATCCTGAAAGTCTTGATTCACCACTAGTTCTAATTACTAAATCAACATCAGGCGCATCAGGTAAATAAAGATGTTCTCTAACCTGTTCATCATTAATCTCTTCTACCAAACCTTCAGGGTCTTTTCCTTTGTTTTCAATAACAAGACTCTTTATTGCATCTATAATTTCCTGTCTTCCTCCATACCCAAGAGCGATTGTTAGGGTTTTTTCTCCACCCCCTCTCACTTCTTGAAGCCTGGTTATAGTTTCTTTTAAATAATCAGGAAGGAGATCTGTACTTCCAATAAATTGAATTTTAAAATTATCAACAAGATCGTCAATAATAAGTTCTTCAAAAAGCTCATTTAAAACTACAAAGTATGTTTCAAGCTCCTCTTCCGACCGTAATAAATTTTCTCTTGATAGCAACCAACTAGTAACATAGCTGATGCCTAGTTCGTCACACCAAGAAAGACATTCTTTGAATCTTACCATTCCTATCTTGTACGAAACTTCATAACTTAGAAGGTTTTCCCTACGAGCATACCTTCTGTGTCCATCATGTATTAATCCTATGTGATTTGGAAGATCTTCTTTTGGTAGTCTTTTTTGAAGTCGTGATTCATATAAAGAATAAACAAATCTTGGCGAAACCATTATTTAGCTACAGATTGCTTCTATTTCTTCTACTGAGGTAGGAACCCCTTTTGTTAAGTTGATAGGTTCTTTTTCAGTACATACGATATCATCTTCAATTCTTACCCCTATTCCTAATAAGTTTTTTGGAACTTCATGTTTTACTGTTTTTGCATTTTTTATTTCTTCTTGCTCTAACTTTGTTGCTTCTTCCATCCCAATTTCTTTTCTTCTGTCCCTAATTTTTACTGGATCTCTTTCAAGTAATGGAAACTCAATAACTGGTTTATTTGGTCTTATATAGATTCCTGGTTCAATTGTTGTAACCATCCCTGGTTCCAATTTTCTTGGTTCTTTATCCTTTTCAGTGCTTCCTGCGTCATGTACGTCTAAACCAAGCCAGTGACCTGTGCCATGCATAAAATATTCAAAATAGTGCATCATAGTAGTTGTTTCGTCAATACCCATTGGAACAAGGCCTAAGTTAACTAAAGATTCAGAAATAGACTTAACAGTAATTTGGTGGATGTCTTGCATTGTATTTTCTGTTGTAACACTTTCAATTCCTAGCTTCTGTGTTCTTAATACCTCCATGTATACGTCTTTTTGTTCTGCGGAGAATCTTCCACTAACTGGGAATGTTCTCGTTACGTCAGATGAATACATCCCATATTCCCCAGCTGCATCAATTAAAAGTAATGAGTTCTCTGGAATTATTTCTCTGTTTGTTGAGTAGTGAAGAATGCAAGCATTATCTCCTGATGCAACTATAGATGGATAGCCAAGTCTCTCTGCTCCTAGGTCGTAAAATGTTTTTTCCATATCTGCAGCTACTTGATATTCATACATTCCAGCTTTTGCGATATTCATTGCTACTTTATGTCCTTCTACAGTTATATCGCAGGCTTTTGTTAGTAAATCAATCTCTTCTTTATCCTTTACTAATCTAAGTTCAGAAAGTATTGGAGGTAACGCATGCAAGGTTGCTTTACTAAAATCTAAACCCCTCTGATCATAAGGAACTGCAAAACTAAGAGCTTTTTGGTCGTATTTTTGGAATTTTGTATTGGAATAATCACAATAAATATTTTCAATACCTTTTAATAGTTCAGAAAGTTTCTTTGGATATTCAGTATTTGAAAATGCTGCTTTTGCATTATATTTATCAACTGCCCCTTCTTGACCAATTCTTTTTCCGTCCCATGTTTCCATTTCTAAATTTCTGTCTTGAACGAATAAATATAACTCGGGCTTACTGTCTTTTACAATAATCACAGCATGTGCATCAGGCTCGGGCCATTCTGTTAAGTAGTGAAAATTTGAATCTTGCCTAAAAGGGTATGCGACATCATTATTTCTATACATTGAATTGTTTCCATGAATCAATACAGCACCATTAACTATCTCATTAGCTAATCGCTCTCTATTTTTTCGTGATATGTTCATTCTTTGATTAAGAATAATGTATATGTAGTGAAAATTGCTAGTAGTATTTTAGATCTAAGTAATTAGAACCTTACTTTAGGTTTTCAGCTGAGGCTTTACCATCTTTTTCTACAATTTCGAACTCTACTTCTTGATCTTCTTCAAGATTTTGCATTCCAGAGTCTCTAACCGCAGTTATGTGTACGAATACATCCTTATCTCCTTCGTCTGGAGCTATGAATCCGTATCCTTTAGTTTGGTTAAACCATTTAACTTTGCCCTTAGGCATGTTTCTCCTTATATTTTTTAGACTAGGCAACTTTACTATATTGAAATTAATAAAGTAGTTTTTTTATAATTTCTTATAAACTTCTTCAGCTAATTTAGTTGCTTCTTCTTTAGAAACCTCTCCATCATTGATTCTTTGCTCATACAAGGCTTTCATAATCTTTCCAACGTCCGGGCCTGGTTTTAAGCTAAACATTTCCATTATCTCATTACCAGAAATAGGTGGTCTCAATTTAGATAACTCTTCTTTTTCGTTTACTTCTTTTATTCTTTCTTCCATCTCGTCTAAATACTTATTTATCTCTTCGTATTTTTCTTTATTCTTTGTTGTGATATCTGCCCTAACTAATTCATTTAACTCGATCATTAGATCCCCTGCGTCAATTATGTATCTTCTTACTGCTGAATCTGTCCAGCCCATCTTGAAGGTGTGTGGTCTAAGGTGATTTTCTACCAAGAGAGCTACGTTGTTTATCGTATTTTTATCGTATTTAAGCCTCTTCATAATTCCTTTACTCATTTTCGAACCCACAACTTCATGATGTCTAAAATGCACCTTCCCATTTTCAATTCCTTTAGTTTTTGGTTTTCCTATATCATGAAGAAGTGCTGACATTCTAGAAATAAGCGTTGGAGAAACTCTGTCTACAACAACCATTGTATGTTCATATACGTCTTTGTGGTGATGTTCAGGGTCTACTTCAATTTTTAATTCATTTAACTCAGGCATTATTAACTGACTTAGGCCGCTCTCTACAAAAGCTTTTAATCCTAATGATGGATTTTCTCCTGTAAGTAATTTGGTAATCTCATCTCTTATTCTTTCAATGCTTACTATTTCTATTCTCTCAAGGTTTTTTGAAATCGCTTCAAAAATATCATTGTTTGGTGTAAACCCATGTGTGCTTATAAACCTACAAGCTCTAAGCATTCTTAATGGATCGTCCGAAAAGGAAATATGAGGGCTGTCTGGTGTTCTTATTATTCCTTTTGAAAGATCTTTCATTCCACTATATGGATCGATAATTTTATTTATATTTATGTCATATGCAATAGCATTAACTGTAAAGTCTCTCCTGCTTAGGTCTGTATCTAGATCTTTAGATGTTTTAATTTCGGGTTTTCTTGAATCTTTATCATATGTATCTTCTCTATATGTTGTTATGTGAAGAGAGTATTCTTCAATTCTTGTTTCTACTGTTCCAAAAGCTTTTCCTATTTCTGTTGTTTTATAACCGTTTTTATGAAGTAACTTTAAAGATTCCTCTGGGCTTGCGTTTGTTGTGAAGTCAAAATCATTTGTCTCTATTCCTAAGATTCCGTCTCTAACAGCTCCTCCAACAAGATATATTTCAAAACCAGCTTCTGCATAGGAAGATGAAACCTTTTTCAAAAAAGGTTTTTCATCTAAAGTTTTTATTAATGTTGTTGGTACCATATTGTTAGCTTAGAAGAAGAATTGGAAGAATAAAGGATGAATTCTAAAGTAGATTTTGCAGCAGGTGGGATAGTTTTAATAAACAATAAGGTCCTTATAGTAAAAAATCGCCTAAGAAAAGAATATGAAAAAAATTACAGCTCTGGATTTTGGGGTTTTCCAAAAGGTCATTTAGAAGAAGGCGAAACACCTCTTGAGGCTGCTGAAAGAGAAGTTTTTGAAGAAACAGGATTTCAGGTTAAATGTCTTGATGAAAAACCTGTAGCTGAATCAAGATACTCAATTGAATATGGGGAAACCATTCAAAAAACAGTTTGGTTTTATGAAATGATGGTTATAAAGGAGTTTGTAAAAGAACCAGATCACGAAATTGAGGAAATAGCTATTGTTTCAGAAAAAAAGGCTCTTGAATTGTTAACTTATGATGAAGATAAAAAAATTTTAAAATATGTATTTAACAAATGAGAAAAGATTAAATCTTAAAATAAACGGTTCTTTTTATACAAGAAAGTGGAATGCTTTTGTTGACTGTATTTATTTTGAGAAGATTCTTGGAGGTAAGCATCTTCTCAAAAATATAAATAAACAATCAAAAGAATTGGGGTTGTCTTTTAACTCTTCAATGATTAATCAAAACGAAGCAAAAAAATGGTTGGAATCTGGGTGGGTTGAAAAACATAGTTTGCTTATTTGTGAATCAAATCTTAAGAATATTAAAAAAACTAACCAAAATAATGACAAACCAATAGAGCATAAAAGATTTAACTTGTCAGACATAGAAAGTTTATTAAAAATAGATGGTAATATCTTTGACCCATATTGGAAGAATTCTTATTCGAATTTTATTGAAACAATGAAGAGTTGTAATAACAATTATTTGTTTAAGATCTTTTCAGGTAGCGCACTGAGAGGGTATGCAATTCTTGGTGAGACTCGTGGCTTTACGTATCTTCAAAGGTTTGGTATTGATAAATCATTTCAAAATCAAGGTTTAGGTAAAGAATTACTTCAATATATTTTATTGTTTGCCAAATCAAAAAATTATAAAAAGATGAAACTAAACACACAAGAAAATAATGAGGCTGCTTTAGGTCTTTATACAAAAAACTCTTTCAGTGTTTCTAAAAGAAAACTAGTGATAATGAGTTCTTTTATTCAAAACGAAGTTTAAAGAGTTCCTTAATAAACTTAAGTAGCTTATTATATCAATATGGAAGAAGATAGCTTTGTAGAATCGGTAGATGGTCTAATAAAAACAATAAAAGAACTCATTGTCAGGCCTATTCAGCGTTTTACAGGTTTTGCAAGTCTTGGTTTGTTACTTGTTGTTCTTTTATTAACATCACTGGTTTTTTTATTTATGGGAGTAATTAAAATAATGCAAGGACTTGGTGTGTTGCTTGGAGTTAATCCAACTGGTTTCGCTTTAGCTGCACTTGGTTTAGTTTTTTTATTTTTATCTTTAAACAATTACAGAAAGAAGAGAAATGCATAATCTAGCAATCATTGGTTCAGGTCCCGCTGGTTATACTTCTGGTATTTATGCTTCAAGAGCAAGCTTGGAGCCTATCCTTTTTGAGGGGTTAGAATCTGGTGGTCAGCTTATGTTAACAACAGACGTCGAAAATTATCCTGGTTTTGATTCTGGAATAATGGGCCCAGATTTGATGCAGATATTCAAACAACAGGCTGAAAGGTTTGGAACCGAAATTAAAACCGAAACAATTAATAAAATAGAAAAAATTGATGGTGGATTTAGACTTGAAAGTGGAAAAGATACTTATGAATTTAAATCAGTAATTATCTCCTCCGGGGCATCTGCTAAATGGCTTAATGTAAAAGGAGAGAAAGAACTTCAAGGCCATGGTGTTTCGGCATGTGCTACTTGTGATGGTTTCTTTTTTAAAGAAAAAAAAGTAATTGTAGTTGGTGGTGGCGATTCGGCCATGGAGGAAGCTCTTTTCTTAACAAAATTTGCAACAAAAGTCTATATTGTCCACAGAAGGGACTCTTTTAGAGCTAGCAAAATTATGCAAGACAGAGTTTTAAATAATGAAAAAATTGAGGTGCTTTGGAATAAAGAATTAATTGAAATTCATGGAAATCAAAGTGTAGAATCTGTATCTCTTAAAGACACTCTAAATGATTCTTCTTCAAAGTTAAATATAGATGGAGTGTTTATGGCTATTGGTCACACCCCAAATGTTTCTTTTTTAGATAACTTAGTCGATCTAGATGAAAAAGGATACATAAAAACAGGTTTCACAACTGATACCAGCACTTCTGTACCGGGAATCTTTGCAGCTGGAGATGTTGCTGATTCAGTTTATAGACAGGCAGTAACCGCTGCAGGTACGGGATGTCAGGCAGCAATTGATGCCGAGAGGTGGCTTGACCATTAATCTAGAATCTCTCTCTTTTGTAGACGAACTTTCAGAGGTTGAATTACAAGATCTTAAAGAAAGGTTAAATTATGTTGGGTATTCATCAACAGAAGAAAAAGCTGAGATCAAATCTATTCTTTCTTTGTTTTTAGAAGACAGAAGTATTGAAAACCTATCAACAAAGGAGGAACTTTGGATAGAGTTGGTGAATTACGGGTACAAGCTCGGAGATAGGATTTTAACAAAAACAAATCCGATCCTTTATGGAGCAGATGTTGAAGAGCTACAAGAACTTTTGTCTAGGTTAGGTTTTTACTCAGAACCTATTAACGGGATCTTTACAAATGATGTTGTCTCTTCAGTAGTTAAGTTTCAAGAAAATAGAGCTCTTGATGTAGATGGAACTGTGGGTTTAAATACTGTTGAAGAAATTAGAAAACTTATAAGACCTGGTTTTGATACTTCACTAAACGAAGCGATTAAAACAATTTCACCTGGTTTCATGACTGGAAGCATAGGCTATTCTGTTTCTTTTAATTTTCCAAATTTTGGAAGCTATAAAGACCAAGTTGCTATTTATGAAAAAACAAGAAACCTATGCTTAGAAAAAAATATTCTTGCTTCTTTTGCCTCTGAAGCCGGTGAAGAAATAGAAGAAGAAAATATTATAAACTACGTAAATAATAAACAACCAGCCCTTTTTGTTTCTTTTAAGAGCTCAGATGAAAGTTTGATCGAATACTTCAAAGGTAGTTTTTCTGAAAGCATTATTGGGAAAAAGCTAAGTGAGTCTATACAAGATAGTTTTAATATCCCTATTGTGGGAAGAGCTTCTAGTCTTTTAAAAAATACAAAATCTGTTTCAATTATAATAAATGGTAAATTTTACCAAATTAATGAACTGGAAGAAATTCTTACTTATCTTTTAGATAGTTTAAATGAATCATTATCTACTTAAATCTATTTATAAAAGACCTTAATGCATCCTCTGTTGAGAAATTTAGCGTTACCTTAAATTTTTTATTGTTCTTTTTAATATCTGCTTTTGATCCCGTTTGGTCTTCAAAAAATTTTTTGTAATGTAGTAGTTCTTCAGAGATTTCTTTATTAAAGCTTGTGATGTTTCTTACTCTTTCTTCTACTTGCCTACTAGATAGTTTTAAATTTAAAATTTCAACAAGGAGCTCTTCTTGTTTTTGTTCTTCTAAATTAATCATTGGCTTAACTTGACCCATTGTTACTACTTGTTCTTGAAGTGCTTTGTAAACCTTGCTACTTAGTTTTGATAATCTAAGTAAGTTTGATACGTAGGATCTACTTTTCCCAACTAGAATTGCTATGTCTTTAGTTTCTAAACTATATTCTTCAATAAGCTTTTTATATCCTGCTGCTTCTTCTGTTGAATTAAGTTGTTTTCTTTGTATGTTCTCAACTAAACCAATTACTGCAGCATCTCTAGAACTTACATCTTTAATTAAACAAGGTACTGATTTTAATCCTGCTTCTCTTGAGGCTCTTAGTCTTCTTTCCCCCGCAATAAGTCTATATTCACCAGATCCTACTTCTTGAACTATTAATGGTTGTAATATTCCGTTCTTTATAATTGATTGACTCAGTTCTGATAACTTTTCTTTGTCAAAATTTGTACGTGCTTGTGTTTCGCTTTTCTTAATTGACGATATGTCTATTTCTACGGCCTTAAATTCTCTAACGTTTGTATCTGTTATTAATGAACTAAGAGATCTTTTCATTTATTTCAACTCTTTCTATTATTTCTTCTGCTAACTTATTAAATTCTATTTTTGCTTTACTCTCATCACTAAAATCTATCACAGTTTTACCATAAAAAGGGCTGTCTGCAATCTCTGTTAAGTGAGAGATTTTAGTTTTTAATAATCTATCTCCTAGCAAGTATTCTAATTCAGTTAAAAATTCCTCGTAGCTAGACCTTTTTTTTTCAACCTGGTTTAATAAAACTCCTAAAAATATAGGATTAATATTAGGAATATTTTTTAACGTCGTTTTAGCAAAATTCATAGCTTGTGCTACTCCTTCAACAGCTAAGAATTCTGGTTTTGTTGGTATCAAATAATAATCTGATGCAGCAATTCCTTCCTGCACTAAAGAACTCATGGTTGGTGGTGTGTCTATAAAAACAAAGTCAAAATTATTAAAAAATCCAGCTTGTTTTAGTTTCCTGATTTTCGATCCTCCAATAATCTTTTCTTCGTTGTGTCTGACTATTTCTTTATTTGAAGGAATAATTGAAAGGTTTTCACTCAATTCTCCTGGATATACCTCCGTTGTGCCTTCTAATAGCTGAATACTATTTGTAACTTCATTTGTGTTTTTATCAAAATTTAAATATGTGGAAACATTACCTTGGGGGTCTAGATCTATAATTAATGTTTTGTATCCATTTTTTGAGAAAATGGTAGATAAATTTACAACTGTGGTTGTTTTTCCTACTCCACCTTTTTGACAAATTATTGATATTATTTTCACATACTTGTTATAACATCAATAAATCGATAATCGTTATTATTAATAAGAAATTTTTCTTGTTTCACGTGAAACTTTTCATTTATTTTTGGTTTGTTTTTTTCATTAGAGGAGACAAGGTATGTATTTTTTTTTAGTGTTTTTGTGACTTCTTTAATCAAATTAGAAGTTGATAAATAGCACCTAAGGGTAAAGACAACATTTTCTTCATGATTTAATATTTCTATAGCGTTTCTTTCTTCTGCAAAAAGTTCTTGCATTTCTAGTATTTTTATTAATCTATCTAGTTCAAATATTCTGCTTTTTTTATTATCTATTAAGGTTACTTTTTTTTTGCTTACGATAGATATTGGTATTCCTGGAATTCCTCCACCTGTTCCTATATCAAAAATATTAGCCTTTTTTAGACCCAGGTCTTCAATTATTTTATAAAAATATAATGAATGCACTATGATTTCGTCCCAAATGTATTGATCTGTTTTTGGACTAATTAAACCGGTTTTAATGCCTGTAATAGAAAGCCATTCGTGATATTTAACAAGCTTTTCCTTGTTTTTCTCTAGGTATTGTTCTCCCCACGCTGGAATTTGGGGATTATAGGTCATTCTTCTTCTTGTTCGTTTGGTGCGAAGACTACAGACCTATATGGCTCTCTTCCTTCAGAGTATGACTTTATACCATTTATTTCAGAAACAGCATCGTGCAATGTTTTTCTGTCAACTGAATTCATTGGTTCTAACATAACCTCTTGTTTGTCCTCAAGGATTTGTTTTGTTAGTCTTTCTGCATAAATTGTTAAAGCTTCTTTCCTTTTAAGTGCATAATCTGCAACATCTAACCTAAGCCTTGTTCCAGCACCTGTTTTTCTTTGAATAACAGTTCTTGTAAGCTCATGTAGCGAACGAATGATTGTTCCTTTTTCACCAACAAGAGCCTCTGTTTGTTCTCCTGTAACTTTTACAAGAAGATTTCTATCTTCTGTTTCTCCTTCTACTACTCCTTCTAGACCAAAAGATTTAATGAGTCCCTCTAAAAATGAAATTGAAACCTCTAATTGTTTTTTTGGATCTGCTTCAACTCTTGGTTTTGTTGATTCAAATTTTTCTCTTCGGTTTCTTGGTCTTTCGTTTCTGTTTCTTGGTTTATAATTTCTTCCATTTCTATTTTTAAAACCATTTCTAACTGAAATTCTAACTAAGGCTTTTGTTCCTCCAACACCAAAAACCCCTCCTTCTGGTTCTCTTAGTATGCTTATGTCTGCTTCGGTTGCATCATCAAGTTCTAATTCTTTTAGGCCTGCTTTTATTGCGTCATCAATGGTTTTTGCTTCAACTTCTACCCATTTATTAGACATTATTTTCTCCTTCTTTTTTTTCTTTTTTTGCGAGAATCATCATTAACCGGTCCTTCTTTGTTTTCCTGGTCTTTTTCATTGTTTTTCTCGTTTTCTTTGGTGTTTTTATCAGGTTGGTTTTCTTCAATCTTTACAATTAAAGCTTGTTGACCAATTCTGAAAATATTTCCTGTTAAAAAGTAAACAACCAAACCAGACGGAAGGGTCCACGATATAAAACCAAAAAATATTGGCATAACCTTTCCTATCATCTGCATTTGCTGTTGTTGTTGGTTGTTGGACTTTCCTTGTTTCTTGGTTAGTTGGTTTTGTTGGATTAGGGCTGTACCCACCACCAAAAGTATTAAAACAATATATGGAGCTCTATCAATCCAGGTACTTATTGTAGATGCTGGAATCTGTAAGTCCATATTAAAGAACAAAACACTTGAGTGATCTCCAAGCTGTGAGTAAAGATTTGCTTCTTTTGGTATAAATAAAAGTGGTTCTCTTAAAACCCTAAAAAGAGCGAACCAAATGGGCATTTGAACTAGTAATGGAACAACACAACCTAGTGGGTTTATTCCTTTTTCTTTATAAAGCTCTGCAATTTGTTTATTTAACTCTTCCTTGTCGTCTTTATATTGTTTTTGTACTTTTTTTATATCGGCTTGTGCGTCTTGCATTCTCTTTGTAGATCTTGTTTGCCTAAGGGTTAGAGGAAAAATTATAATATTAATTATTATTGTCAATATAACTATTGATAAACCGTAAGAAGCTACGAAGTCGTAAACATAGGAAAGTAAAAAACCTATAGCTAAAGCGAATGGTTCTATTATTGCCAATTTTTACCAATTTTTCTATATATTGGATTACAGATATAAATTCTATATAAAATCAATGGAATGACTTTAATAAGGCCTTTTTCGTTTACTTCTTCTGTTATAACAGAAGAGCAGGTTGGGTAATACATACAGTTTCCTTGTCCTAACCCAAATAAACCCAATAAGGATCTAAATATTAAAAATATTAAACTCGTAATCTTCACTTCTATTTTAGTTTTGGATGAGATGCAATAATTCTGCTTAATTCTTTATATTTAAGCTTGGTTCCTTGTTTTGTTCCAATAATATAAATATCAAAATTATTTTTTGCTTCTAAACCTCTAACTACCTCTTTAATCTTTCTTCTAAACTTATTTCGCTTAACTGCGTTTGCTTCTGATTTAGGAATGCTTATTCCTAATCTCGACAGCTTTTCATCACCGTCTTCTATGTATACTCTTAAACCTTGCTCAGTTAAACAATTTTCTTCTTTTTTCAGGCTCAAAAAATGATTGCTATTTTTTAACGTAGTAAAATTTACCAACTAATTATGCAGAAAGAACCTTGCGACCTTTGTTTCTTCGTCTTTTTAGTATTTCACGACCCGCTCTGGTGCGCATTCTTGTTCTAAAACCGTGTTTTCTGCTTCTTTTTCTATTACTAGGTTGATAAGTTCTTTTCATTTTTTACCTGTCTAATCACAATAAATGAAATAATTAATTAAACAAAGTAATTAAATTTTTAATTTAGTTGTTCGCGAAAAACATATAAGCTTCGCGAAAATTATATTAACTAGTTTTTGTAATCTATTTTTTTTTTACTTGTTTTTATTGACTATTTATGAAAATAGTTAAGTAATTTAGGCTTTTTTTTGGTCTGTTTTTTTGTTCCTTCTGTTTAGTTTGTTTTTAACACTCTATGTTTTTTTTAGCTAATAAATTAAATTATTATAAGCATGAATCAAAAACTTATAGACTTTAAACAAAAGATACTGGAAGAGCCCCTTTCAAAAACAGATAAATATTGGTTGGAACAGGTTGATTTTCGTACAAACCAAGAAAATGAGCTTAATTTATTTGTGAATTCTGAATTTGTGAAAAGTTCCATTGAAAAAAAACTCTATAAAAAAATTAAAAGTGTTTACAAAGACGTTTCTGGTTCTGATGATTGTATTTTTGTGTTAGATAAGAAGCTTAAAAAGGAAATTAATTTAAAGGCGCCTTCTGTTGATCTTTTTGAAGAAAAATTAATTGAAGAAGAACTTGTGGAAGAAAAGGTTTTGGTTGATCTTTCTGTTTTTGATAGTCTTTTGGTTGGTGTTTCTAACAACTTAGCCATAACAGCCGCTAAAAATGTTGTTTTAGATCCTGGTCAAAGGTTTAATCCGCTTTTTGTTCATGGAGAACCCGGTGTTGGTAAGACTCACCTTTTAAAAACAATGGAACAATCTTGTGTTTCGTCTTATTATATAGATTCTGAATCTTTTTTAGAGTCTTACGTAAGCGGTATAAAGAACCAGGATATTGATTTGTTTAAAAATAAAATCAGGTCTGTCGATGTTTTGCTAATTGATGATATCCAGTTTTTTGTTGGTAAAAAGGGTGTCTCTGAAGAGCTTTTTCATACAATAAATTATTTTTTGAACAACGAAAAAGCTGTTGTTTTAGTTTCTGATCAAAAACCTCAAAACCTTTTGGGTTTTCCAGAGAGGCTTATCTCTAGAATATTAAACGGTTTGGTTACAGACATTGGTAAGCCAGATAAAAAGATGTTTGAAGAAGTTTTGAGGGTTAAAAACGATAGTTTCGAGGGGTCTCTATTAACAAAAAAGGAGGTTGTAGAGCTTGTCAATCTAGAAATTAACAGCTTTAGAGACATAAATGGAATTGTTAACAATCTCGTAATAAACAAACAAACGGGTGTTGGTAATTCTGAATACATTAAGAGCCTTGTTGGTGAGTCAAAAAAGAATGTTGTTGCTTACTTGACTCCTGATTTTATTTTGGACTATGTTTCAGAGGTGTACCAAATAGATAGAAAATTAATAGTTTCAAAAAACAGGAGCTCTAATGTCGCTGAAGCTCGAAACCTTTGTGTTTCTTTAATTAGAAAACATACAGACCTTTCTCTTTCTCAAATTGGTCTTTTTCTTGGCGGACGATCTCACTCAACAATCTTGTCTTGTTTGGGGCGGTCCAAGGACTCTACTTTGTTGTTAAAAGAAGTGAACATTTTCGACAATAAAATAAGTATTGTGGGTGCTTCTTAGTTGGTGGTTTTTTATGTTTAAAGTTTTCAACAGTGTTTTCTTTTTAAAACCTTTGTGTTTTTCAGTTTTAAACATTTTAAACAGCTTTATTATTATTAAATCTATAAGGAATTAAATTGAAATTTAAAATAAAAACAAAATATCTAAAAGAAGCCATTTCAGCTGTTTCCAGGGTTGTTGACCCTAGACCCGCGACACCTTCTTTACAGGGCCTATACCTTAGAACAAGAGAAAACCTCCTCGAGGTTATTGGTTCAGATCTAGACGTTGTTTTAAAAGCAAGAACAGAGGTTAAAACAGAAGTAGAAGGAGAAACCTTAGTAAACGCGAGGGTTTTGTCAGAGATCGTTAGAAAACTACCTACAGGAGAGGCAACCTTTTCAGACATAGGATCTGAACTAAAAGTAGAAATTAAGAAGATGGACTTTCAACTAAGAAAACTAGACGAAAAAAAATATCCAGAAGCACTCCTTGAAGAAAACAGCAAGGACAACACAGAAGAAGTAGAGACAACAGAACTCTTTGAATCAATAAAAAAAGTTGGAATAGCAAGCTCACCAGAAGGAGGAAGACCGGTTTTAACAGGCGTTTACTTTAACAACAAAAACAACAAAACAGAATTAGTAGCAACAGACAGCTATAGACTGGCAACACACAGCTTGTCCGAAATACCAATAAAAGACATAGGAATTATTTCATATAGATCACTAAACGAAACAATAAGGGTTTTTGAAAACTCAGACGAACCTATAAAAATTAATTCTAACGAAAGAGAACTCCATTTTTATAATGATAAATTTTCCGCATCCTTAAGAAAACTAGAAGGAACGTTTCCAGAATACAAAAACCTGTTTCCAAAAGAAACCCTTTTTTCAATAGAGGTCAAAAAAACAGAGCTGTTAGAGTCTCTAGACAGAGCAACCGTTGTTGCCGAAGGTTTCATTCCGGTTAAAGTTGTTTTGGAAAGCAACGAAACACTCAAAATAACAACAGTTAACAAAGATATTGGTGGTGGGAACGAAGAGGTTTCTATAAAAACCCTAGGAGTTGATGTTGAAGACGTTTCCGGTTTTGAAATGTCTTTTAACCCAAACTACTTCATGCAAGGCATAGAGGTTTTAGACGGAGACACAGTTTATATCAGGTTTTCAGGAAATGAGAAACCTGTTGTTATTCAAGGCGAGGTAGAAAACTATAAATATTTACTAATGCCTGTAAGAACAAACCAGTGAAAAAAAAAGAACCTGAAAAAATTAACGTTGAAAAGAACCCTTTGGGGATAAGTTTTTCAGACTCTAAAAAAGTAAAAAACTATTTTGATAAAAAAAACTTTTTATGGTCTAAAGAAACCACCCCAGGACCAGTAATAGGTACCACAGCAACACTATATACAACTTCAAAAAGAGCAATGGACTTAATAAAACTTGAGGAACAAAAAATATTAATAGATATTGAAAAAAAAACAAAAATAAAGCTAAACACACTGGACGTTCAAATCCAAAATAGCCAACAATAACAACGCATTTCAGCTAAAATAAGAGTTCAGCTAGGGCTGTTAACAATAAAAAAAGAGACGTATCTTAGGAGATTCGTGCCAAAAAAAGATTCAAAAACTTATGATTCTAAAGACATAAAGGTCTTGGAAGGTCTTGAGGCTGTTCGAAAAAGGCCGGCTATGTATATAGGATCAACAGGACCCAATGGTTTACATCATTTAGTTTGGGAGGTCGTAGACAATTCTGTTGACGAAGCTATGGCAGGACGCTGTAATTCAATTGAGGTTCGACTTGAAAAGAACGGATCAGTTACTGTTACAGACAATGGCAGCGGTATACCGGTAAAGCCCAGACCTAAAACGAAAGAATCTGCACTTACAACCGTTTTAACAACACTACATGCTGGAGGAAAGTTTGAATCGGAAGCATATAGTGTTAGCGGAGGACTTCATGGTGTCGGAATCTCAGTTGTTAATGCACTTTCAGTTTATGTTAAAGCTGAAGTGCAGAGAGATGGTTTTGTTTGGAATCAAAATTTTGATTTAGGTAAGCCAGTGTCAAAAATTAAAAAAGGAAAGGCGACAAAAAAGACAGGTACAAAAATTAACTTTTTAGCAGATCCAGAAATTTTCGAAGAGACACAAACTTTTGAATACAACGTTGTATCAGAAAGACTAAGACAAACAGCATTTTTAAATAAAGGCTTAAAAATTGTTCTAATAGACAACAGAGTCAAACCAGCAACCAAAGACAAGTTCTTATATAAAGGAGGATTAGTTGATTTTGTCGACTACTTAAATGATGGATTCGAAGTGCTTCATGAAAAAACAATATCATTTTCCGACCAAAGCAAGGATTCAGAAATAGAGGTTGCCCTTCAGTGGAAAAACGAAGACGACGTAAACATTAAAAGCTTTGCAAACAACATTCACACCCTTGAAGGAGGAACACACGAAGAGGGTCTCAGGACAGCTATAACAAAAGCAATTAATGATTTTGCGAAATCAAGAAACCTTCACTCTGACATTTCATTAACGGGTGATGACATAAGAGAAGGAATAACGGGAGTAATTTCTGTCAGAGTAAAAGAACCACAGTTTGAAGGTCAAACTAAAACCAAGCTTGGCAATACAGAAATGAAATCAAAAGTACAGGTATTAGTAAATAAAGAGCTACCAAAATGGCTATCAAAAAATACTAAAGAAGGTAGAGCTATTGTAGAAAGATGTGCTGTTGCAGCAAAAGCAAGAATGAGTGCTAAAAAGGCAAGAGAGCTTACAAAAAGAAAAAGCATTTTAGAAACTTCGGGGCTTCCTGGTAAGCTTGCAGACTGTTCCTCTACAGATCCAAGCGAAAGCGAGCTTTTAATTGTTGAGGGAGATTCAGCCGCTGGACCAGCAAAACAAGCACGAGAGTCTAGAACCCAAGCAGTTTTACCAATACGCGGAAAGATTATTAATGTACAAAAAGTTACAGAAAACAGGGCATTGCAAAATACAGAAATAAGTTCTTTAATAAAAGCTATTGGCACAGGTATTAATAACGAATACAACGGAGAAGAATCAAGATACGACAAAGTAATACTTCTTACAGATGCTGATGTTGACGGAGCTCATATAAGAACACTTTTATTAACATTCTTTTTTAAATTTATGCCTGGACTAATAAAAGAAGGAAAAGTCTGGATATCAGAACCACCCCTATATAGGGCAAAATCTTCTGGGTCGATAAACTATCTTAAAGACGACGAAGCTTTAGAAAAATTCAAGAAAGAAAACAAAAATAAAAAATTTGATATAAGCCGTTTCAAAGGCCTGGGAGAGATGAATGCCGGAGAACTGTGGGACACAGCAATGAATCCAGAAACAAGAACCCTTATACAGGTAAGCATTGCTGATGGAAAAGCAGCAGAAGCTAAAGCAGCAAACATGTTCGAGATTCTTATGGGCAATGATGTATCTAAGAGAAAAACATTTATTGAACAAAATGCAAAAGACGTAAGATTTTTGGACGTATAATGCCAGCAAAGAAACCCGCAGCAAAGAAACCCGCAGCAAAGAAACCCGCAGCAAAGAAACCCGCAGATCAAAATGGAGCAATAGCTGTAGAAGACGAAATTTCTAAATCATTTCTAGACTACGCAATGTCTGTTATCGTCTCAAGAGCCCTTCCTGATGTAAAGGATGGATTGAAACCCGTTCAAAGAAGAATTCTTTATTCAATGTACGAGACGGGTGTTAGACCAACAGGCCCATTTAGAAAATGCTCTAAGGTTGTGGGAGATGTTATGGGTAATTATCACCCACATGGAAATGATGCCATATATGGAACCCTTGTAAGACTGGGACAACACTTCAGCACAAGATATCCACTTATTGAACCACAGGGAAATTTTGGAACTCCAGACGACCCACCAGCTGCAATGAGATATACAGAATCAAGAATGTCCTTACTGGCGTCGCAACTACTTGATGGAATTGATGAAGAAACTGTTGACTTTGAGCCAAATTATTCTGGAGAAACAAGTGAACCAAAGGTCCTTCCAGGAAGGTTTCCAAACCTTCTTATAAACGGAGCAGAAGGAATAGCTGTAGCAATGGCTACAAATATGCCACCCTATAATTTACAAGAAATAACCGAAGCGGTTAAGTTTACATTAAAAACAAAAGACCCAAAACCGAGAGACTATTTGAAGATAATTAAAGGACCAGATTTTCCAACAGGAGGCTTAATAGTTAAAACACCAACAATTAAAGATGCGATATTAAAAGGAAGAGGTTCTATAAAGTTAAGAGCAGTTGCTGATGTAGAAGAATTAGGAAAAGGAAGATCAGCAATTGTTGTAAAAGAGCTTCCGTACCAAGCATCAATAGACAGAATAATGGAAAAGATTGCAGCATTAGTACAGGATAAAAAACTAGCAGGGGTATCAGACCTTAGAAATGAGAGCAGTGACAGAAACGGGACAAGACTTGTTGTTGAATTAAAAAGAGATGCCGTTCCTCAGGTTGTGTTAAATCAATTATTTAAACAAACACAACTACAAGACTCTTTTGCCGTAAACTCTGTAGCTCTTGTTGATGGGGTTCCAAAGGTTCTGTCCGTACCAGAGCTTATAGGATTCTACATAAAGCACCAAATAGACGTTATTCAAAGAAGAGCAAAACACAGACTAGAAAAAGCTAAATCAAGACTCCATATAGTAGAAGGACTATTACTTGCTCTAAATAAAATTGATCAAATTATAAAAACTATTAAAGCATCCAAAGATGTTGATGTAGCAAGAAAATCTTTAATGAAGAAATTTAAATTCTCTCAAATACAAGCCTCACATATATTAGATATGCCGTTAAGAAGGTTAACAGCGCTTGAAAGAGAAAAGTTAGAAGAAGAAAAGAAAGAGCTGAAAGAAACAATAAAAGAGCTTGGAGGAATTCTCAAAAGTAGAGTGAAACAAAATAAGATATTGGTCGAAGAGCTTGAGGCAATAACAGAAAAATTTGGGGATGAAAGAAGATCAAGACTTGTAGCTGACGTAGGAGAGGTAAAGATAGAAGACCTAATTGAAGATGAAGAGATAATCGTTTCAGTTTCTTCAGGGGGGTATGTAAAATCGGTGCCTTCTACGTCATACAAAAAACAAGGCAGGGGAGGAAAGGGAGTCAAGGCATCTTCTTCAGATGAAGATGTGATAGAGCATCTTTTATCAACATCTGTTCACTCATACTTATTATTTTTCACTGACCAGGGAAAAGTTTACAGAGCAAAAGCACACGAACTTCCAAAAACAACAAGAACGGCAAAGGGCTCTCTTATACATAACGTCCTTTCAATGGGTCAAGATGAAAAAGTCCAAGCAATAATAGACACAAGAGATTATGAAACAGAGAAATTTTTGTTAATCATGACAGAAAAAGGAACAGTAAAAAAATCTGCGTTTAAAGATTTTGATTCAAACTATAAGTCTTTACAAGCAATAAAACTTAAAGACGAAGATAGGGTCGTTTCTGTGAAAACAACCTCTGGAAAAGAAGATGTAATTCTTGTATCAAAGAAAGGACAAGCAATAAGATTTGATGAAAAAAATCTAAAGCCTCAAGGAAGAACAGCCATGGGAGTTAGGGGAATAAAACTTAGAGAAGGAGACAAGGTTGTGGGGGCATCAACATCAAGGGAAGAAACCCTCTTATTTATTACAGCGAAGGGTTATGGAAAAAGAACAAAATTAGAGGAATTTAGAAGAGCAGGAAGAGGTGGAATGGGCGTTAAAGCTCTAAAAGTCACCGAGACTAAAGGGGATTTAGTTGGAGCAAGATCAGTTGATGAAGACACAGAGGTTATGCTTATGAGTACAGGAGGAACTGCTATAAGATGTGCAGTGAAGCAAATAAAACAAATGAGCAGAGCAGCCCAAGGTGTTAAAGTAATGAAACTCGCTAAAGAAGAAGAGATTTCAGCTTTTATACCTATAAAAAGTGAAGAGTAAGCAAAATGGTAAGAGTAAATAGAGTAAGAAGAATAATAAGAAAAGTAGACCCATGGACAGTATTGAAGGTTACGTTCGTGTTAAATTTTGTTGTTGCTCTAACTATTGTTTTAGGTTTTAGTATTCTCTGGGTTTTACTAATTAACGCAGGAGTTCCTCAGGGGCTAGAGGATATAGCAAGAAGGCTGGCACTATTAGATGACAACGCTTCACTAGTTGGAAATATAGAAGCTCTCTTTTCATCGGTTGTATTCTTAGCAGCCGTATATTTACTAACACAGACAGCTCTCGCAACAGTAGGGGCTTTTTTCTATAATTTAGTTTCAGATCTTGTTGGGGGAATAGAAGTTGTCGTTCTAGAAGAATCTTACGGAGAAACACCTTTGGTGAAAGACAAGAAACGAAAAAAAGAAAAAGATGAAAACAAAGAGACTGTCTTCATGACCTTATCTAAAACAGTAAAAAACCTTAGATCTCAAACAAAAAAAGAGGGAGAAGTTGTTTATCCGGAGATGCCAAGGCCAGATGTACCAAGAGACATTGAAGAACAAACACTCTCAGAATCATTTAAAAATATTCCAAACGAAGAAGAAGATTCTAAATAATTTGCTACACTTTTTTTAAAGAATAAAGCAAAGAAGCGAAGTTAGTGAAAACCTAATACTGTCCCGCAACTGTGATTCGAAAGATAAGTCAGGTCGACTTTTTGCTTTTACAACAACAATCCTCGAGAGAAGGAGTGGAGTTTCAAACTTTTTCTCGTGGCAAGAAAGGAAAATATGAAATTTAAATTTTTAATTCTTGCCACCCTAATTGCAACGTGTGGTGGCTCCCAAGACCTGAATAGAGAAAAAAGAATTGTTTCTCTGTCAACAACTCATACGCAAGTTATACAGGTTCTGGGCGCTGAAAGACTTTTAGTTGCTGTAGATTCTTTTTCCACAACAGAGATGTCTATTGAAAAAATAGATGCATTTACTGTTAAAGCAGAAGACTTGGTGAAATTAAATCCAGACCTGGTTATTGTAGCTTTTGATTTTAATGGAATTATTGAAGGATTAGAAAGCTTAGAGATAAAGTATGTACTTCTTCCTCCCGCAAGAAACTTTCAAGAGGTTTATTCTCAAATTGAAGAAATAGGAAATTTAACCAACAAAGTAGATGAATCATTAGACCTAGTGTCTTCAATGAAAAGTGATGTTGAAGAAATTATTGATAACTTTACACAAGATAATATAAAAGTATTTCATGAAATTGGATTCACCTACGGAATATATACAATTAATGAAAACTCTTTTATTGGGCAAATTTACAACCTTTTAGGAATAGAAAATATAGCCAACTTAAAAGAAGATCCATTTGGAAGCGGTTATCCTGAATTTTCCGAAGAAGAGGTCATTATTTCAAATCCAAATTTGATTGTGGTTGGTCATTCTGATTATTTGAATAAAGATCTTTCAACAAGAACTGGATGGGAGGAAATTACAGCAGTTCAAAGCGGCAATATCTATTTTTTGGATGAAAATCTTGCAAACAACTGGGGAGTAAGCACGGTTGACTTACTCAACACCCTTTCAGAAATTGGGCAATTTAAAGAAGCCCCTGCAACAACTTATTTGAATGAATATTCTGAGGAAATACAAAATTCTTTAGCGTCCCAAAATAATTTACTTTATCTAGTACTGTTTATCTTGATGGGTTTATTTGCTTATTCAAGGACTAGGGAACAAAAGGAAACAGTTTAAGGATTAAAATGAAGGGTTATTCGGAAGATTTATATATATTGGCTTTTGACCACAGGGGAACCATCACAAAGGGCATTTTAGGAGTAGAGGGTAGAGAGCCAACTGAAGATGAAGCAAATAAAGTTAGCGAAATGAAACAAATTATATTTGACGGATTCTTGAAAGCTAAGGAATCTGGAATAACCAGTGGAGAGCCAGCAATATTAGTTGATGAAACTTTTGGTCTAGAGGTTCAACAAAAAGCAAAAGAAATGAAAATTAAATTTGCTGCACCAGTTGAAAAGTCAGGACAGAAAGTTTTTGATTTTGAGTATGGAGATCAATTTGGAGAAAAAATCAACGAGATAGGTGCTGATTTTGTAAAAATTCTTGTTAGATGGAACCCTGAGGATGAAGAGGGTATTAGAGAAATCCAAGGAAGTCGTATCAAAGAATTGTCTGACTGGATAACCAAAAATGATAAAAAATTCCTTTTGGAGTTTCTTGTACCAGCAACAGAAGAACAACTCGCATCTGTAGAAAACGATCAAGCACGGTATGATTCAGAAATTAGACCAAAGTTAGCAGTTAAAGTGGTTGAAGAGATGAGAGAAAGAGGAGCAGATCCTGATATTTGGAAAATTGAAGGACTAGATACACCTGAAGACTGTGAAAAAGTAGCCGCAGCAATAAAAAGTGGAGACAGGGCAAATGTTATTGCAGTAGTTTTAGGTAGAGGCGCAAGCGACGAAAAGGTCAATGAATGGTTACGAGCCGGGTCGTCTGTAGAAGGATATAAAGGGTTTGCTATAGGAAGGTCTATATTTTGGAATGCACTTAAAGGTTTTCACGAAGGAGACAAATCTAGGGATGAAGCAGTTGATGAAATTGCTAAATCCTACCTTGGATTTCTCTCTGTGTATCAAAACGGGAGTTGAATAAGTGTCGGCAGGAAAAGCTGTAATTGGTCAGTCTGGCGGACCAACAGCAGTAATTAATAAATCTCTTGTTGGCTTTATAAAAGAAGCCACAACTAGAGATTTTGATGAAATATTAGGAGCTAGACACGGTCTTGCTGGAATGTTGGGTGAAGATTTTGTTGATTTATCCAACCTTTCTGAATCACAACTATATGGAATTGCAAAAACCCCAGCCGCAGCTCTTGGGTCAGTTAGAAAAAAACCAACAGATAATGATATCGAGCAGCTTATATCTATATTTGAAAGGCAAAATATAAGAAGTTTTTATTATATTGGCGGAAATGACTCAGCAGAAACAGCACATTTAGTAGCAGAAGGAGCAAAAAGCATAGGTTATGAGATGAAAGCATTTCATATACCCAAAACAATAGACAATGATTTATTAGAGACTGACCATTGTCCTGGATATGGGTCTGCTGCAAGGTTTGTAGCACATGCATTTCAAGGAGACGACGCAGACAACAGAAGTTTAAATGGAATAAAAATAAATGTTTTAATGGGAAGACACGCAGGATGGCTAACAGCAGCAAGCACCCTAGGAAAAGCAACAGAGGAAGATGGGCCACACTTAGTTTATG
Source organism: uncultured Candidatus Actinomarina sp. (assembly GCA_902510995.1). Lineage (GTDB taxonomy): Bacteria > Actinomycetota > Acidimicrobiia > Actinomarinales > Actinomarinaceae > Actinomarina. Next base: position 36,247 of record CABXDL010000001.1, read on the forward strand.
TTCCTGAAAAAATATTTAACATAGACACGTTCATAAAAGAAGTTAAAGAAGTATATGAATCATTGGGTAGGTGTGTCGTTGCTGTTTCAGAAGGAGTTCATAATAAAGATGGAGAGTATTTCCTCCAAACATATGCAGGTGAAACTGGATCGGGGTTAGCTGGAAAAAAAGACAGTCATGGGAATATTCAACTTTCAGGATCAGGAGCGCTAGGAGACACTTTAACAAATATTATTTCAGAAAATATAGACGGAGCAAGAGTGAGAGCAGATACTTTTGGTTATCTTCAAAGGTCTTTTTTAGCAGATATTTCAGAGGTTGATGCAGAAGAAGCAGAAAGAGTAGGTCAATATGCTGTTGTTGTCTCTGAAAAAGAAGACACTGGATCCATTATATTAAAAAGACAATTTTCTGATAAGTATCATTGTGATGTAGATCTTGTCGGTCTTGAAAAAGTAGCTAAAAATACAAAAGCAATGCCAAAAGAATTTCTTGATGAAAATAAACCTTATGTTACGAATGATTTTTTTGAATATGCAATGCCCTTAACCGGAGGTATTGAACCAAAAACTCAGATATTTGTATAATCATGTCAAAGATAGAGTTAAAAAAATCCGATTTTAAAGTTTTTTGGGAAACGAGAATCAGATATTACGAGCTTGACCCACAAGGAATTATGCATAATGCGAACTACCTTGCTTTTTATGATCAAGCAGTCGTTGAGTATTTTAGGGATTTAGATTATGACTATGAAAAAGAAATCAGAACTACAAACAAAGACTTCCATACAGTGCAAGTTGTTGTTCAATACAACAAGCCCTTATATTTTGATGACGAAATAGAGATTGGTTTAAAAATAAAAGAGGTCGGGAACACAAGTATGACGTGGATAATGGGTATTTTTATGAAAAACACTGGGGAGCTAGCTAGTGCTTCTGAAATAGTTCATGTTTATACGGATATGAAAACAAGTAAACCGACAACAATCACTGATGATCTTAAGAAAAAGCTAGGAGTAGCTTAAAAAATGAACAGAAGAACCCCTCTGTTCTTAATTGTTCTTGTGTTCATTTCTTCCTGTTCTTTTTTTAGTAAGGATGAAGAACAAGGAGTACTCTCCTTAGAGGGTATAGATTCTACTACAACAACAATTGTTACCTCAGAAGAGCGTTCATGGGCTGATTCAGAGCTATTGCTTGCACAATGTATTAGAGATAATAATTATGAGCTTGAAGATCCAAAAAAACCTGGTGATTTAAGAAGAATACTAACTCCTATTTTTGTAGAAATGAATCAAGAAGAAAGAGAAGAGTTTTATTCATTAATAGAAAAATGTGCTGATGAATATGATATCCCACTTGACGCTAGAGATCAGGCAACCCCAGAACAGCAAGCAGAATTACTAGATGCAGAGTTAGAGATAGCACAATGCATAAGAGAAAAAGGTTTAGATGTACCAGATCCAACAAGTGAAAATGGCTTAAGAGACACTCTGCCACAGTACGTTGTAACAGGTGTAATATCAGCAAAAGACCTAAGGGCCATGGTAAGGGAATGCATAACAGAAAATGGATATGAAGTTCCAGAAGACCTCAGGGAAGAAAACGATTAAAGCATGCGCTATATGAGAAAAATATTATTTCTTTTAGTATTTCTTGTTGCATGTTCACCCAATAAAGACGAAGGTGTAGCGACTTTAAGCGATGTAAATACTGGGGCTCAAGAAACAGAAGTTATTACAGAGGAAGATTATCCGCTAGTTCTTACTGAATGTTTAAACACTAAAGGGTACGATCTCCAGACACCCTTTGACATTGAAGATTTAAAATCTATGTTGCAACAAATGAATAGAAATGAAGAAGGGAAAGAAAAAGGGAGAGAAGAAGGAAAGGAAATAATGGAGGACGTAGAGAACTGTATACAAGAAAATGAGTTATGGCCAGATAGAGAGTCCGTCAACCCAGAAGAACAAGCAAGAAAATTTGATGAAAGCTTAGAACTAGCCCAATGCTTAAGAGACAAAGGCTTGGACGTATCAGATCCCACACAAGACAATCCAAAGCTAAACTTAAGTGAAGTAGGGGAAAACAGAGAAACAATTAAAGAGTACCTAGAAGAGTGTGACCCAGAAAGAACAGGCTCCAGAATAGATAAATAAGATAATCCACTAGTAAGGGTAAAATTAGTAAATATGATTTCAAGAAAAAATATAACTATATGGATAGTAATTGTTACTGTAGGTGTGGTTTCATTTTATTTTGGTTCTCAAAACACAGCCTCCTTATCTACTGAGAAAACTCTTGAGTTAACTACTGTTAAAATCTCTAAAGGAGATTTAGCAAAAAAAGAAGAATATAACGGTACCTTAAGCCAGGTTGACAAGGCAGTATTGAACTCTTCAATTACGGGAGTTATAACGTACCTACCAGAAGAAGGAACAGTGATTAATTATGGCCAAGTGCTTTATGCTGTAGACAACAAACCAGTCATCCTTCTGGAGGGCCCCATCCCCTTTTATAGAACCCTTGACTTAACTTCAGATGACGGACCAGATATCAAACAGGTTGAAGAAGCTCTAATTTCACTTGGGTATGCAGAAGAAGGTTTTGTAGCGGATGAAAAATTTGATGAAGTTACTTCATCTATGCTAAATAAGCTTTATATAGATTATAAAATTGAAACTAAATCTGAGATAACCCCTTCTGAGCAGGTAGCTATTAATGCCAAAAAAAATGCAATAGAGGCAATTGAAGACACTATTTCATCAGGAGGGACAACACTTGCCCAAGTAAATGATAAAAAGAAAAAATTAGATGACGCCAAGGAAAGCGCTATTGAAGAAAGCATTGCATGGAAAGCTGCCGATACATCAATAAAATCTTCAGAAGAATCTTTAACGCTTTTAAGAGACGAGACAAACCCCGAGACAAAAGAAAAGAAGGCAGATGGAACATTAGATAGCACAATAGAAGATCTTGAACAATCTATTGAGAAACAAAAAAGGATTAAAGCTTTGGAAGCAGGAAAAGAGTCAGGGATAGACGCAACAGAAGCTTTAGCAATAGAGACAGCTCAAAAAGCTTATGATGATGCATTAGAAGCCTATAACGAGGGAGTCGATCAGGAATCAGAACTTGCTAAGGCAAAAGAAGAACTTCAAGATTTAGAACTAGTATCAAAATCTGAAACATTCAGTCCAACAAATGCTTATGCATCAAAGACACCTTTAATTGTTGGCTCCTATATAAACAAAGTTGGTGGTGCAGTAACAATTAATGGACAGATGTATAATTCTTCTTCTGTCGGAATAGAGGTTTTATTTTGGCTTCCAGCTGCAGATCAGGATACTGTTACATTAGGTGAAAGTGTTGAAATAGAGCTCCCAACAGATGAAAGAACAGACACAACTATTAAATTTATAGACCAAGTAGTAACAGAAACACAAGCAGGAAATTTTATTCAAGTTAAGTTAGATGTTCTAAAGCCAGAAGAAATAGATGTATATGACCAAGCACCGGTAAAAGTATTTATAACAACAGAAGTATCACAAGGTGTTCTTTACGTTCCAGTTAATGCGTTAATTGCTCTTGCTGAAGGAGGTTATGCTGTTGAAATTTACAATGGAGACCCAGAAAGCGAAGCATTTAGAGGAGAATCTGGAGTAGACACAACATATGTGGGAGTAGAAATAGGTGTATTTACAGATGGCTATGTTGAGATAATTGGAAACATTAGTGAAGGGCAACTAGTAATCGTACCAAGATGAAATCAAAAACGAAAACAGTAATATCGTTAAACAATATTTCAAAAGTTTACAAAGGACCTCCGCCAGTAAAGGCAGTAGACAAGATTTCCCTTGATATAAAAGAAGGAGATTTAGTTTCCATAGTTGGACAATCAGGTAGTGGAAAATCAACTTTGTTAAATATGATCGGCCTGCTAGATTCTACAACCGAAGGAGACATAGAGATAGAAGGTCAAGATATCTCAACTTTATCAGACGATGAGCTATCAAAGTTTAGAGGGGAGAAAATAGGATTTATCTTTCAAAGCTTTTTTCTCTTACCTGGGCTAACAGCACAGGAGAATGTTGCAGAGGGATTACTTTATCAAGGAATTAAGAGAGAAGAAAGACTAAAAAGAGCAGCAAAAGTTTTAGAAGAGGTTGGATTGGTAGATAGGTTAACACACCTACCAAAAGAATTATCTGGAGGAGAACAACAAAGAGTAGCTATAGCAAGAGCATTGGTCCAGAACCCTGCCTTTGTGCTTGCAGATGAACCAACGGGAAATCTTGATAAGAAATCAGGAGATAACATACTAAAGATCCTTAAAGATTTAAACAAACAAGGAAAAACAGTAATTATGATTACCCATAATCTAGATCACGCTAAAAAGTTTAAGAAAGTTGTGAAATTAGTAGACGGAAAGATAGTTGCATAAATGAAGCAAAAACTTAAAATTGTAGATTTGTTTATGGTTGCTCTTTATGGAGTCAAAGCAAGAAGAGGAAGGGCTACTTTAACATCTATAGGCATTGGTATTGGAATAGCAGCAATAGTCGCTGTTACCGGAATTTCTGCATCCGGAAGAGCCGACTTATTAGCAACTTTAGAATCTCTAGGAACAAATTTAATCAAAGCCTCACCTCAAGCTGGCTTTTTTGGCACACAAGAAAAACTGCCTGACGGGGTGCTTGGAATGGTCGAAAGAATAGGACCAGTTCAAGAAGTGACATCAACAACACAAACAGATTTATTAGTCAGAAGAACAGATTTTATATCCGAATTTGAAGGAGGAGGTATCTCCACTGTTGTTACAAGTCCAGAATTGCTAGATGTTGTAGGAGGTAACCTTTCTGAAGGGCGTTTTATAAAGAATGGACTTGGAGAGATTCCAGTAACTGTACTGGGGAGCGTCACAGCCTCTAGGCTTGGTATAACAAGTCTTGCGGAGCCAATAAGAATTTTAATTGAAAATGAATGGTTCGGTGTTATTGGAATACTAGATGAATTAAAGATACATCCTGATTTGGATAGGTCAGTATTTATTGGATATGGTGTTGCCAAAACCTTATTTAATATTGATGAGGAACCCACAACAATTTATGTACGATCCAACCCAGCGTATATAGAAGACGTTGTTGAAGTTCTAGCACCCTCAATGAATCCAGAAAACCCTGATCAGGTAAGCGTCTCTAGACCATCTGACGCACTTGAGGCACAAGAAGCAGCAGAGGTAGCTTTCACAAACCTATTATTAGGCCTAGGGTCTGTTGCACTACTAGTCGGAGGTGTGGCAATTGCTAATGTTATGATTATGTCTGTGCTTGAAAGAAGAATGGAAATCGGAGTAAGAAGATCTATTGGTGCAACTAGAAAAGAAATAAGATATCAATTTTTACTTGAAAGCATCTTACTCTCGGGAGTTGGAGGTTTGGTCGGGGTATTATTGGGTGCTGGTATTACCCTTGGTTACACTAAGTACACAAATATTGTATTTTCGATACCACTACTTCAAGTTCTAGGAGCAATTTTACTGGCGTTATTAATTGGCGCTTTATCAGGTGTTTACCCCGCTATAAAGGCATCAAAAATACAACCAGCAGAGGCGGTGAGGAAATAAAAAAACTTATATTTTTTTTGTTTATTAGTTTTTGCACAATAGGTGGTGAAGAAACTAAAGGTGTAGTAACGATTGAAACAACAACGGAAACAAAAGTAGTAGAAGAAGAAATAACTTTTGAAGAAGGGGTACTTGAATTTGCTCAGTGTATGAGAGAAGAGGGAATTGATTTTCCAGACCCTACATTTGATATTGATGGCAACCCTGAATTTAATGAACTTAATATTGAAAACGAAGAAGCTTTCGAAGAAGCCTTTACTAACTGTGAAGATATTTTAAGAAAAGCACTCCCTGAACAGTTTGATTTAGACCCAGAAGTAGAAGCAGCCTTAATAGATGCTTCTCTTGAATTTTCTCAATGTATGAGAGAGCAAGGAATAGATTTTCCAGATCCAACACCAGGTGAATTTGGCTTCTTTGCATTTAGAGATGCGGATGTCGATTGGTCGTCAGAGCAGGTTCAGGAGGCATTTGAGGTATGCCAACCGGAAAATCCTCTTGAAAACTTAGATGATTAAAATGAGAAAATGTCTTAGTTACCTGTTTTAATTTAAAGTATGGATAAAACAGAACTCGAAAGCTTAAAAGATCAAGAGTTGTTTGAATTACAGAATTCTATATCAGAAGTAATAAAACAAAGGAACCTAGAAAAAGGGGATACTGATGAAATTATTGACTCCGCTTTTAATGTTGGCTTCCCAAAAATGGATGGAGTAGGGCTTAATCCATGGGTAGAGGGGTCTTTAATAGTTTGTCCTGGAGCAAGGATTGATAAATCTCAAACTAAACATGTATGTAAATTTGTAGTCGCAGATGATGACTGGTCATGGGAATCTCAACATATGATTAGTGATGTTATCAGGAGAGATCAATCATCTAAACATTTTAAACAACACTCAATAACATTAATTTCACCATTTGAAGGAATGATTTTACAGGTTATTTCACAGAAATCTCAACAAGGAAAACATTTAGTAGACGGTATTGAGTCATTTATCTTTAAGAATGGCAAATTAGAAAAAACAATGACCAAATCATCAAGATCTAGAGATCACTAAACAATCTTTTTTCAAGATTATAATTTAACTAAATGGCAAAAATTGTAATTATAGGAGGAGGTTTTGGAGGCTTAAGCTTTCTTCAAAAGGCACGTAAAAGTAAAAATGAATTTACATTAATTGATAGAACAAACCATCACCTATTTCAACCCCTTCTATACCAAGTAGCAACTGCAGTACTTTCTCCCGCAGACATAACGGTTCCACTAAGAAATTTATTTAAAAATGATAAAAATGTAAAAACAATTCTTGCAGAGGTAAGAGAAATAAACAGAGCGAGTAAAGAAATTATTTTAGATAGTAAAGAGGTTGTTAGTTACGACAAGTTAATTATTAGTGCTGGATCTAGTTACTCATATTTTGGTAATAATGAATGGTCAAATTTTTCTAAAGGGTTAAAAGTAATAAATGACGCTCTTGATATACGAGAGAAAATATTAAAAGCATTTGAAAAAGCGGAAAATGAAAAAGATGAAAATATTAGAAAGAAGTATCTTAATTTTGTAATTGTTGGAGGAGGTCCAACAGGGGTAGAGTTAGCGGGCTCAATTTCAGAGATTGCATATAAAAACATGACCAAAGAATTTAGAAATTTTAATAGTTCAGATGCAAACATATATCTGCTTGAAGCTGGTGAGAGAATACTCCCAACATATAGTGAAAGTCTTTCTCAGAAATCTTATAAATATTTAACAGATTTTGGAGTCAAAATAAGAATAAAAGAGAGAGTTGTAAATATAGAAGAAATGTGTGTAACTACAGATAAAGAAACAATAGAGGCAGACAATATTATTTGGGCAGCAGGGAATGAAGCAAGCCCCTTAATAAAAGAATTAGAAACAGAAATAGATTCAGAAGGAAGAGCACTAGTAAATATAGATTGTTCAATAAAAGAAGATGAAGATGTTTATGTTATTGGAGATGCAGCTAATTTTAGATCTGAAAGAGGAGAGTCTCTACCAGGAATAGCTCCTGTTGCTATTCAACAAGGAAGATATGTTGCAAATAATATAAAAAACAATATAAACCCATCAGATAGGAAACCATTTAAATATTCAGATAAAGGCATGATGGCAACAATTGGGAGATTTAAAGCAGTAGGGGTTGTGGGAAAATTTGAGATGGCAGGCTTTGTAGCATGGATGTTTTGGAGCTTAATTCATTTAATTTATTTGATTGGATATAGGTCAAAAATACTCGTAGCGATTGAATGGATTTTTGCATACTTTTTGAACAAAAGAGGAACAAGGCTTATTTATAGAGATATTGATTAAATCAATATAAGAGCAATACCTAAGAACCCTGCGAAACCAACAATATCAGTAATTAAAGTTAAGAATATATTTGAAGCTAAAGCAGGATCAAATTTTAGTTTTTTAAGTATTAACGGAATAGAAGCTCCAAAAAGATTGCCAATTAATATATTCCCAAAAACCGCAATACTAAGAGCAAGAGCATAAGTAGAAAGCCCAGTAATGCTTAATAACAAAAAGGACATCGTTCCGATAAGTAGACCATTTACAAGCCCAATTAAAGATTGCTTACCTATAACTTCAAAAGTTCTAGCATCTGAAACATCATTTCTTGCCAAAGCTCTAATTACTATAGCCAAAGATTGTGCACCAGAGTTCCCCCCTACCAAAGCAACGACAGGCATTAATGCTGCTAGTAAAGCATCTCTAGCAATAGTTTCTTCAAATTGAGAAATCAATATTGAGACTATAAAAGCAAGGGCCAAATTTACTGCAATCCACGGGAGCCTCATTCTTACAGATCGTTTTAAAGGTGTAAATATAGTTTCTTCAGCACCCGCTCCAAATGATTGAGAAAAGTCTTCAGCAAGCTCTGTTTGAATAACATCCAAAGCAGTACTTACTGTTGCCTGTCCAATTAATTTGTTATTTTTGTCAACAACAGGCAGAGCTAGAAGTTCATATTGTCTAATAAGTCTTGCTGCTTCTTCCTGATCTAAAGAAGGGTTTATAAACGTTGGGTTTTGAATCATAATATTATCAATTAGTTCATTTTCATCTGCAAAAACTATTTCTCTAAAAGATAAAACCCCAGATAATTTATTTTCAGCATCTACAGAGTAAACATAAATTAAATCTTCAACATTTTCATGAAGTGTTTTGAGCTCCACAAGAGCTTCTTTTACTGTTAATCCGGTAGAGATTTTTCCAACCTCTTCAGACATAAGCCTGCCAACTGAATCTTTTGGGTAAGCCAATCTACGATTAATATCTAACTTAGTTGATTTGTCTAATACTTCTAATAAATCCTCAGCCTCATCAACGGTGCTTCTTTCAAACACATCAACAACATCTTCTGTATCCATTTCTTTAAATATCTTTTCAATGCTTAATTCTTGAAGGTTTTCTACAATTTCAATAATTGCTCTTGGACGTAGTGATTCAAATATTTTAATTGATACATCAATAGGTAGTTCTTCAATTAAGTAGCTTGCATCTTTAGGCTCAAACTCTTCTAATGTATCGGCAGAATCGAAAGGATCTAAGAATGCTATTTCATTCCAAAGGTTTAAGTTTTCATTAAGAAATATAAGTGCATCTTCTGGACTTTTTCGTGCAAGTTTTCTTAATTCATCACCATTTGTTGGTTGTAATATCTCTGAATTCATGGGTACTCCGATACTACTTTAGCTAGAAAAGAATCAGGTTAAAAGGTTTTAAGTGAGGTGTTTTTTATGCCAATCAATTATTGCTTCAAACCTTTGTTTTCTATGAATAGGCTTTCCTGATCTTGAGAGCTCGTGGCTTTCAGCGGGAAATCTCATCATTGCTGATTTAATATTTCTTCTTTTTAGGTTAGAAAATAATTGTTCTCCCTGCTCAATTGGACATCGATAATCATTTTCAGAATGAATAATCAAAGTTGGACATACTATATTATTTGCGTAAGTAATTGGGCTTTTCTTTCTATATAGATTTATATTTTTATCAAATTCATCTAATAAGTACATTTCAGGAAAACTTATCCCAATATCAGAGGTACCGACCATTGTTTCCCAATTTAAAAGAGCTCTTTCAACAACAGAAGACTTAAACATTTTTGGATAGTGGCTAATTATCCAGCCAGTCATGAAGCCTCCATAGGAACCACCCATTATTCCATAGTTTTTATTATCAATTTTTAGTTCTTTCACCATTTGCTTGAAAGCAGTAATTACATCATGTGTGTCATTAACTCCCCATTTATTTCCACAAACATCTCTTAAAAACTTATGACCTCTTCCTGAAGAACCTCTTGGGTTGCAGGCTATTACGTTGAACCCAGCTTCTGCATAGGTTTGAAATTCATCAAAATATGTGAAACCATATTGAGCAGCTGGTCCCCCATGTATATTCAATAATGTAGGCTTATCTTTCCCAACATAAATTCCCCAAGTATCAATTTTTGACTTTCCTGTATCTATTCTTTTATAAACACAATTAAAGGATTTAGCCTTTTTATGAAAGCTTGAGTTTGTTTTAGAGGTTTTATTCAATTTTCCATCTTCAAGTTCAAATACTTCATCTTGTTTTGAAAAAGAATTCGCAATTACCGAGATTTTTCCTGACTCTATTTCATAATCAGAGATAGTTATTTGTTCATCAATTAATTTTTCTAAACCTACACCATCACCCCTTGAAAGAAGCTGCTTCCCAGAATCTTCATATAAAATATACATAAAATTATCTACGCACTTCACATTTGTTATTGGTCTATCAAGATCTGGATAAAGAATTTTGGTTTTACCAGTGTCTTTTATTTGATGGATACTGGTATTTGTCGGCCAGTGAAACCTGTTATTTAAACCGATTCCATAAAGTTCGTCTTTAAATATAAATAACTTACCCCACATTCCTTTTGAGTGAATAGTTTTAAGATTATTTCCAGTCTTTTTTATTATTTTTTCATCTAACATTGAACCGGCTTCATTGTAAGAACTCGCAGTAAAGTAAATTGAATTTCCACTTTCAACAACAGAACCTATCGATATTAAATTTTCTTTATCTCCATCAATAATTTTTTGATTCTTTTGAGATAGAACATTTACTTTATATACGTGATTTCTTTTGTTATAAATAATGCCTCGAGTATCAAACCTGAAAGGAATATTTTCAAGATAAAGAGGCTCCATTTCTTTATCTTCAATACTTTTGAAAGATTTGCTCCACTCTTTAGTAGTTATAAAAATAAACTTATCCTTAGAGTCCCAGAAATAACTTTGAATAGTATCTTTTGTTTCAAATACTACCTTTATTGAACTTCCACTCTGAACACAAAGAGAATTTAGTACTTCTTTCTTTCCTTTTTTCTCTGATTTAACATAAGAGGTTAATTTTCTATTGTTAGAATATTGCGGCATAGAAAAATTTTTCCCTTTTGAGCCTTTAAATTTTTTCCATGTATTTTTTGAATATTTCCAAAGTTCATTGTTGTAACTATTTTCTTCAAAATCCATTTTTGTACTTTGCACAATGAGATCTTCACTATTAGCTGAAAGACTGGATAGCGTTCTGTAATCTTTTAAATTATTTGGTTTCAAAATTATTCCTAATAGCTATGAAGTAAGTCTATTTTGAAAATTTATTGTATGCAAGTGTGGCAAATGTAGAACTTAAGAAACCGATAAGAAATGTATTTAAATCAGCTAAACCATATAGGTCTGTTGGTATGAAAACACCCCCTGGATTCATCGATAAATCTATGAACATATATCTATAAATAAAAACAGTAAACAAGGAAAAAACAAAAGGGATTAAAAGAAAGAGATCTTTGGTTTTGCTTTTTATTTTATAGAAGGCAGGGAAAACTAAACAAACAGCGAGAAGATCAGCTAAAAGAAAAACTGAAAATATATTATTTACATAGAGTGAAGCAAATATTGCAAAATGAATAATAGCTAAAGTTATATACTGAGCTTCTTTTGGTCCTTTTCGAATAAGGTCCAAAGAAATTGTTGAAGATATTGCATTTTCTAGAGTATCAATACTAGATGTAACCAATAGAGTACAAAGTGATAATAACAAAATTGATGAAAATATATTTAGCTCGAGCTGACCAATAAAGCTAAGGGTTGGGTTTTCAAGGCCTTTACCAGCACCAACATCGCCAGCAACCCCAATAAGTAGAATTGTTATAAAAGCACCGGTTGCAGAAATTAGAGATGCCTTTTTTATAGTAGTTTCGTTTTTTGCAGAAAAGGTTCTTTGCCAATACCCTTGAGAAAATATTTCAGCAGCTGTAACAGCTAAAATAACTGCAAGTGCAGATTTCAAACTAAATGTTTCAAAAGTAGTCAGACCAGCTTGTTTTGAGTAACTAATAATTTCTGAAAAGCTATTCTGGCTAAACCAAATACTAAACAAAACTATAAGCAAAACAACAATTGCAACACCTTGTAACTTATCTGTTACATATGATGCTTTAAAACCAGATTTTTTTAGATATGTATAAGTAAATACCCCAACAAAAATCATTACCCTTAAACCTGAAACATTTGCAATTGATGGAAAAAGAAAATTTATAGAAGCAAATTCAGCAACTAAAAAAGCACTCATATAGATTATTGCAATCAAAGAGACTATTATTTGAGCTTTCCTTCCGTATCTAATCTGAATAAATTGTGGAAGAGTAGCTCCATCGGGTGTTAATTTTGCAATTTTTGGGCCAAGAAAATATAACAATAAAAAAGGTGTTGCAGCAGATATCGCATAACCAATTACATCATAACCTAGACCCCACCAAGCAACTTCAGCAGGGGAAGTAAGAATCCATAAACCCATTCCGCTTGCATAGAAACTCAAAGAGATTCCCAAAACATTTTCTGACTTATTTAATACAAAGTATTCTTTTTGTGTGGACTTTATTTTTGTAGTTCTGATATAAACCAAAATCAAAATTAATAAAATTACTACATAGGCTAGAAGTGAATTCATTTCTACAACTTTTCCCTTATAACTATTTAGGAATAAAGTACTGACTTCCCTTCGTTGGAATTATCCAACAGGTTCTTACGGTCGGTTTTAAAACCCTCTCAGCCTTTGCTCCCGTTTTAAATATTGTACCAAAGCTGGAACCATTTTGGTTACTTTCTATTAATGTTAGGCTAACAAAATGGGCAACCCAAAAACAATTCTATTAGAGAAACCATCAATCTTTAAAACAGTTGCTTGCCTATTTGCAGCTGCGTTCATGTGGGCTTCTAGTAATGTTATTTCAAGAAGCCTCTTGATAGAAGGAGTAAATGAAATATTTCTTGTAACAGCAAGGGTTTCTATAATAGGATCTCTACTTTTTACTTATTATTTAGTTTTTAATAGAGAAAAAATTAACATAAAACAACTAAAAGAAGCCTCTTTCACAGGCTTTTTCTCAATCTTTATTGTAGGTTGGTCATTTATTTTCTCTCTTCAATATATTTCTTCTGGCTTAGTAACTCTAATGATTAGCTCAGCACCAGTTTTTACTGTTATGTGGTTAAAAATATTACTCAAGGAAGAAAAAATTTCGACTTCTAAGTATATTGCTATAGCAACAGGCTTTTCAGGTATTGCATATTTATTTATATCAAGAGAAACAGGTTTACTAAATCAAGGAGATATTTTTCTAGGAGGATCCCTAGCTTTCGTTGGAGTTCAAGGTATTGCTTTTGCTACTGTTCTAAATAGAAAATATGCCCCAAAATATAAAGTAACTAGTTGGTTAACATACCAGTACCCCTTAGTACTCGTACTTTCACTGGCTGCATTTTTGATTTCAGGTGTTGGGATAGAACCTCTTGACTTCAGCCAGAAACTAAGATTATTAATTTTAGTTGTTTTTAACTTAGGAGCTTTTATGTCATTTACTTGGTTGATTCAAAGAGTCAGTGCATTGTTGGTAGCAACCGTTGATTATCTAGTACCAATAATAGGAGTTACAGCAGGAGTAGTTTTTCTTAACGAAGTATTTAATAGAAATATTATTATTTCTGGAATATTTATATTTATATCATTAGTTATAAGTACGAAAGAAGAATTTACTACTTAAATAGAATTTAATTCTTTTTTAACTTTTTGTAAATCCTGCCAAGTTAGCCATTTTGGTTTCCCTTTTTCTTTTGAAGGATTTCTAAGCAAGTAAGAAGGGTGGAAAATAGGCATATATTTTATATTATCTTTCTCAATCCACTGGCCTCTTATTTTTGATATAGGTTCTTTGATTCCAAGAAAAGATTGAACGGCTGTTGACCCAGCAAGGATAATAATTTTAGGCCTCAATAAATTAATTTGTTCAGTTAACCACGGCATACAAGCCTCAGTTTCATTAGAACTTGGTTTTCGATTATTAGGAGGTCTACATTTTACAATATTTGTTATATAGCAATCTTTCAGAGGGTCTATATCAACAGATGAGAGTACCGTATCTAGCATTTTGCCAGCCCTTCCAACGAAAGGTAGGCCAGTAATATCTTCTTGCTCACCAGGGCCCTCTCCAATTATTACAATATGTGCTGCTTCATTGCCTTTTCCAACAACCACATTTTTTCTAGTTTTTGAAAGCCCACAAGAATTACATTTAATACATGCTTTGTTTAAATTTTTTAACGAAGAATAGCTTTTCATATACAGCTAAGTTTAATACTCCATAAAATGAGAAAACCCTTGAATACTCCGCTTCTTCAGTTTCCTGAATTAACTTGTTTCAAGGGTTATCTCTAACCCTTCTTGTAATGATCATCTATAAAGATTTTCTTCACAAAAAGTTAATTTAAAGATATATAAAAATATTTATGAAATCAAAAAAAAATTAATTATTTTTTCCCACTTTTAAATCTTTTTTTCGGTATTTTAAAACAATATTACTAAAGCCTATGATTACAACTACTCCAAGTACAGCACTGAGTGTTGTTGATAAGAAGTTGTTATTTAAACTTGATATACCGTAATCTTCTAATAATAAAACTATTCCAGTACTCTCAGAAAATCCAAAATCATTAGCAACAGATTCCAATCCATCAGGAGATGAAGAGGCATATGGGGTTACTAAAGTAAGGCAAAGTAATAAAAATAGAAACAATCCATAAAAAGTAGATTTATTATTTTTTGTATTTTCATCAGTTTTTATATAGACCAAGTCAGACCTTACTCTTAATAGTAAAGAAACAATTAGTGCTGTTATAACTCCTTCACCTAGTCCAATTAGAAGATGAGATGACAGCATTGCAATTAAGACTTTACCTAAAGGAACTGAGACAGTCCCACCAAGAGCATATTCAAATACAAAAGCTATTGAAGAAAATATAACCGACAAAACTCCAGCAACAATTGATCCTGAAAGTATAGAAACATTGGCTTCTCCAAATAATTTTTTCCATAAAGAAATTGTTAACCAGCCAACTAGAGAAGTGATTATTGCCATATTGAGAACATTTATTCCTAAAGCACTTAATCCGCCATCAGCAAACAGTAAGGATTGAATAACAACCACAATTGAGATACAAATAATTCCAAGATTAGGACCTAAAACTATTACAGCCAAAGCACCTCCAAGTAAATGGCCACTAGTGCCAGCCGCTATTGGAAAATTTATCATTTGAAGAACAAAAATTAAAGCAGACATCATACCTGTTAAAGCTATTAATTTATCTGCAACCAAACTTTTAGCACTTCTAACATAAGCCCATAAAGTAGCAAAACTAACAATTCCTGATCCAATCGAAACTGGAGCATTGATAAATCCATCAGGTACATGCATAACTAAATTATAAAAGCGATGGTTCTTATTGCAACAGATTTGCAAAAAGCTTACTAAATAATTTTATTTTCTTTTAACCACTGGTGTATTTCACTTAAGACGAAAGGTCTTGTGTCTTGATTCAAAATTTCGTGTTTTGAGTTTTCAACTTCAATAAAAGTAACATTATTTAATTTAGAGATTTTGTTACAACCAGTAATAGGAACTATGGAATCTTCTTTTCCATGAAGAACAATTGTTGGAATGCTCAACTTTTCTATATTGTCATTTACAAAATCCTGAGCTTGAGTTATTGCATATCCCAATCTAAAGGTAAGGCTTCGGAAAACTAAAGGGTCTTTAAAGTAATCTTCAGCAACACTTTTATCTGTTGAAATATTTTTTTTTGTTACAGGAGAAGGAGATCTAAATTTTGGTGCGATTTTCGCCATTGGACCAGAAAGATTTCTAATAAATTTAGGATAATTGTCTTGGAAAAGAGGGGCTGAGAGTATTAAGTAGTCAGGCTTTACTACTTCTTTTAACACAGCATCTGCAGCAACAAGACCACCATAAGAATGACCAAAAAGTATTTTTTTCTCGACACTTTGAATATTTTTAAACCCACTAACAACAGCTGAGCTATTTTCTTCCCAGGAACCTATGTCGCCCTTATTGTTTGTCTCGCTACCGTGTCCAGGCAGGTCGATTAAGTGTGATTGAATATTTAATTTTTCAAACCATTCCGCATTTATTTTTTGTCTACCTTTATGTTCAAATAAGCCGTGTAGTAACAAAACTCCAGTATTTCCCAATTTTTCTCTTTTCTCTATAAAATTAATATTAATGAATATTGATTATGTTAAAACCCCTTTTACAAATAACCCATCTATGACAAGACTTGAAGAAGGACCTGCATACAATCAGAATCCTAATGAAAGATATTTGGCAGAAAAATACAAGCAATTAGATTTATATGGTGAAAAATTATATGGTGAAACAAAAATTTCAAAAGAAGAAAGCTTAAGAGAAAAATTTCTAAAATTTTGTAACTTAGATAACGCCTTATCTTTAATAGAAACAACAACAAGACTTGAAGAAGATTTTGCAATTATGTATAAAGGAAAGATGGAGTTAGTTTCAGTTTGTTTTCCAAGTGGTTGGATACCAAAAGATAAACTTGGAAAACACCTTTCAGCTATTCATGAGCCAATTGCTGATAGCGAGCAGTTGATAAGAGCAAGCGACAAGATTTCAGACTACATGACTAAACAAAGCATAAAGAGGTGGGTTTGGACAATAACTACAAGCAAAAACTTAAGCGAGTACCCAGATTTTGAAAAACCAGAAGTCAGTATCTTTGAAAATTTATATTTTAGAGTTGAAACACAGACAACAGCACCAATAGACAACTTAACAAGTATATTTTTTATTAAAGTTGATGTCTTACCTTTAGCTGAAGCTTGGGATATAAGAATTTTAGAGAGTATCAACTCAATGACAGAAGAGGTGTTAGATTACAAAAATCTTAGGCAGATTAAAGACCTATTAAATAGAATGGAAGTATGAAAAACGTTTACATAGCCGGACCATTATTTGATGATCATGAAAGAAGTTATTTAGAAAAAATAGCTCAGATTCTAGAAAGCTATTCGTACGATGTTTTTTTACCTCATAGAGACGCAGGTCTTATTACAGGTGAATTTACTTTAGAAAAAAGAGTGAAAGTATTTGATGTAGATATGGAATATTTAGACTCTGCGGATATAGTTGTAGCTTTATTAACAGGAAGGGACGTAGATTCTGGAACTGCTGCTGAGGTAGGCTACTCGTATGCAAAAGGTAAAGAACTAATAGGAGTAAACGCAAATAATGTTAAACCAATAAATAACTTTACATGGGGATTATTCGAATTTGGTAAAAAAATTGTTGATGATTTAGAAGGACTAAAAGCCTATTTAGAAACAAAAAAAGATTAAATAAAATCTATTTTCTATTCTTTAAAATAATAAAGACAATGAAGAAGGTAAAACCAGTTGTTAGAGTATTTGTTGCAACTAAGGGCACATCCTTACTGTAAATTCCATAGATGAACCAAAAAAGAGAGCCAAAGAATAAAAATACATAAGTCATTAAAGAAAGTCCTTCAGTTTTTTTTGTTTGAACTGTTTTTATAGCCTGAGGCAAGAAAGAGATAGCTGTACATACTGCTGCTAAGTATCCGAATATAGAAAAATCCATAGAGTTAAATTTTACTATGGTCCCAAGAGATAAACTTAGAAGGCTTAATAACAACAACTGATCTTTTTGGGGCTTGGAGCTTCATACCTTCTAAATATTGTGCACTATCCTCACCTTTAATATACTTGTTGCCAACTATATCCATATATTTAACAACTTCTTCTGGACTATCTTTACCATTTATAATTTCTGCTTCTCCATAAACAATTATTCCTTGTAAGTCGGAATACTGACTACCAGCTTCTGTTAAAACAGTAATCCTCGAATCTCTTTGTAAGTTAATAATTTTTTGTGATTTTGTATAAGTATGAAAAATAAAGTTATCACCATCATAGAGATACCACATTGTTGTTAGATGAGGGCTCCCATCTTTATTTATTGTTCCTATTTGTAAAGAAATTTGATTTTGAAGAAAACTAGTAATTTCCTCTTCAGACATCTTAATTTTATCTCTTAAGCTCATAACTTAATCCTACAAAACTTCGGCAAAAAGGGGGACTTATTATTGTTTATGGTTTATAAATTGAAAAAAGTCAGTGGGCCTAGTTAGATTTGAACTAACGACCTCATCCTTATCAGGGATGCGCTCTAACCAGGCTGAGCTATAGGCCCTTACGTCATATATACATTAGTAACGAAAATAAAATATTTCTAAAATTTTTTCATTTACACTGGAATACAAGGCATAATATAAAAAGCAAGGGGATGTAGCTCAGTTGGAAGAGCACCTGCTTTGCAAGCAGGGGGTCGTGGGTTCAAGTCCCATCATCTCCACGATAAGGTATTCTAAATATATGGAAAATAAAGATTTCGAAAACCTAAATGACGAAGAACTCTCAGAGTTAAAAGACTCACTTGAAGAGACAATTCAAAATAGAAAAAGGAAGCGTCTAGCAGCTTCTAAAAAAGTAATGGGAACAAAAGGGATTGCAACAGCTTGGATTATTATTGCGATACTTATTTCTATCTACAGATATATTTCATTTTAAATGGAAATATTAATTGCTTTATTCATTGGGTTCATTATTTTTAGATTCCTTAAGAATTCAATTGGATCTCTAGCAAATACTCCTCCTGAAATTGACCCAACGGATGTTTTAGAGACATCACAAGAGTTTATATGCAATTCTTGTGGAACAGAGCTTACAGTTAATTTTCAATCAGTAGTAGTAAATGAACCTCCTAAACACTGTAAAGAAGAGATGGTATTAATAGAGGAATAATGGAAATATACCTTCAAGCTAGAGGAAGCTATCAAACATTGTTAGACCTTTCTAAATGGTCTGAAGAAAATCAGATAGAAAGAATCGGCCTACCTGATCATTATATTGTTGGTAAACAACGCCAGAACAAAGATGAAGCTGCCCCAGCTCTAGATTTAATGACTGCATGTGCTGGTTTGGTAAGAGAGACTCAAAGAATGGTTTATTCAATACTTGTTTCACCAATAACGTTTAGACATCCAAGTGTTCTTGTAAAAATGGCTTCAACAATCAATGAAATGGCAGAAGGTAGATTTAGATTAGGTGTTGGTACTGGTTGGTTGGAAATTGAGCATGAGTTATATGGAATACCATTTCCTGATCTTAAAATAAGATTTGAAATGCTAGAGGAATCCTTACTTTATATTCGAGAAGCTTTGTCCGGGAATAAAAATGGTTTTAAAGGAGATTACTTTCATTTGGAACAATTTCCTGTAGAGCCAGCAACACTTAAAGATATACCAATAATAATTGGTGGAGGTGGAAAAGTTAAAACCCCTACACTTGCTGGAAGGTATTCTGAAGAATTTAATATATATGCCGGTCCTAAAGAGACTCTAGAAAATAGTATTAATCTGTTTAAAAATGTCGCAGAAGAAAATAATAGAGATGTAGCATCTCTTGAAGTAACAACTGCCTGTCCACCTGTTGTAGGCTTAAATAAATCAAGTGTGGATGAGTCATTAATTACAGCTGCTAAAGCATTAACTCAACCAGAAGATGAAATTGCAAAAAATTGGAAAGATAGAAGCTATTTATATGGAACCCCCGAACAAGCAGCTGAGACTCTAGGAATGTGGCAAGAAGTTGGTATTAGCGCCGTTTATTTACAGCTACTTTCACTAGAAGAATATAAAAGAAAAGAAACAATAGAAGTTATACGTCAGGCAATAAATTTACTATAAATTAATAAAGCTAAACGCAAAAAATAAATTTGATATATTGATTATAGAAGGATTATTAAAGACTAATAATTAGCGATATTCTGTAGTCATTATGAACCCAACCCCAATAAGACCAAGCCCGCTCCATAAATACCATTTCGAGACAGAGCCAGGAAGAACAGTTAGATAATTCAGCACAATCATCAAAACCCCTAGGACCATTAATAATGTCATAATTACTATATAACTTCTTGAAGAAGGGCCTTTATCTCCAAAAGCTTTTGGAGATAGCTTTTTAGTCTGAGTTGGTTGAGAGTTTTTAACTCTTTTTTTAGAAACAGGCATAAGGAGATTGTAAACTATTAACTTTTAATTTCAATATATTTATTTTTCGAAATATTTATAAACCCATCTCTTTCAAGATCTTTTATTAATTTTTTTACTCTATGTTCTTTAATATTTAATTTTTTTGCTAGTTCACAAGAAGTAACTTTTTTTGCATTAATTAATATTTTTATAATTTGCCCTCTTTTCTGTCTGTTTGAATTCTGAAAAGGCTCTTTTTTTTGTGTTTCTTCTTTAATATATTTCATACATTGCTTCTCTAGGGGACAAATACTACATTTAGGATTTCTATTAGTACAGATTTTAGAGCCTAGATCCATAAGAGCTTGGTTAAAGTCTCTTGAGTTGGAGTAACTTAATAAATCTTTTTGATTTTTCTCAATAAATTTATCAAGATTATTTATTTTAAAATATCTTCTAAGTATTCTTTTTACATTTGTATCAACCGTTATAACTTTTTCACCATAAGCAAAAGAAAGCAAAGCAGAATTCGTATACTCACCAACTCCTGGAAGTTCCATAAAGTTTGGATAGAGGTCTTCAAATGGTTTAGTGTTTAATATCTTTGAGGACTGGTGCATTCTTATTGCTCTATTGTTGTAACCTAGACCTGACCAAAGATTAAGTATTTTCCTTCTTGAAGCTAGTGCCATTTTTTCTGGATTTGGATATTCTAGAATAAACTTTTTGTAATACTTGTTAGCTCTCTCTAGCTGTGTTTGCTGAGATAGAACCTCAATTAAATATATTTTCCAGGGGTCATTAGTTTTTCTCCATGAGAAATTTCTATTATTTTTTTTATACCAAGATCTAATATTTTTTTTAAAAAAGTCGATTTCAGTCTTCAAAAGTTAACTCTATTGGGTCTTCTGGGTCAGTTAGCTCCCCACCTCTAGGAATTTGCTTAACAATTTTTCCACTAGTATCTCCAGTAACAGTAGCCACAAGTCCAGCTTGTTCTAATATTTCCAGTGCTTCTTCATAGCTTTTTCCTTCGACCTCAGGTACTTCTATCTTTATTCCCAGTGAGACTATTACTTCTATTATTTGATCAGGTGTTACAATTTCTCCAGCAGCAGGTAATGTATGTGAAACAAGACCCACTGAAACATCTTCTGAATATTCTTCAACAAACTCATATGCAAGACCGAGAGTTTCAAGTATCTGGATAGCATCTACAAGTGATTTTCTTGAGAGATCAACAATTTCAATTAAGCTAGGGCCTTTAGACACGACTAAGTCAACACTAGAACCTGGACTCATTTTTGTTCCGGCAACTGGGTTTTGAGAAAGAATGAATCCTCTCGGAGCAAGGTCATCATTTACTTCGAGTGTTTTGCCTAAAATAAAACCACTTTGCTCAATTATATAAATCCCCCTAGCAGTTTCAAGGTCAACTACATAAGGAATAGGAAAGGCTTCAGGCCCCACAGAAACAATAATTGTAACTAGTGTATCAGGACTTGTTATTGTATTTGCTATTGGTTGAGTTCTAACGACGGCACCTGGAGGAACATTTGGATGAGCAGAATTTTCTATGCCAACTTTAAATCCAAGAGCTTGTAGGTCAGACAGGGCTTCTGCTTGATCACTTCCAGTAAGGTCTGGTATTTCAATCAAAGTAGGAGCTCCGCCATCCACAGGAAGGCCATCAAATATTTTAGATAAAGTCCAGAAAGTTCCTAGAACTAAACCAATTGAAATAACTAAAGCAGGAAGAGTAAATTTATATTTAATAGTTGGGTTTGTAAGATCAACAAGACTTTCTTGTGTTTGAACCACTTCCAACTGGTTTCGTTGCTGAAGAAGAACAGCTCTCAAATCTTCAGCACTTTTAAACCTATCTTTTGGGGTTTTGTGGAGCAACTTCAATATTGCATTTTCAATTCCTTTGGGTAAGTCTTTTCTATATTTAGATGGCTTATCTGGTTTTTCAGTAAGATGTTTTGTTGCTGTAGCAATTGGAGATTCAGCCTCAAAAGGGGGGTTTCCGGTAAGAAGTTCATATAGAACAGTTCCTAATGAATAAAGGTCTGAACCAACAGACACAGCTTTACCCTGGGCTTGTTCAGGAGATATATAGCTTGCTGTTCCTAATATTGAACCAGTTTTAGTAATATCACTTTCGTCATCCTGTATAGAAACTATCCCAAAATCCGTTACTTTTACTTTTCCTCCAGGAGTAATCATTATATTGCCAGGTTTTATATCTCTATGGACAAGGCCCTGAGTGTGTGCTGCTTGTAAACCATTAGCAACTTGAGCTCCTATAAAAAGAACATCACTTAAACTTATGGTTTTTTTATTTGAAATAATTGAGGTTAATGTATTTCCTTCAATATACTCCATAACAAAATAAGGTTCTTCTTCTATCCCCCAGTCAAAAATTTGCACAATATTTGGATGATTTAAGTTAGCTGCAGTTTGAGCTTCTCTTTTAAATCTTTCAACAAATGTCGTTTGCTCTACATAATTTGGCTTCAGTGTTTTTATCGCAACCATTCTTTCCAGTTGCATATCTTTTGCTTTATAAACAAAAGCCATACCACCTTCTCCAAGTAGCTCAATAACTTTATATCTTTCTTTGATTATTTGACCAATTTTCATTTTGACACCATGTTTATAACAATTGCTGATACATTATCTTTTGGTTTTTGTAACAAAGCCTCTCCAACTAGAGTATCTGCACCTACACCTTCTTGTAACTTTTTCTTTAAATATTCTTCTCCAAACTCATTGTAAAGACCATCTGTGCAAAGAAAAACAACATCACCCTCACTTAATTGAAAATCTACTTTTTGAATATCTAATTTATCTTTAGTTCCAAGAGCTTGTTCTAGAACATTTTGATAGCCAGGGACATTTTGGTCTTCTGTAAGTTTTACCATAATTCTATTTGAAAGAACATAGCACCTACTATCTCCAACATGCCCTACTTGCATCAAGCCGTTAGCATCAATAATTAGAGCTGTCATTGTAGTCCCCATACCATTAGAATTTGAGTTATCTTTTTGATATTTAGCAATTTCATTGTTGGCATTATTAATTATTTTAAAAACATCATTTTCTTCTGTATCCATTGAATCTGTAGCAATTTTACTTGCAACCTCTCCTTTTACGTGACCACCTAATCCATCACATATTGCAGCCTTAAATGGCAAATCTTTTCTTCCAGATTTTTGAGGAAAGATAGAATCTTCATTTCTTTCTCTATTAGGACCACACTCACTCCTAACAGACCATATAATCTTTAAATTATTCATTCATTAGTAATCTTAGTTGTGAAATACATTTGTTTTCTTAGACTATATAAAGTAGAAAAAAATAGAAAATAGTATTAAATTATGAAAAATTTTAATAAATTCTTTAGAAGGATTACCACGGTTATCCTAAGTGCCTTATTAGGTATTTATGGTATTCAGTTTTATGAAAATTACACTTATTCTTCAAACTTAAATTCTTTTCTCGAAGATGCTGCAGTCGTTTCGAACCTTCATAAGCAAGCTTCACAAAACTTTTCTTCAATATTAGATTTCGATGAAATCAATAGAGAGGAATTTGAAAGTACATTAAATCAAGTTGTCAATAATGCGCAAGAGGCTTACAACCTAGTATCTAATTTGGAAACTTCATTCTCAAGTAAAGAGAGAGACTTATTAGAAATATCAGTTACTTCATGGTTAAAAGGTTTGGAAACATTTCAAGTTTCTATGGTTACATTAATTGACAGTAAATACTCGCAAGAGATCGATGAGTCTATAGCAGAGAGCATTGTAGATCTTGCTATAGGAGATAAAGCATATAAAGATTTTATTATTCTTATTTCTGAAAAAAGCCAAGAAGACAATATTTTCTTACCAGAATTTTATCCTATTGAATATACAGAGCTAGAGTCAGGTGCGTATAAGTTTGCTGAGATAATAGTAGAGCGAGCTAGACAAAGCTCAACAGGGTTATTTTTGAGAAAAGATCTTGCTATAACAGGAGTGGATTTTCTTCCAAGTCCAATAACTTTAACTGAGGATGATCACAATGTTTTACTTAATGAGCCTACAACCATCCAAGTTGTTATTGCAAATGAGGGAAATGTGGAGGAATTTGAGATTGTTATATTAATTTTAGTTTCTGATGAATATGGAGAGTCAATCTATGAGAAAAGAGCTAAAATTAACTCAATTAAACCATTAGAAAGCAGAAGTTACTTTACGGACCCAATAGATATTGAACCCGGTGTTTTACACGAATGGTTTATTAAAATTGAAGAGATAGAAAATGAAGAAGAACTTGATGATAATTTATTCACAGTTACTGGTTTTATTCCGCCAGAGGGTTAGTTAAATGTTAGATTCACAAATATTAAAGAATAATCTTGAGGAATTTAATGAAAATTTGAAGAAGAGAGATATCTCTATTGATGTGAGTCTCTTAATAGATCTTGATGAAAATAGGAGAAAGGCGAAATTTGAAGCTGAGCAGATAAGAGCTGAGCAAAATAAATTAGGCAAAGAGATTGCAAAAGCTGACAAAAATGAAAAACAGGAACTTTTAAAAAAAGCATCAGAGTTAAGTAATAATTTCAAGAGTTTATCGGAAAAAGCAGAAGAAGAAGAAGAAAAGTTTTTAGACCTATGGATAAAAATACCAAATATTATTGATGCTTCTTCTCCTGTTGGTTCCACAGATGAAGACAATAAAGAAATTAAAAAAATTGGAGAGGTTAAAGAATTTAAGAATCTAAGGGATCATTTAGAGATCGGAGAGACATTAGGTCTAATTAACGTTGAAAAAGCTGCAGAAGTTTCTGGTTCACGCTTTTCATACATTTTTGGTGACTTAGTAAAGATTGAATTCAACTTAGTTTCTTATGTTATGAATAAGCTTTCTGATAACGGCTTCCTTCCAACAGTTCCCCCAGTTTTAGTTAGAGAAAATGCACTATATGGTACAGGATTTTTTCCTGATGATGCAGAGCAGGTATATAAAATACAAAATGACGAACTATACCTTGTCGGTACATCAGAGGTATCTTTAGCTGCCTTACACGGTGATGAAATACTAGAATTTGATTCATTACCATTAAGGTATGCTGGTTTTTCAACATGTTTTAGAAGAGAAGCAGGAACTTATGGTAAAGACACAACAGGAATATTTCGAGTTCATCAGTTTGATAAAGTGGAAATGTTTTCTTTTTGTGATCCAGAGAAATCAAAAGAAGAGCACGAATATCTTCTAACTGTTGAAGAAGAGATATTAAACGATTTAGAAATACCATACAGGGTTGTAGATGTCTGTTCAGGCGATTTAGGAGCTTCTGCGGCAAAAAAATATGATATAGAAGCTTGGATGCCTAGCCAAAACAACTATAGGGAAGTAACCTCTTGTTCTAACACAACAGACTATCAAGCTAGAAGGCTAAATATTAGGACAAAAAAAGACAAGGATACATCACTAATTCACACCTTGAATGGAACAGCATTGGCAGTTGGAAGAATCTTGATAGCGTTAATTGAAAATAATCAACAAGAAGATGGTTCTGTAGAGTTCTCAGACGAACTTTCTAAGTTAACAGGTGTAAAAAAACTAAGCTAACAATAAGCTTGCAATCATACTCATCCCAAGAATGATATAAACGACTCTTTCAATTTTCTTATTTTGCATTAAGAATTTTTGTAAATTCTCTCCAAGAAATAGCCAAGTGATAACACAAGGCCCCCCAACAATTAAATAAATTAGATTTGCTTGAAGGTGGGATATATCAAAAGCAGTTAGTCCAGAAACCGCCATAACAACACCCTTTGGATTAACCCATTGAAATAAAGCAGCTTGAAAAAAAGTAAAAGGCTTCTCGTTTTCAGATATCTCTTTATCAGATGTTTTTGTTGTTGCTACTTTATAGGCTATAAAAGTTATAACTGCATATCCAATATATTTGAAATTATCAAGTACAACATCTGGAACAAATGTTAATAAATTACCACCAAGAAAAAATAAAAAGTTAAACCCAAGCCAAATTCCAAAAAAATGAGGAAGAGATGCTTTTCTTCCAAATCTTATACCAGATGCCATAAGCATAGAGTTATTCGGTCCAGGAGTTATAGAAGTAACAAATGCAAAAATACCAAATTCGAGCATTTGGTTATATTAACATCAACATAGGAAAAGTTAAAAAATGAAATATATATCAGATGAAGACAAGATGAAAGTAGCTCTTGATGAAGCAAGAAAAGCTCTTGATATTGATGAAGTTCCAGTAGGTGCAGCAATATTTGATAAAAACGATAATTTAATTTGTGCAAATCACAATAGAAGAGAATTAGACCAAAACCCAATTTCTCATGCGGAGATACTAGTTTTAGAAGAAGCTTCACAAATCTTAGGCACTTGGAGACTTGAAGAGACAACAATAGCAGTAACTTTAGAACCAGATGCTATGTGTGCTGGTGCTATTTCCTTATCGAGAGTTAAAAAATTAATATATGGAGCTCAAAACGAAAAGGCCGGTGCAGCTTTTTCATTATATAACATACCTCAAGACCCAAGATTAAATCATTTTGTTGAGATAAAAGATAATATTCTTACGCATGAATCTGAAGATATATTATCCTCTTTCTTTGACAGTAAGAGATAACTAAAATAGAGTCTAAGATTTTTTTTCGGAGGGATCGCATAGTCTGGCCTAGTGCGCACGCTTGGAAAGCGTGTAAGGGTTTATCCCCTTCGAGGGTTCGAATCCCTCTCCCTCCGCAAAAAATAATACCTTTTAGGAGGGATGGCCGAGCGGACGAAGGCGATAGTCTTGAAAACTATTGTATGTATTCCATACCGTGGGTTCGAATCCCACTCCCTCCGCAAACTTGGAGAGGTGGCTGAGTGGTCTAAAGCGCTCGCCTGCTAAGCGAGTGGGGGATGAAAATCCCCTCGAGGGTTCAAATCCCTCCCTCTCCGCCAAGCGCCTGTAGCTTAACTGGATAGAGCATCTGATTACGGATCAGAAGGTTGGGGGTTCGACTCCCTCCGGGCGCGCTTTTATTACTAGTAGCTCCAAAGAGGTTCTTCAAGATTCCAGTCTGGTGAATTTCCCCATTTATTCAAATATGTAACTTCATCAACAGGATTTCTTTCAGCTACTCCCCATTTACCTAATGGATATCCTGCAGTTATAACGGCATTAAGAGTCCAGCCTTTATCTTCTGGAACTTCAAGTATTTCAAAAGCTTCTTTTTGTTTAAAAGACATGACGGTTGTTAAACAAGTACCTATACCATGTGCTCTCCCAGCTAACATTAAATTCCATATAGCTGGAAATATTGATGAACCAGTTGGATCATTTCTGGAAAAAACAAGAAAATGTGCAGGAACTTTATGAAAATTTTCTGCTAACCATCCTGCAGACTTACTTATTCGTATAACCTGATTAGCTTTTTTATCATCTCCAACCTCTGAGGCACCAAGATCGGGTTTTCCTCCATAGAATTCTTTCATATAATATTCCCAGGTTTCCCTATATATATCGCCTAATTGTTTTCTTGTCTCTTGATCAGTGACAACAAGGAATTTCCAACCTTGTCTATTAGATCCGCTAGGTGCTCTTATTGCAGCATCGACCATAGTTTTAATTATTTCATCAGGTATAGGGTCTTCTTTAACCCTTCGCATTGCTCTCGTTGTATAAAGAGCTTCAAAAACATCCATTTTGTTATTTTAGTAAGATAGAATTTAGGTAATCATGAATAAAAAAATATTTTCAGAAGTAAAAGACAATATAGGAATAATTTGGCTAAATCGTCCAGAGAAAAAAAATGCTTTAAATGATGAATTATGGTTTGGTTTACCAAAGCTAGTTAAAGAATTAGATGACAACGAGGATGTGAGGGTAATTATTTTGGCAGCCAAAGGAGATACATTCTCTGCTGGTATAGATATAAATTTACTTGTAGAAGCCTTTGATTTAAATGAAGACTTAAGAACTAACGCAGAAGAAAGATTAGAGATAATGGAAATAACAAAAAAATTCCAAGATGCGTTTACTACTGTTGCAAAAACGAAAAAGCCAACAATTGCTGCTATCCAAGGTTATAGCATTGGAGGTGCAACGAATTTAGTTGCATCGTGTGATATTAGACTTTCAGCAAAAGATGCTGAATTTTCAATTGGTGAATCGAAACTAGGCTTAGTCGCAGACGTAGGAGCCTTACAGAGGATGCCAAAAATTATATCTAAAGGTTTGCTGAGGGAGCTTGCTTATACTGGAAGAACTTTTGATGCAGAATATGCAAAGGAAATTGGATTTGTAAATCATATTTATGACACACATGAAGAGTTAATAAAAGGAGCAATGGACCTTGCTAAAGAGATAGCTTCGAATTCGCCATTAGTTGTTAATGGAGTAAAAATGATTCTTGATAAAGGAGAAGAACTAACTGCAGATCAATCTTTAGACTTAGTAAGAATGTGGAGCACTTCTTTCCTAGTTTCTGAAGACTTAAAAGAGGGTATTTTTGCCTTGATGGAAAAGAGAGAACCTAAGTTTAAGGGTAAGTAATTATAATTTGCTAAACTCTTTTAAAGCAAACCTGTCGGTCATACCTGCTACATAGTCAACGGCATTTTGCAAGTCTGTTTGGTCAGTTCTGTATTGTTCAGGTAGTAAATCTGGATTTTTCTCAAAACTTGAAACAAGTTTCTCAACGACTTCTTTAGCTTCACCCCTTTCTTTAATTGTTTCTTCTCTCAAATAAACTTTTTCAAACATGAAATCTCTTAATTCATTCATGCATTCTAAAATTTCACTATCCATATCTATTCCTGTATTAGTAGAAGCTTTAAAAACTCCCGAAATTAAATTATTTATCCACTGTTTTCCTGGAGAACCCAATATCTTAGTTATTTTTTTAGGTATATCATTTTTATTTAAAATACCTGCTCTAATTGCATCCTCTACATCATGTGTTAAATAGGCAATCCTGTCAGAGAACCTGCAGACCATACCCTCAGGTGTTTCCGGCGATTCTTCATATTTCCAAGGGTGGAATTTTATTCCATTTAAAGTTTCATAAGAAAGATTTAAAGGCTCTATTTGTTTAAATATTTTTACAGAGTTTTCAGAGTGACTCCATCCATCTTCGAGTATCTCCGCTAGTGCATCTTCTCCTGTATGACCAAAAGGAGAGTGTCCTACGTCATGACCTAAACATATTGCTTCCGTAAGGTCAGGATTAAGTCCAAGAGTTCTTGCTATAGATCTTCCAATTTGAGTTACCTGTAGTGTGTGTGACATTCTTGTAATAAAATGATCACCATCAGGATTGATAAAAACTTGAGTTTTGTGTTTTAATCTACGAAATGCTTTTGAATGAATAATTCTATCCCTATCTCTTTCGAAGACAGTTCTAAATAAATCAGGTTCTTCATTTATTTCTCTTCCTTTCGAGTTATTAGCAAAAGTTGCATTAGAAGATAAAGTAACTCTTTCATTAGCTTCTCTCCAGTTACGGTCTCTTAATATAAATGAATCATTCACATTTTTACCTTAAACACTAAAAGCTATTTAATAAAGGGATTAATTCACTCCAATGATGGATATCAAAAACACCATCAAGTGGCTTATTGTAACTCCTAACGTATCTAATTATTTTTTTCTCAGGAGCTTTTTCTTTGAAATTTTCTAACTGATAAGGCGCATCATCTATATATACTTCACAATCAACAGTCCACTTATCTTCAATAAAGTGTATTTCTTTAGTTGGAATTTTATTTTCTCCTAGCCAGATTAAAGTATCATGAATTGACCACCAGGGTTTAGAGGAAAGGATAACAATTTCGTGTCCGGATTTAGAAAGCTCATTTAATGTTTCAACAGAATCTTTATAAACTTCTAAGTTTCTAAAGATGGATGAACCATTAATATCTTTTGCCCATTCCCAAAAATCTAAATCTTCCTTAAAGTGGGTTAAGGGTGTTGATAAACCCCAGCCTGTAATATCCTCTTCTAAGATTTTTTTGCCGAACTCTTCTTCGTAATATTTTGTCCAGCCTTTAGTGAAGTTTGCAACGACCCCATCTAAATCTACTCCTATTCTCATTTGACTAAGTTTAATTCTTAGGTGCACTATAGAGAAGGAACCTATTACCATTTAATAATATGAAACAAGCATTTTATAGAAAATATAGACCAATAAAGCTATCAGAACTAGTTGGTCAAGAAGAAGCAGTTTCTTTAATTAGCAATCAAATTGAGAAGGAAAACCTAGGTCATGCGTATCTCTTTTCAGGGCCTAGAGGAGTAGGTAAAACATCTTTAGCAAGAATTATTGCATTGCAGTTAGGTTGCGATCCAATATTTGACATATCAGAGATAGATGCAGCATCACATAATAAAGTCGATGACATAAGAGAGATGAATGAGAGTGTAAATTTTATTGCTAGTAGCCCCGGAAAGAAAAGAGTATTTATTTTAGACGAAGTTCATATGCTCTCGAATGCAGCATCTAATGCTTTTCTTAAAACGTTAGAAGAACCACCAGAACATATAATCTTTATACTCGCTACCACTGAACCAGAAAGAGTTTTGGAAACAATAAAAAGCAGAACTACGCAGATAGTCTTTAAAAAAATCACAGAAGATGAAATTATTAAAACCCTAAAACAAATAGGAAAAAAAGAAAAAATAACTCTAGATGGTGAAATAATAAAAATGATTGCAAATTCATCAGATGGTTCCCTCAGGGATGCAATAAACCTCTTCGAACAAGCATATAATACATTTGGTGAAAAAGCATCTACAGACGAACTGTTTAGCTTACTCGGTCAGTTAAGTAGTAAAGATTTTGCAACAATAATCAACGCTGTAGAAACACAAGATACTGGAGCTGTCCTTAGTGTAATAAGAGAAGCATATTCAAAAGGCTTACAACCAAATGATATTGTTGACTCTGTATCAGCATTTTTTAGAAACCTATTTTATCTTAAATACTTACCTGATGACAATAAATTAAGTTCACTTACACCAAATTTAAAAAAGCTTCTTGAGGAAGCTAATAAGAAAATATCTGCAAAACAGTTAGTTAGAATTCTCGATTTGATAGATGAAATAAATAGTGTTATTTCAATAACATCTTCTGCCCACCTAAAGTTGGAATTATTTATGATGAAAATAATAAAACCAGAGCTAGGTTCGGATGTTAAATCAATAGGATATAGAGTTGATTTATTGGAAGGTAAATTAACTGGAGCTGTACAGCCAAAAAAAGAAGAAAACCCTGTATTGGAAGTCAAAGAAGAAAAAGTAAAAGTAGAAAAGCCAAAAAAAAATATAAAAAAAACAAATACAGAGTCACTTGAAAATTTCGATGTATATTGGCCAAAGATTTTAGAAGAATTAAGAGAGAAGCTATCTTCAAGAAAATTTTCGTATCTAACTGCTGTAAAACCAGAAGTAGAGAGCAATGACACTATCAACTTATTTGTTGATAAAGACAATGAGTTTCTTTTAAAGGAGCTTCAGAAGTCACAAGAAGTACTTGATTTAGTAATTTCTGAAGTTGAAAAAAGAATGGGAATAGAAGTAAGTATTAAAATATTATTAAGTGAAAAATCTAAAGTAGGAGAATCTAAAGGCTTGGATGCTGCCCAAGAAGTATTCGAAGTAGAAGATCTAAATTAGCTATCCTTTAGGTTTAATTCGCTTAAAGCTATAGTGATTCTTCTGGAACCTTGGTTTTGTGCGCTTTTACATAATTCTATAAAACTTCTTAGTTCTCCAGTTCTAAATTTTTTTAGTTCATCACCAGTTTGAATAGAGCCGCTCCTCTCTCTTTCAAGCAGTTTAATTTCTATTTCTTTAGCTCTAGCTAAGTAAGTACTACTAACTTCAAACAATGTATCAACTCCATCAGAAATAGGTGGATTAATATGTCCCATAAGAACATCTATATATTCATCTATTTCCTCATGGAGATCTTTAGCGTCAGATAACCCTTTTTTAAGTGGAAATTTCTGCACTATCTTCTCCTTTTAAATTCAACATAGTTCATTCTAATGATACTGATAGACACTAAAAATGAAATAATAACAATAATTGAAGTTACAACTAAGTTATAAATAATATTTCCAAAATCTAGGTTTAGGTTAATTAAGGCTGTATAAATAATCCCTGATAACAGTAAACATAAAAATATATCATAAATTAGAGCTGTATCTAGTATCGACTCTCCTTCTATCTTGAGTGAAAATAACATAAAAGCTGCATAAGCCCACAAAAAAGAAATAATAATTATTGAATAGTTAATTTCACTAGCATTACTACTTAGCAGTAGTGTAATAGTTGTTCCCAGAGTTCCTATAGTTCCAACTCCCACTGGGAACCAGTAACGCTTTTGGACGTAATAAGATCTATTTACAATTTGATTAATAGACCAAGGGACTACTCCTAAGGCCACAATCTTCATTATTGATGAAACCCTTACTACATCAGCACTAGAAAATTTTCCTCTTTCGTAAACAATACTTATGATTTCTTCTGAATTTATTACAAGAATTAATACCATAACAACATTAAATAGAAACAATGAAGAGAGCTGTGTTCTGATTATATTTTTAAGTTCATCAAACTTTTTCTCTACAAACATTTTTGATAAGGTTGGGTAGCTAGCAACACCTACGGCCTGAGCAACTATACCTACTGGAAGTAGTGCAATTCTTCTTGCATACCTAAAAGAAGCAACAGACCCAGCACCTAAAAATGAACCAAAAATCCTAAATAGCTGCTCATCCATTACGGCAATTGATTGTCCCACGATTAAAGGTAGAGAAACAGTTAGATATTCCTTAATATATTTGATCTTTGGTGTAACAGGTTTAAAAGTTAAACCACTTTTTTTAACTCCTATTAGTTGAATAAAAAAATGTCCAACAACTGACCCTATAAACCCCCCTACTGCAAAGCCATATACTGTTGATTCTGGAGTTGAGGAGTTCAACCAACCGAAAAGTATTATTGAAAAATTGTAAATTACAGGAGCTAAAGCGGGGTATTTAAAGTCATTATGAAAATATTGATATGACATAAGTATTGCCCCAATAAAAAAGAAAGCCTGGCTAAAGACTATTGGGGCAAATAGTTTTAAAAAAAGGTTCAAGTTTTGTACTTCTAGAATTAAACCTATCTCATTTTTAAGCAGGAAAAAGATAGCTGATATAGAAATAAAAATAATAGAGAGACCATAGAGAAGAGATAAGAAGTAATCATTCAAACCTCTACTATTCTTTTGTTTTAAGTCTGAAAGGATTGGGATTAGAGTTATTGCTAAATAACCACCTGCAGATAGGTAAAATAAAAAATCTGGAATTATGAAGGCTAAGTCAAGAGTGTCTGAAGCAGAAGATACACCAGTCCACTTTGCAAGAAGAATTTCTCTCAGGAATCCCAACAGCCTGCTGCTTAAGTAAGCTATAGAAATTATAGAAATCGGTCCTATGAGTTTTTTATATTCCTGCATGTTTTTCTTTCATTTTAAATAAAAATTCATAAGGGGTTTTTAATGGTTTATTTTCATAACCAAATCCGATATTAATATTTGGTCTATTTTCACCATGATAATCAGTACCACCAGACTCTAGAAGATTGAAGTTTTTTGCAACAGTAGATAAGCTTGATGTAATTTCTGAATTGTAGCTAGAATAATTTGTTTCCAATCCATCAATACCTAATTCAGCAAGCTTATTTATATAGGTAATAAAATCATTGTTTATCCATTTTTGATTATTTGAATAATTTTTATTACTCATCAAAGTATGAGGGTGTGCTAAAAATATTAAACATTTTGATTCTCTTGATAATTCAATCAATTTCTCTATAGATTCTTGGTGAATTCTGGAATCACCTACTTTTCCATTTCCTAAGTATTTTACAAAAGCTTCGTTTATAGAATTAACATATCCTTTTTCGTACATTATTTTTGCAATGTGGGGTCTACCTGGTACTTTTGTATCGAACTTATTGAGTTCCGATGGATCTATTTCTATATTTTCTTGATTTAGTTTTTTTAATATATCTTCATTTCTTTCAATCTTAAGATTTCTAATTTTCTCCAAGTGTTTTGTTATAGAACTCTCTTCCTCTAAAAAATAAATTAGCAAATGTACTCCTGCAAATACATTAAAACTTTCAAGATCATCCCAGCTAGCACTAACTTCAATTCCTTGGATTATTTCAATATCATCTCTTTTTTTAGGAATTGTAAGATATTCATGATCTGTAATTGAAATAGCTTCTAGTTGCATTTCTAAAGCTTTATCTACTAGTTCTTCAACCGAATCGGTTCCATCAGAGTTTATTGAATGTATGTGTAAATCAATAGCCATTACAAACTAGAGTACTAGGTCTGTTAAATCTTTAATAAGTTCATTAGAATGTTTCAGGTGAGTTTAATAGTACAAAAATTTGGTGGCACAAGTGTTTCAAACCCTGAATCACTCAAAACTGTCGCGAATAAAATTATAGAATGCAAAGAAGGCGGGAACGAAGTAGTAGTCGTTGTTTCAGCAATGGGTTCAAGTACAGATGAATTAATTGATTTAGCAGAGGAACTCTCCGAAACACCTTCACCAAGAGAGATGGATATGCTTTTATCAGCTGGAGAAAGAATTACAATGTCTCTTCTTGCAATTCACTTAAATAATTTAGGGTACGAATCTTTTTCACTAACTGGTTCTCAAGCTGGTATTACAACTACGTCCAGACATGGAATGGCAGAAATTGAAAATATAAGTGGAGAGAGAGTCAAAGAAGGAATAGAAAATGGAAATATTGTTATTGTCGCAGGATTTCAAGGAGTTAATAAAGAGACTCGAGAAATAACGACTCTAGGTAGAGGAGGGTCAGACGCAACAGCAGTTGCTTTAGCAGCCTCATTAGATGCTGAAAGGTGTGAGATTTATACTGATGTTGAAGGAGTCTTCACAGCTGATCCAAGAATAATTAAAGAAGCAAAGCTCATAGAAGAAATAACTTATGATGAGATGTTAGAAATGGCTTCATCAGGAGCGAGAGTATTGATGGCTAGGTCTGTAGAATTTGGTAGAAGGTATAATGTACCAATAATTGTTAAATCAACATTTAACAACGGCGAGGGAACAATAGTAAAGGAAAAAATAATGGAAGAAGCCATAGTCAGGGGAGTTACTCATAATGATAAAGAAATGAAGTTCACTCTTTTTGGAGTTCCTGATCAACCTGGTATTGCCGGGAAGGTTTTTGGACCCCTATCTGAAGGTGGAATAATTGTAGACATGATTGTTCAAAATGTTTCTAAGGATTCAAAGACAGATATAAGTTTTACTGCCCCTACAGATCAAAGTGAAGAGGTAATGGAGGTTCTCTCCAATCTCTCAAACGATTTAAATGCTGAAGGGACTGATTCAGATGAAAATATTGCAAGAGTTTCAATTATTGGTGCTGGAATGAAGGCAGAATCTGGTGTAGCTTCAAAGATGTTTTCAATATTAGGTAAAAATAAGATAAACATAGGAATGATTTCAACATCTCCTATAAGGATTTCCTGCGTGATCCCAAAAAATGACATGAATAAAGCTATAGAGGCACTTCATGAAGAATTTATTTCTGAGTAAATGAATATAGCAATAGTTGGGGCAACAGGTTTAGTTGGAAGGCAGATTATCAACCTTTGTGAAGAATTTCTTCCAAAAGATGCAAGTTATACTTTGTTCGCATCTAGCAA
Source organism: uncultured Candidatus Actinomarina sp. (assembly GCA_902510995.1). GTDB lineage: Bacteria > Actinomycetota > Acidimicrobiia > Actinomarinales > Actinomarinaceae > Actinomarina. Next base: position 72,123 of record CABXDL010000001.1, read on the forward strand.
ATCAGCAGGAAAAAAGCTAGAGGTTAATGGTAATGAATATGAAGTCAGAGAGCTTAATGAAAATAATATAGAATCTTATGATATATCTTTATTTTCAGCAGGCGGTGAAAGGTCCAAAAGCTATGCTGAGATATTTACCTCTAAAGGTTCATATGTTATTGATAATTCTTCCGCTTTTAGAATGGAGAAAGAAGTTCCACTAGTTGTTTTTGGAATAAATGAAAATACAATCTCTAAAGAAACAAAATTAATATCAAACCCTAACTGCACAACTATGGGTTTGGTAATGGCTTTGAAACCGTTGCATGATAAATATAATTTATTGAATATTGTGCCTGTTGCATACCAAGCTGTGTCCGGATCAGGCAGTGAAGCTGTAAACTCGCTAGAGAAAGAAGAACATTTAGGGGAAAAACTTAATTCAAATTATGATGAAGGATTTTATCAAAGACCTATAGCAAGAAATGTAATACCTTTAGCTGGTAGCTTAACTGAAAATGGATATTCAGATGAAGAGATGAAATTTGTAAATGAATCGAGAAAAATTTTAAATATACCAGAACTGACTGTAGAGCCTTCAAATGCAAGAGTTGGTGTAAAAACTGGTCATGGAATATTTTGTTCCGCAACTTTTGAAAAAGAAGTAGAAGTTAAAGAGGCAAGCACTTTAATAGACAGCTTCAATGGAGTTCAATACTGGGAAGATGTATTACCAACACCATTAGATGCTGAAGGAAAAAAAGATGTGTTAGTTGGACGTATGAGAAAAGGCTTATCTGATAATAGGATTTTAAATTTCTGGGTGGTTTCTGACAATCTATTAAAAGGAGCTGCATTAAATGCTGTTCAGATTGCTAGTTATGTAGTTGAAAATGATTGAAGTTCCAGAGAATATCCCTAAGAGAAAACGAATAATTTTAGGCCCTTTAGGTAGATTCCTTTTAAAACTATTTAAATGGGACATAACGGGAACTATTCCTAATTTAAAAAAAATGATTTTAATTGGGGCACCACATTCAGCGATGAGAGATGCTTGGTATGGCTTGTTGGCTGTTCTTGCTTTAGATTTAAAAGTTACTTTTTTTGGTGCACGCTGGATATTTACTAGGTTGCCAAGTCTTGTGACTTTTTCAAAGAACTTAGATAAACTAGGTATTCCCTGGCCTCTAGGTTGGTTGCAAAAAATAATACTGATGAGGCTTGGTGGAGTACCAGTTTATAGAGTTAACTCAAGAGGCACTATTAAAGGCGCTATTGAGGAGTTTTCTAAAATTGATAACTATCTTCTATTGATTGCGCCAGAAGCAGGAACAGAAGTTGCTTATAAATTTAGAAGCGGTTTTTATTACTTAGCAAAAGAATTAGACATACCCTATGTTCCTGTTGAGATAGATTTTAAAAATAGAGCATTCAACATAAGAAACCCAGAAAAGGTTAGCTCTAATTTCGAGGAAGAATCTCAAAAAGTAATTGAAATTTTTGATGGAGTAGAGGGAGCAACAAGAGTTTTTACAATGTCAAAATAAAAGGAACAAAAAGACTAAGAATATAATTCCCAACTGGGATTTTTTTTATTCCTAAAAGATTTATTCCAACGCCAATTAATAAAATCCCACCAATTCCTGCTATTGATTCAGAAATTAATGGATCAATTCTTGAATTTATTAATAAAGCGCATAGTGTAAAAAAGCCTTGATAAATTAATATTGAAACTCCTGAATATACAGCTCCTTTACCACCACTAGCTGTAATAAATATAACCAAAAAACAATCAAGTGCAGTTTTGATTAGAAGCAACTCTAAATTTGATTCAACAACATCAAAAAAAGGACCAATAATTGCTAAGGGACCTGTTATAACTATCAAGGTTGTAGTTAAGTAGCTTTCAATAAACTTACTTTGATCAGGGTCAGATTTTTCAAATTTTCTGTATAGGTAATCACCAAATTTTTTAATTCTCTCCTCAATTTTTAACAGGTTTCCAATTACAGCGCCTACGATTACTGCGAAAATAGTAAATATAAAACCTGACACCTCAAAGCTCATGAACCTAACATAATCGGGATTTTTTAATGATTCTCTCAAACCTAGAGCTAAAACTAATAAACCTAAAGGAAGTAAATTGTCTTCAAAATTTTTCAGCTCTTTTTTGAATACTATGCGAGATAAAATGCCAACAAATAATACACTTACTCCATTAACAATTGTTCCAATTCCAGGAATCATTTCTTATTAAAATCTGAGTGGCTTTTACTTGGAGTTGGTCCTTCTTGCCCTTGATATTTACTTCCGTAGGTTTCAGAACCATATTCAGATTCTGATGGAGAGTTCAAATAATAGAAAGAAATCTGGCCTATTTTCATTTCTGGGTAAATCATTATTGGTAGATTCGCAACATTAGAAAGTTCCAAAGTTAAATACCCAGCAAAACCAGGATCAACAAACCCAGCAGTAGAATGTATTAATAACCCAATTCTCCCTAAAGAAGATTTTCCCTCAAGCCTTGCAACAACTTTATTTGATAAAGTTACTCTTTCAAAAGTTGTACCAAGAACAAATTCACCAGGATGTAGAACAAAAGGCTCCTCTATTGATGCTGTAACCAGAGTGGTTAGATCATCTTGTTCAGCTTTAGGGTCTATATGGCTATATTTATGATTTTCAAAAACTCTAAACTCAGAACCAACTCTTAAGTCAATACTTGACGGCTGGATGTAGCTTTCATCTAAAGGGTTAACCTCAATTGACTTTTCTTCAAGAGCTTTTTTTATATCTACATCTGAAAGCATAATTCCTTCTGTCCTTTGAATATAATAGTCATCATTCTCATTTTTTTATCCATTTAAAATAGATGCAACAGACCATAAAGCTATAAAGAAACCTATAGTTCCAAGAAAAATAGTTCTTGATAAATAGATTTCTTTTCCTTCTTTGTTTTTATTTATATAAGCAAATAGATTTCCAAAAAACATTGCAGCGCCAACTCCAAGTAAGAGTAGATTTATTGTTAAATTTAATGCAAATGGGTCATTCATAGCTTCATGTGTTATGTTAATAAGATGACAAACACAAAAGAAATAGTAGATATATTTTTAAGTTCCGAAATAACTAATATTTCTAATCCTGAGATGTATTCGATATCAAAGTTAGGAGGAATAACAAACGATAGTTTTAAAGTAGGCGTCTCTGATAGGTATTTTGTACTGAGACTTCCTGGTAAAAACCCGGATTTAATTAATAGAAAAGCAGAAAAGATAAACCAAACCTTAGCTGCAGAAGCAGGGCTAACATTACCTTTTTTATATTTTGATGAAAATACTGGAATAAAGATTTCAGATTTTGAAAGTAATTTAGTTGCTCTTGAACCTGACCAATTAAAAAGTAAAGAGTATATTAATACAGCTTTAATTACGCTAAATGAACTACACCAAAGCAATATTAGTTTCGAGCAGTGTTTTGATCACTACGCATTCTTTAACGAGATTCAGAAAGAAAAAGAATATAAAGAGATGGCAAAAATAGGAAATTATTTACTTGAAAAAATAAAATCAATTAATCAAAAATTAGTTCCATGCCATAAAGATATATATGGTCCAAACTTTGTTCTTTTAGGTGGTGACATGTATTTAATTGATTGGGAATATTCAGGAATGGAAAGCAAATTTTTTGATTATGGAGATTTATGTTTGCAACAAAACATTGAAGAAGATCAAAGAAAACAGTTATTTCTAGAACTAGAACTTGAAGAAGGGGGAGATGACCAAGTTTTATGGAATTTATATAGATATCTTAGTTCTCTGACCTGGGGCTTATGGGCTACAAGAAAAGGAGTTTTAGATGAGGAAACTGATAAAGATTATCTGAATCTTGGAAAAAATAAGATTAAGTCTGTATTTGAGGCTGTAAGTACTGAAAATTTTGAAAAACATCTTTCACGTAAATATTAAAAATCGACTACACTTCTTCAGTCCGGAAAAAAAGGAATAAATACGATTTATGGGATCTTTGATAAAGAAACGACGTAAAAAAATGTCGAAACATAAGTACAGAAAACGTCGTAAATCAAATAGACATAAGAAGAAGAGCGTCTAGCTTTCTCTTCCTTCGTTATTTAAAAAATCTTCAATCTGTTGAACTAGGTTCTCTTCTGAGAAATTATCTTCAATATTTACTTCTGCTTCTTCTAATTTAGAGACATATTCTGCAAGATCTTTAGAATTTTCCATTGCTTTGTTAATTCGTACTTCAAACTGCTGACCTTCGGTTTGTATTCCGGTGTCATCAACTTCTATATCTAATATTTCGGCTGTTTTATTTAATAAAGCACTTATTCCTTTTGGATACCCTCCTGAGCTTAAGTAGTGAGGAACAGCAGCCCACAAACCAGAAGTTTCAATACCATTTTTTCTTAAATCATGGCCAACTACGCTTGTTATCCCAGTTGGTCCAGAGTAGTTTGTAGATAATACATTAAATCTTGCATGAAAAGTAGGATCATCACTTACTCCAAATATTGGAACAGGAAGAGTATGAGCAACTTGACCAAAAAAGGCACCTAGTGTTACTGCTCTCTTCACTCCCAGGTCTAATAAAGTATTTGAAATATTTTCAGAGTAGTTTTTCCATTTCATTGAAGGCTCTTCTCCAAAAACCAAAATTAAATCATTTTTTAATTTGTAATCTTCTATTGAATAAAATGATGTTTGTGGCCAGTGAAATTCTCTTTGACCAATATCTTTTACTTCTACTATTGGTCTTCTCATTTGGTAGTTGTAGAATCCTTCTGAATTTAATTCAGCAAATGGTTCAATATCAAAAGTTCCAGATAAATTTTCCACACAGCCACTAGCTGTATTACCTGCATCACTCCATCCTTCAAAAGCTAGAACAGCAACAGGCTCTGATAGTAATGGTTTTCTATACCAAATTACGTCATCCATATCCAAAGATTAACCTTTGTCAGGTTTTAATAAGAAAATATTTTTACAGATTTCTTGAGGAGTTAAACACAACTGAAATACTAGAAGCAGCCATTGCTAACGCAGCCATATTTGGCGATATATTTCCCGTTATAGCAATTGGTATCATTGCTGTGTTATAAATAAAAGCTAAGAATAGATTCTGATTTATTCTTTTTTGAGATTTTTTTGCTAGATCAATTATGTCAATAATTTTAGATATATCGCCTTTATGAATAATTATGTCTCCAGCACTCTGTGCTATTTGGGTACTATGTGAACTTGCTATCCCTACATCAGCTTGTTTCAAAGCAGGCGAATCATTAATTCCATCTCCCACAAATGCAACCGTATTGTTTATTTGTTTTTCTTTTACATATTGAACTTTATCTTCAGGCATCTGACTTCCAATAGATTCCGAAACTCCTAAAGATTTTCCAAAATCCTGAACTTTTTTACTACTATCTCCTGATAAGATTGAAACTTCGTAACTATCTGAAAGAGTATTTATAAATTGAGAATTAATCCTGACTTCTTCTTCTAGTTCTATAGAAAACATATTTTCATTTATCTTTACATCCAAGATAGTTAAAGTACCCTCATTTACGGAAGCTTTTTTTATAGATACTTTTTTCTCATTTACTTTTCCTTCAACACCAACTCCTTCTTTTTCGATGAAATTCTCTACTTCAAATAGGGGTATATTTTTATTTTCTGCTTCAAGCAATATACTTTTTGCAATTGGGTGGTTGGACTTTTGTTCTAGGCTTGCTATATATTGCAATACTAAATCTGTGCTTCCTCCGTTTTTAGGGATAATTGCTTTAATCTTAAAAACACCAGTTGTTATTGTTCCAGTTTTATCAAATATAATGGTTGTCACTTTTGTAAGCTTTTGTAAGTAATCAAAATTTTTAAATATAAAACCTTTTTTATTGGATATAGAAGCTGACCTAAAAAGGACTATTGGAATTGCTAAACCTAAAGCGCAAGGGCATGCAATAACAAGAATAGATATAGTTATCTTTAATGCTACAAAAGTTTCTTGCTCAAAATAAATTAACCTCATGAAAAAAGTGAACAAACTAATAATAAGTACAGTAGGTACAAAAATTTGAGTCACTTTATCTATATTTTTTTGAACGGAGGGCTTTGTTGTTTGAGCTTTAAATATCATATCTTCAATTAAATTAAAAGTCGTTTCACCACTTATTTTTGATACTTTTATTTTTATTTCGCCAGTAAGATTTATTGTCCCCGCTATAACTAAGCTATCTTTATTTTTTTCAACAGGAACTGATTCACCTGTAATAATACTTTCGTCAATAGTTGATGCTCCTGTTTGTATATGGCCGTCTAAAGGTATAACTTCTCCTGGAAGAACAACTATTTCTTCATCTTTTGATATTTCATCTATATTTTTCATTACGTATTCCCCGTTATAAACTCTTACATCTTTAGGGATTAGCTCTAAAAGGGCTTCAGATATTTCTACCGAAGATTTAATTGATACTTCTTCAATAGTTTTTCCAATTAATATAAATGAAACAATATACGCACCTGTTTCAAGAAACATTAAGGGTTGTTTTGTTGATAATATGGCAAAAATGAAAGAAGAAAGACTACCAATTGAAATCAAGGTATCCATATTAAAGCTAAGTCTCATTAGATTCTTTATTGCAGATATGTGAAATTTATAGCCAAACACAAAAATTACAACTATAGCGATACTGATTGCTTGAATTGTAAAACCATTCTCAATAAAAAGTGGTTTTAGAAGTATTGTTAGTATTAAAGATAGAACAGGTTTAATAAATTTTGTTACTTTCTTTTCGTCAACAATGTTTTCTTCGAATACAACTGCTGAATAGCCAATTGATTTAATTTTTTTAATAACCTTATTCGTATCAATAGATTCATGAAACTCTACAATAGCTTTTTTCAATGGGAAATTAACTACCGCAGTTTTTATTGAAGCTTCTTTATCTAAGACTCTCTCAATTCTTGATGCACAGGCAGCACAGGTCATTCCCTCAATTGAGAGAGTTAGAGGCTTCCCTTCATTCGACAACTGTGTAACCATGATCGTCAAGCAATGTTCCTATTGCACTGATTGAGACTTCGGTATCTGAATTTATTAATACTTCTTTTTTTTCAATATCTACAAAAGCAGAAATTATATTATTTTCATTATTAAGAATTGTTTCAATTGTATTTTTACAATGTTCACAACTTATTTCAGGTACTTTAAATTTTAATTCCATATAGTAATGATAATAATTAAAGACTTATATTGAGAATTCTTATTTTTTTAGTCGAGTTGAGATACTTAAGCTGTTTCTTGAAGTATTCTTCCTCTAACTCTTGGATACTTAACTGGAGCATGATTAAAACAATTATTTCTCTTGTTATAAATACTCAATTTTGTATCGCAAGACTCATCGTTACAAGTACGACCCTGTTCAAAACTTTTTGATGGCCTAATGCCACCTTTTATTTGACTAGCTTTTAGTCCGTCAGTCATTTCTTCCCTTTACTTTGTGAATATATTCACAAGATTAACAACTTTACTTGTAGCATGCAAGCTTTTACAAAACTTTATATTTACTCTTCTTGTGATAGTATTTCATTATGGAAATCAAACTAGAATTCTGTGTAGTCTGAAACTACACACCCCGTGCAGTTAGTACGGTTGAAGACATTTTAGAAAAATATGGTCAAGAAGTGAAATCTATCGACTTAATACCTACTACAGGTGGCAAATTTGAATTTTATTTAAATGGTGATTTGCTCTATTCAAAAATAGAAACAGATAGACACACTGAAGACGGAGAGATACTAGGTTTAATCGAAAAAGCGCTTAGTTGAACATTCCATTCGACTTAACAATATTTGAACTAGTCTTTATTGCATCTTTGTTATTTATTGCATCATCCATACAAGGACTTTTAGGCTATGGTTTTGCTGTAATATCTTCTCCAATTCTTGTCCAAATAGATCCTGTACTTGTCCCAGCTTTACTTAGCTTATTAGCTTTTCCCTTAACGATAAAAATATTTAGAAGAGAACGATCACAGGTTATATGGTCTCCAATGAAGTATTTATTAATTGGAAGGCTCGTTGGAGGTCCTTTAGGACTACTTTGTTTAATCTATTTAGATCAAAGAATCTTATCAATAACTGTTGGTGCGATAGTTTTATTTGCTGGTCTTGCTTCTTATTTTGGCTGGACTTTAGAAAGGAATTTTAGGAATTCATTTAATGCAGGAATGTTTTCAGGCATTTTTGCAATGATTGCAGGTGTTGGAGGACCTCCTGTAGCAATATTATATAGAGATACAAAAGGGAAAGAATTTAGACCATCTTTGAATGCAGTTTTTACATTCGGGATACTTATTACATTAACTCTTTTACTAATAGATGGTCGAATATATCAAGATCACTTTTTTTTGTTTTTATATATGATTATTCCAACATTTCTTGGAATAAGCCTCTCGTCTAAATTATTCATGAAGGTTTCAGACAAAGTAATTTCTAATGGAGTTATTTGGTTTTCAATCATTTCAGGATTAGTTGTTATATCTAGAAATATTTTTTAATTTATTTCGTTATCTGTAATTACTAAGATATGAGCATATGTTAATTTCATCATTACTTTCTGGAGTCTTGTACTTTTTGAGCTTTCCTCCTTTTGGTTATTCGTATTTGATATTTCCTGCTTTATCGATTTTCTTCGGAGCAGCTCTAAGAAGCAAAAAGTCTTTTTTATCAGGGTTTATATTTGGCTCTGTTTCGTATGGAGTTATTTTGTTTGGTATTCAATCAATAGGTTACGAAGCCTGGATCCCGTTAACGATATTAATGGGATTAATGTATGGAGTTTTTGGAAAAACACTTTCCTATTTTGGATTTAAAACAGATAATAATTTTTTCATTTTGGTAGCGGTGATTAGTGCATTTGATTTAATAAGAGCTTATTTTCCATTTGGAGGCTTTCCTTGGGGGTATCCCTCAACTGTTTTAATAGATTTTATTCAACAACCATTTAAAATATTTGGACCAATAGGATTTTCGCTCGTTATTCAATCTATAGTTTTATCTTTGGTTTTAAACTTTATAACTTCTTTCAAAAATAAAAAATATGAATATGACAGACAATCATTTTTAAGGGGTAGAAATATTTTAGTTTTTCTATTAATTATGTCTTTTGTTTATGAGATCGGATTTGCTGCAGAAGGAGAAGTAAGAAAAGGAGATGTAGAGCAAGGGGATATTGAGATTTCAATAATTCAAGGAAACAGCCCATGTCCTGGAGCAAAGAATAGATGTGAAAATGAGAGACAAAGGATTTATGAAAGTCATTTGAATTTAACTAAGTCATTAAGCAAAGAACAGTTATTTACTTATGAAGCACTAGAAGAGGAATTAATAAAACCTCGATTAATTGTTTGGCCAGAGAGTTCAAGCGGTTTTGGAAATGATCCAGGAATTAGTGCAAAAACATTAGATGAGATATCTCAGGAAGTAAAAAGACTTAATGCTTCTTTTTTGATTGGAGGAGACAGGCCTGTCGACTCAAGTTATTTTGAAAATTATGGAATTTATATTGATGAAAAAGGAAAAATAGCAGGTGAGTATTTAAAACAACACCCAGTACCATTTGGAGAATATATTCCTTTTAGGAAGTATTTAGACTGGATACCTCCTCTTTCTTTAGTTCCAAGAGATATGATTCGTGGGAATGGTCAGGAGATATTTTCTATTGGTAAAAATAATATAAAAATTTCATCTGTAATTTCTTTTGAAGGTTCGTTTGAAAGATATATAAGGAGAAGTGTCCAAGAAGGAGCAGAGGTTATTGTTATTTTGACAAATCAAGCAAGCTATGGAGAAAGCGGGATGTCTGATCAGTTCATTCTTATGTCTAGAGCTAATGCTGTTTCGAATCATCGTGATATTGTTCATGCTGCAATAACAGGTAAGTCAGCTTTTATTAGTGGGTTTGATGGCAAAGTTTATTCTTCAACTGAATTATTCACAAATGCTGTTTCTACTAGAAGACTTATTGCATATACTAACTCCACCCCTTATTCACTTTGGGGAAATTATTTAAATTATATAATGATTGCAATAGGTTTTATTATTTACTCTTTTCCAAAGAAAAAGACTTCAACCTGGAATAATCACCATATTCAGAATCATATCTCTTGGAACTAAAGAAAGAGCAAAATAAGTCTATATTTCAGGTTCGTTAATAGAAAGGCCTCTTGAAGCAGCAGCTTCTACTGTACCACCTTGGAAAGCTCTTAATCCAAATTTAGGCAAAACAGCAAAAATATGGTCAAAAATATCAGATTGAATACCTTCATACTCAACCCAATCAATTGTATTTGTAAATGTATAGATCTCTAAAGGAACACCTTCAGAAGTTGGGGAGAGCTGCCTAACTATTAAAGTCATGCTTTCAGTATTAAGATCATTATGATTTTTTAGATAGCTTACAAGATACGCTCTCAAGGTTCCTAGATTAGTAAGTCTTCTTTTTTCTTTTTCTTCATCTACTGAATTATTGTAATTTTCAATGTCATTTATTTTTTCAGACAAGTATTTATTTATTGATGGAAGTTGTTTCAATTTATCAATATCTTTTTCTTCCATAAACCTAACACTAGATATATCAATCAAGATAGATCTTTTTATTCTTCTCCCTCCATAATCTGACATACCTCGCCAGTTTTTTACTGAACTAGTAACTATTTTTGAAGTTGGAATAGTTGTTATTGTTTTATCCCAATTTTGAACCTTTACAGTATGGAGTGAGATATCTATTACATCTCCATCAGCTCCATACTCAGGAACTTCAATCCAATCATCTAAATTTATAATGTCATTTTGCCCAATTTGAACTGAAGCAACAAATGAAAGTATTGTGTCTTGAAAAACTAATAGAAGTATTGCAGTAATAGCACCAAGTCCACTTATGTAATAAGCTACTGACTGGCCTGTTCCAATAGCAAATATTATTATCACGATAAAAGCATTGAGTACAATTTTTACTATTTGTATGTAGCCCTTAATTGGCTTGTCTTTCAATGCTTCGTAATGTGTAGAAATTTTATTTATTAAAGTTAAAAACTCTGAGATACTTAGACCTATAAAAATAGCTAAAAGAATATTAATTATTCTATCTGAAAAACTATCGAAATATGGCAAACCAACACTTGTCTCCATATACACTTTTAATGAAGAAAATACTATTACAAGAGAAAATCTATTCAAAAACTTTTTGTCTAATAGAATATCATCGAGAATAGTGGTTGTTTTTTTTGCTAAAAACTTTATTCCTGGGAAGAATGCATATCTGCAGAGAGCGTATACTGCGAAACCTATCCCAAAAAAATATAATATTGTTAATAGTTCTTCATTCATAATTTTAATTTTACTACTTTTAGAATCCTGATTGTTGGCTTGACCAAGGAGGAGGTGTTTTATTTAAGAACTCATCTACGCTAGGACCACCAAGTTTTAATAACCTCCTCTGTCCATATATATATGTCACAACAAGAAGAAATATAGTTGTTTGATTAGATGTTGCTAATTTAATAACTGCAAGTATTTCAGGCGAATTAAAGAAATATAGCTGCATTAAACCCTTAATACCTAGAAAAACAACCCATATAATGGCAACTTCTCTATACGCTGGCTTTACATTTTTGTGTAAAAACCAATCTAAAGGCCAACCTCTTATTGATTTTGATGTGTATATTGTAAAAGGCCTTCCAAACAAAATAGAGAAAAAACCAATTGCTGCAACGCTTAAGTCTCTAATTATTCCTGGAAGAAAAAATCCAGATGCAGAACCTTGAATTTGAGCAATCAAAAGTGCAATCGATGTACCAGCAAGACCAATCAAAGAGTTCTTTAATGATTCTTTTCTAAAGATTCTATATGAGAATGTAATCACTATAAGTGCTACAGTTAACAAAATTGAAGTTTGTAATTCTTGAAATCTTGAAATTGTTACAAAAAAAACAGGTGCAAGAATAGCATCAATAAAATTTTCATTTGCTATGGGCAAGTCTCGATAGTCTTTTTTTATAGCTTCAAATTTTTTTTTGAAAGAGTTAAACAATTTAAAGTTCTTTAAGCTTCTTTTCAATTATTTTAGAATCTATATTTGTTGTTAAGTTAAAACAGTTTTCAATTTCATCTTTTGATATATCATCAAATTCTGACAAAGTAGATTCAATAATTGCATCTATAGAAAAATTATTTTGTGTAATATTTTGAACAAACTTATAACCTTGATCACGTGAATTACCTTTACTCACAATTAATGAAAGAAGTTTTTGAGATCCAAGTTTTGTTTTTGCAGAATTTAAGTTTGATTCAATATTCTTATGATTAATAACAAGGTCATTAATAATATTAATCAAGTCTCTTGTCATAAAATCAATCAATTTAAATGTATCCGGAAGAATAATTCTTTCAACCGAAGAATTTGATATATCTCTTTCATGCCAAAGTGCCATAGTCTCGTAACTTGCTTGTGTATTTCCTCTAACCACTCTTGCTAGTCCACAGATTCTTTCAGAACCAATTGGGTTTTTTTTATGTGGCATTGCTGAAGAGCCTTTTTGTCCTTCCTGGAATGATTCAAACATTTCATTAACTTCAGATCTTTGATAGTGTCTAATATTTGTTGCAATTCTTTCATATGTACCAGCAATTATTGAAAAACTCGAAAATAAATCTGCATACCTGTCCCTACTAACTACCTGTGAAGCAAGGGGCTCTGATTTTAGAGACAGATTTTCAAGAATTTTACTTTCTAGTTCTTCAGAAATTAGAGAATGATTACCGACAGCCCCACTAATTTTTCCATAACTAATTATTTCTAAACTTGAATTTAATCTACTCAAACCTCTTGAAACTTCAAGACACCAATTTCCAAATATACTACCTAAAGTTGTAGGTTCAGCATAAACACCGTGGGTTCTGCCAATAATAATTGTTTCAGATTCACTTATTGCTTTATTTTTTAATGAATTTACTAGTTCACTTATTTTTTCAGAGAGAACCTTAATTGAGTCTCTAATTAATAAAGCATTTGCAGTATCAACAATATCTGAACTAGTTAATCCATAATGTATCCAATTAGAGTCATTTTTTACCTTACTTTGTAATACATCTACAAAAGCAGCCAAATCATGGTTTGTAACAGCCTCTCTTTCTAAGACTTCATTATGAGATACAGAAACTTCCTTTAGTTGTTTAGACAGTCCCTTTGGAGTAATTTCTTCTTTTTCAAGTACTTCAATTACTGCTTTTTCAACATCTACCCATTTCGCTACTTTATTGTCCTCACTCCAAATCGAGGACATTTCTTCGGAAGAATATCTTTCTATCATTGCTCTCTTATTATATTTTGATTTCTTTCAGGTCCAACAGAAATAAAAGTAATAGGTACTTTTATAAAATCTTCAATAAACTTTATATAATCTTTAGCTTCTTCAGGAAGGTCTTCAAAAGACGTTATATTTGTTATATCTTCATCCCAACCTTTTAAAGTTTTATAAATTGGTTTACCATCATGCAGCACTCTTTGTTGTCTTGGAAAATCTTTTACTTCTGAGCCATTTATATCGTAAGCAACGTTTACTTTTAATTCATTCAAGCCTGAAAGTACATCAAGTTTTGTAATAAATAATTCAGTTAATGAGTTAACTCTTACAGAATACTTTAGTGAGACAAGGTCTAACCATCCGCATCTTCTTTTTCTCCCAGTTACTACTCCATATTCAGCGCCTTTATCAATTAAGTAATCACCAATTTCGTTTTCTTGTTCGGTCAAGAAAGGACCTGTCCCTACTCTTGATATGTATGCTTTAGTAACTCCTACAATTCTTTCAATATCACGAGGTCCAATCCCAGAGCCTATTGCAGCATTTCCAGATGTGGTATTTGAACTTGTTACAAAAGGGTAAGTTCCGTGATCAATGTCCAACAATGTTCCCTGAGCTCCTTCAAAAAGTATATTTTTTTCTTCATTGACTGCATTTGAAATTAATAAAGAGGTATCTATCATGATTTTTTTAACAGTATCTCTATAGCTGTTAAATTCTTCTAAAATCTCTTCAAGAGTGAAGGGTGTAGAATTATATATTTTTGTAATAATTTCATTTTTCTCTTCTAAAATTGCTGAAACCTTTTCTTCAAAAATTTTCTCATCGAACAAGTCTTGTACTCTGATTCCTAATCTTTGGATTTTATCTCCATAGCATGGACCTATTCCTCTTTTTGTTGTTCCAATCATGTTTTTACCTAGTTTGTTTTCTATTAACTCATCTAAGAGTTTGTGGTAAGGCATAATAAGATGTGCATTTGATGAAAGCTTTAATTTTGAAGTATCAACATTTTTCTCTTTGAGCATCTTTAGTTCGTCCATAAGGAAACCAAGGTCTACAACACAGCCAGAAGCGATAACAGGTATACAGTCTGGATACAAAACACCAGAGGGAGTTAATGAAAGCTTTATTGTTTCATCTTTTACGACAATAGTGTGACCAGCATTATTACCACCTTGAAATCGGACCACCATATCGGCATTTGAAGCGAAAAAATCTGTGACTTTACCTTTGCCCTCATCACCCCACTGGGCTCCTAAAACAACGGTAGTAGACACGTTTCTCCTTAGATTACAACATTCGATAATACATGGTTTTATAGGATATTTGCAACAAATTTCAAAAGATTAGTTGATTTAGTGTTGAACTATGCTGAAATATCATTAAATTAAACATATGACGGTTCAACCGACTTTAACAGGGCGGTTCGATGGACTTGTCAACTTTTATATAAAAGGAGAAAACATTGAGTAAAAAAGCAATCGTTTCTTTGCTAGTTCTTTCAATGATAGCTGTCGCTTGTGGAGGCACAGATGACGCTGTTGAAGAAGTAGTTGAAGAAGTCGCTATGACTACACTCGAAGAGGTCCAAGCTAGAGGATTTCTTAAGTGTGGTGTTAGCACCGGTGCAACTGGATTTACAGAAGTAGCTGACGACGGATCTTATTCAGGATTCGACGTTGACTATTGCTATGCAGTTGCTGCTGCTGTTTTCGGTGATTACAGTAAAGTTGAATTTAAGCAACTTACTGCTGCTGAAAGATTTACAGCACTTAGCGCTGGTGAAATAGACGTATTGATTAGAAATACAACTTGGACTCAAAGCCGTGATACCGAATTGGGTAACGACTTTGGTCCGACCACTTACTATGATGGTCAACAATTGATGGGTAGAAAGTCTGACGGATTGTCAGATAGCTCAACTCTTGCTGACGTTGATGGATTAAGAGTATGTACAAACGCTGGTACCACAACTGAAAAGAATATTACAGAAGGTGCTGGACTTGTAGGAGCAACAATTGAACTAGTAACAGTTGAAGCTTTCTCAGAAGCTATTGACAAGTTCATCGCAGGTGAGTGCGACATAGTAACAACTGACGGTTCAGGATTAGTTGGTAGAAGAGCAGTTAATGACGCTCTTAATGACTGGGCAATTTTCCCAGCATCACCAATTTCTAAAGAGCCATTAGGTCCAACATATAGATCAAATGATAGCCAATGGGCTGACATTGTTAACTGGACTGTTTACGCTACAATCATCGCTGATGAGTATGGTGTAACTAGAGCTAACATTGATTCATTTGATTATGATGCTGCCCCAGAAATGGGTAGATTGTTCGGTAAGAACGATGGAGAGCTTCAAACAAAGATGGGTCTAAGTGCAGATGCTTACTACAACGTTGTAAAGCAAATAGGAAACTATGACGAAATCTTTTCAAGAAACCTAAATCCATTAGGTCTCTACAGAGAAGGTAGTTATAACGACTATTGGAACAACGGAGGATTGGTTTACGCACCTCCAGCAAGGTAATTAATTACCTTACTAATTTTGTAAAAGGGGCTGAAAAGCCCCTTTTACTTTATATACTTCGACATATATAGTCCTTCTTCTAGGCATAAAGCAGATAATTCTGATAAAATTCATTTATGAAAAACGCAATGAAATATCTTCTTTTCTTCAGAAATGTAGTTTTTCTAAAATGGGCTTTTCAAGTTATTTTCCTTTTTGGAATATTGTCAATAATTTGGAATTATATTCAAAATGCAATTGTTAATTTAGCAGATACAAATATTGCATTTTCTTGGGGATGGTTAGGAGAAACCCCTGGGGTTTCTGTAGCAGAAGGAATGTATACGTTACCAAATTCAGGGTTGCAAATGATTCAAACTGGGATGATCAATATGTTTAGAATCACATTAACAGGGATATTGGCAGCAACCTTATTAGGTACTTTTTTAGGGATTGCTAGGCTTTCAAGTAATTATATAGTTGAAAAAAGCTCAACCGGTCTATTAGAAGTAGTTAGAAATGTTCCACTTTTAGTTCAAATATATTTCTTTCAAGCTTTTGTTCTGTCATTTCCTAGGCTTGAAGTTTTTGAAGTTGGGGAATATTTTATTCACATAAGTGCAAAAGGACTTGCTTTTCCATGGTTCAACAGAGGCCCAAATGCATACTTGCTTATGGTGTATACATTAATTGTCATATATATTGCTAATAAAATCTATAAATGGCGAGTTGAATTATTAGAAAAAGAAGGAAGAGATACAAAGCCATTTTTATGGTCACTAGGTATTTTAGGATCACTATTAGTTATAGGTTGGTATGGAGGTTTCAGAGCTGCAGGGGTGTTTGGCTTTTTAGCAGGCTACATTTCTCTTGGCCTAGAAAGTGTTCCAGCAATCGTTTATCAGGGCCTGGTTTCAGGTGTTGCTATTTATATTGGCTTTAAAGTAACTAAGGCATTTATAGATAGTAAAAAATCAGAAGAAGCTCAAGGGATATACAGTGATGATGATTATTTTAAGATCATATTAAACGTTGTAGTAGTTCTGTTAATAGTACTTCTTATGTTTTCATCTATTGGTGCTGGTTTTGCGGGTTTTTTAGTTGGTGATGAAATAACATTTAAAGCAGACTGGGGATTGCCTCAATTATTTCACGGTATTGAAAATAAATTAGATTGGTATCCACATATAGATCTTGAAATATATGAAGTAATTGAAGGAATGAAAAAAGCTGAAATTACAAATTGGTTAATTAAGCCAGGAGACAACATTACAGAAGGACAAGTTGTTGCTACAGCCTACGCAACTGGAAATAAAATTGACACGCAAGAAGTAGAACTGAAAGCAGAGTATACAGGCAAAGTGGAATCTTTGATTGTTGAAGAAGGTAAAGCAATAAAAATAGGAATTCCTTTTTATGAGTTGGAAGTTACCGACGCAGCACCGTTTGTTTTTTCTAGGCCTAAAGTTGAAAAGGTTAATGAAACATCAAAGTTTAAGAGATATGCAAAAGGACATGGAAAAAGTCTTTCAGTTGGATATTTTGCTATATGGCTAGGAGTTGTCTTATACACTGCAATATTTATTTCAGAAGTAGTTAGAGCAGGAATAATGGCTGTTTCTAAAGGTCAATCAGAAGCTGGGATGTCTCTCGGATTAAGGAGAGGCGCATTATTGAGATTAGTAGTACTTCCTCAAGCGATTAGAGTTATGTTGCCCCCAATGGGTAATCAGTATTTAAATTTAGCCAAGAATACATCATTAGGTATTGCCGTTGCGTATCCAGAAATAGTTGCTGTTGGTCAAACCTTATATAACCAGGAAGGCCAGACATTACCAGTTTTCTTGATATGGATGGCATTTTATAGTTCTGTAAGTTTGACAATTTCATCAATAATTAATTATTACAACAGAAAAATGAAAATAGTGGAGAGATAATGGTTGATGTAATTAAAAAGAAAGCCAAAGAAGTACAAGAAAGTTTATTTTCATCAGTAGGTTCTTCTGTGCTAACAATTGGAACAAGTTACTTAGTACTCAATTTCTTTAGAGGCATGTTCGGTTTTGTTATGTCTTCTGATAAAGATTGGTTAGCAGTATTAAATAATATGCAATTATATATGGTTCAAGCCTATCCAGAAAGTGACTTTATACGAGTTTGGATCTCAGTAGGACTTACTTTTGTATTTTCAGGAGTTTCTATTGGGTTGTGGAGAAGTGATGATCGCTCAAATATAAGTGTTATGTTTGATAGATTTTATAAATTGGGGCTAGGTGTTTTATTCTTTACAATTGTTGCACCAACTTTTACAAGTTATATGGGAAATGATGGATATGTAATAACGGAAGAAGTATTTTCTAGAAGTTCAAGAATAGGAATGTTAATCCCAGTTCTTCTTATAACAGTAGGGTTTTTTCTATTAAAAAATAGAAAAATTAATTTTTCATTTAATAATTCTGATGCTGTTTTTCTTTATTTGTCTATTCCAATTGCTTTGATCTGGATTATTGAGTTACCAACAATACAGCTTGATCAAAACAAAGATAGGATAATCCCCGATCCATTAATGCCTATTGCTAATACAACTAAAGTTCCTTGGACTGTAATTTTTGTTTTATTTCTTTTGTCATATTTTATTGGAATTTACTTTAAAGAAGTGAAGAGGTTAAAGAATATTATGTCAATTTCTTGGTTTTTACTACCTTTGCTTATTTTCTCGTGGATATTTAAAAAGCCGCAGATTGAAATGGCCGAAGTCTTAACAGGTGATATACCTATATTTCTTATATTTTTTGCAGTAGGTTTAGGAACGGTTTTATTAATAAATAACCCAATTGTGAAAAAATACTACTCAATTTATATAGGGGTTGTAATAGTTGCAACAATAGCTGGAGTATTTATAAGTATTCCGATGCTAGCAAAGGCTTGCTTATTATTACTTGGATTGTTTGTAACGGTTGTACCTGCTGTTTCAACTTCACAACAAGGGAAGAAAAGTTTGATAATTATATGGGCTGTAGCTCTAGTAACTTTAACATTCCTATTAAGAGGTGGAGCATCAGAAACAGGAATTGTTGTACCAGGATCAAGTATTTTTGGAGGCTTCTCTTTGACATGGTTGCTTGCAATTTTTGGTACCTATGTTTCTTTTCCTTTAGGTGTACTACTTGCTTTAGGCAGAAACTCAAAACTTCCTATTGTTAGGATAATTTGTACTGGGATTATTGAATTAGTAAGGTCAGTTCCATATATAACATGGTTATTTTTCGCAAGCGTAACCTTAGCTGTCTTCTTGCCAGCAGGGGTAGAGTTTAACTTAATAGTAAGAGTCTTGATGGTTACAGCTTTCTTTAGTGGAGCATATTTTGCAGAGAACATAAGAGGAGGTCTGCAATCAATTCCAAAAGGACAGTACGAAGCCGCAGATGCAATTGGAATGAGCCCATTTCAAAAAATAGGTTTAATAGTCTTACCGCAAGCACTTAGAGCCGTTATACCAACTCTTGTTAGCAGCGCAATCACGGCGTTTAAAGATTCAAGCCTTGTTACTATCATCGGATTATTTGACTTCCTTACAATAGGTAAAACTGTTATTGATAATCAATCTGTACCAGTAAATTTTGTAGGACACCAAAGAGAAAATTTAATATTCGTTGCTGTTGTCTATTGGATATTTACATTTACACTATCTAGACGAAGCATGAAAATAGAAAAAAGATTAGGATTAGGAGAAAGGTAATTAAATTATGAGCATAATTCAAGCTAAAGGCGTGAAGAAATGGTTTGGTGATTTCCAAGCCCTTAAGGGTATATCAATGGAAATTGCTGAAGGTGAAGTATTGGTTATTTGTGGTCCTTCTGGCTCAGGCAAGTCAACCTTCATTAGGTGTATAAACAGACTTGAACAACACCAAGAGGGTGAAATAGTTGTTGATGGCACAGAGCTAACCAATGATTTAAAAAATATTGAAACAATTAGAGCTGAAGTTGGAATGGTATTTCAGAGCTTTAATCTTTTTCCTCACTTAACAGTTATGCAAAATATTACTCTTGCACCAATTTGGGTAAGAAAGAAAAGCAGAAGTGACTCGGAAGAAAAGGCCATGGAGTTACTAAATAGAGTAGGTATACCTGAACAGGCTGATAAATTTCCAGGACAATTATCTGGTGGTCAGCAACAAAGAGTTGCTATAGCAAGGGCTTTGGCAATGGATCCAAAAATAATGCTTTTTGATGAGCCTACATCAGCATTAGATCCAGAAATGATTAAAGAAGTACTTGACGCAATGAAAGAACTAGCAAAATCTGGAATGACTATGATTGTTGTTACTCATGAAATGGGTTTTGCTAAAGAGGTTGCAGATAGAGTAATGTTGTTTGACGAAGGAATGATGGTTGAGGAAAATACTCCTGTTGAGTTCTTTGACAACCCAAAGAATGATAGAACTAAACTTTTCTTAAGCCAGATACTTTAAAGTTGATCCCAAAGGTTTTTTTCAGCTAAATCAATAATGGTTGCCCCCATTCCATAAGCTCCATCAAAAATAGCTTTATGACCCCCAGGCTTTATAGTGGCTGCAGCGTATTCTGGCTGGTGGTTTACAGCATCTCCCGCATCTATATCTAACATAGGATGGATTGAAGGCATAGCAAGGGAGATATTTCCCATATCTGTTGAACCTAAACCGGGCCTAAGGGGATCTTCAAGAGGCATTTCTCTACCAATACTTTCAGAGTTTTCCATGAATAACTGATACATAGTTTTATTATTTAATATTTCACGATATTTATAGTCAGGAGAGTTTACCTTTACCTCACATTTTGTTGCTAAAGCAGCAGCATTTACACAATTCAAAAAATCTTTTTCAAGAATATTAAGGCCGTCTTCATTTAGAGATCTTAAATACCATTCTGAGCTTGTATAAGATGGAATGATATTTGGTTTAAAACCACCATCTTTTATGACTCCATGCATCCTATTTGATTGAACCATTTGTTGTCTGTATGTTGATGCATTTACAAATAGCTGTATTTGAGCATCTAAGGCATTACGCCCTTTCTCTGGTGCACCAGCAGCATGAGCGTCTTTACCAAAAAATTCCACTTTATATTGTTGAATAGTAGTAAATGTAGGATTCGCAACATTTAAAGGTCCAGGATGAATCATCATTGAACATTTAGCATCTTCGAAAGCTCCTCTATCTAGCAATATAATTTTTCCACCACCACCCTCTTCAGCAGGAGTACCAAGTAGCTTTACTCTTATACCAAGATCATCAGCTAAACTCCTTAATGCTAAACCAGCGCCTATTGAAGCAGTAGCAATTACATTATGTCCACAAGCATGTCCAATTTCAGGAAGAGCATCATACTCAACACAGAGGACAACAAGAGGGCCTTCCTTACCAAAAGTTATTTCAAATGCCGTTTCTAATTCATTTGTAGGAAAGACAACGTTATCTTCAAAAGAATTTATAAACTTAACTAAATATTCTGAGGTTTTATATTCTTCAAAACCAAGTTCAGGGTTTTCATACATCCAGTCACTAACTTTAATTAAGTCTTTATGAATAGATTCAAGCTCTTTTTTAAATGTATCTTTAATACTCATGATTCGAGTTTAGTAAAATAATCTAATTCATACGTGCTTAAAATGTTCCATATTATCCAATCCAGATTTTTGCTTTCAGCTGCTTTTATGTTTTCTTGAACATCTGTGATTGAATGCCAAAACCCTTGCAAGAAGGGCCTTAGTTGTATTTCTGGAACACCTCTTTCAAGGCCGTCAGCTAATGCTGCAGAAACGACTTCATATGGATGGTTATTAGGATACTCATAGCCAAATGAGCCCTTAGAGTAATGAGATGGGTAAACCATTGGGGAAATAAAATCTACGTTCTTTATTATTGTTTCAAGGTTTTGGCCTATTCCGCCATCTTCAGTATTAGTTAAAATATATCCAAAAATATCTGCTGATACTAAACACCCTTCGATATGCAATTTCGTCTTTGCTTCCCCCAAGAAACTATTTATGTTGTTAACTCTATTTTCATAATCATTTTTTTCTTGAAAGACCATATATTGATAGTTGGAATCAGGATATCTAATATAATCAAATTGAATTTCATTAAAACCTAATTTACAAGATTCAATTGCAAGGTTAATTATGTATTCTTTTGCTAGTTCGCTGCTAGGGTCCAAAAAATATTGCCCATCTTGGGAATAAATTTTATTATTTTTTGAATCAAAAATAGCTTCTTCCTTAAAGGTTACTGCAAATAAAGGATCTTGGAATACAACAATCCGTGCAATTAAATGTATATCTTTTACTTCTCTTAACTCAGCTAATGTTTGAGCATCATATTTTATTCTTTCATTTTTTAATAAATCTGTCTGAGGAGAGTTGCTATCAAACATGATGTGACCGTTATCTGTTTTTGCGTCAATTACTAAAGTGTTAACGTTTGTTTTAGTAAGTATTTCTTTTATATGATTAATTTTTGCTTCTTGATTCATGTAATATCCATTTAGGTATATACCCTTAACTCCGTTATTTGATTCTCTAAAGTTATTAAAATTATGAAAAAGAAGATCAACGTTTATTTCATTCACAATTGAATCAATAGATTTTATATAGTCTCTTATAAAATTTTCTTCATTTAGTGTGATAGTTTCATCTAAAGATTCAAAATTTATTTCTTCAAGTTGTTTTACTACTTTATAGTAATGTTGAATACTTTCTTTACTTACTGTTGTGTTAGTTACTGAAATTTCACTTGGTGATTCATAAAAACCGACTTCATCAACAATGTTTCCTTCGTATAGTAATAAAAACTCCAATACATATGTACTAATAAGTAAAATTGTAAGTCCAATAACCCTCTTCACATTCTTAATTTAAATAGAATTTTTTTGGAATTAAAGTCTTAAATATTTATTTATAATACTTCTATGTCTAATTCAAGATATCTAAAAGTTGAAAAATTCTACGAAATACCAGTACTTATTGCTGTAATATTATTAATTCCAGTAATTGTTATTGAGTATTCAGATTCAGCGTATAAAGAAATTGCTAATTATATAAATTGGGGCATTTGGATTATATTTCTACTTGAATATGCTCATCTGTTTTTTCTTTCAGAAAACAAAAAAGAGTATGTTTTGAGCCACAAACTAGAACTCTTTATTGTTGTTGTATCAATTCCTTTCGTACCAAAGGGATTTGAATCATCAAGATTCTTAAGATTCGCCAGGCTTCCAAGGTTATTACGATTTTTTCAATTGTTTAGATTAGCTGCAGTTCTTGTTCGTTTTGGCACTGCAATAAAAACTATTTTCAACAGCCGCGGACTTAGATTTATTGTTTATGCAACAGTATTTTTGATTATATTTTTTGGTTTTTTGTTTTATATCGCGGAGCCAGATGTTGAATCTTTTGGAGATGGAATTTGGTGGGCACTGGTGACAATAACGACTGTAGGTTATGGTGATATAACTCCATTGACAACACTAGGTAGGATAGTTGCGAGCACATTGATGATTCTTGGAATTGGCTTCATAGCTACATTAACTGCTGCAGTTTCTGCTTATTTTCTGTCTAATTTTGGAGATAAACAAACTACACTAGAAGATGTTCTAATAAAACTTGAAGAAATAGATAAAGAATTAGATGAGCTTAGGGAGGAAAAAAATGAGTAATAAGGCTTTAGACCAATTGGCAGAAGATTTCTTCCAAGAGTCTCTTGAATCATCACCAACATCTGCAATTATGCGTGGCCATAAAAAATATTTTGATCAAATTGAAGAATTAACTGAAGAAAAATTTGAAAATGAGAATGAAAAAGTAAAAAGTTTTAAACATAGATTAAATGAGTTAGATTTTGATTCATTAACTAGTAAAGAAAGAGTTACTTATGGGATGCTTGAATTCGCTTTAGAATCAAATAGTGACTCACTGATTGATAAAAGTTGGGAATTTTCTGCAGGTGTTGCTGGCTTTGAGGGGTTTTTGATTGACTACAATCAGCAAATGTTTGTGCCTGATAATGAGTCTGCAGACATGCTTTTAAGAAGATTAGAGCTCTATCAAAGATTTTATAGTCAGATTTCAAATGTTCAAAAAAAAGGGCTTGAGAACAATAGAGTTGCTACACAAAGAAACCTGAACAGAAGCATTGATCAACTTGAAAGCTACTTAGAGACATCTTTAGATAATGATCCGTTACTTCTTGTTAATTTTGCTCCAACAGTATCTGAAAAAGAAATTTCAGAATGGAAAGAAAAAGCAAAGGGAGTAATAGAAAAATACGTTCGTCCAAGTGTAATGAGTTATTTAGACCAATTACGAACTGAACACTTACCAAAGGGAAGAACTGATGAAAATCCTGGAATTATGTGGATTGATGGTGGAGAAGAGGTTTACTTAAGAAGTCTTAGGAAATATACCGGACATAGAGAAACGACAGTAAAAGAAGTTCATGAGATTGGCTTATCAGAAGTTGAGAGACTAAAAAAAGAATTCCTTCAAATAGGAAAAGATGTTTTCGATGGTGTTAAAAGCCCTGAAGATGTAATTCATAAGATGCAAACCGAACCTTCTATGAGGTATGAGAGCAAGGAACAAATGCTTCAATTAGCAGAAGATACTATTGAGAGAGCATATAAACCTCTTGAAGAATGGTTTACTGTATTCCCTAAAGCTCCCTGTAAGGTGTTACCAGTACCTACGCAATCAGAAAAACATGCACCCCCAGCTTATTATTTTCCGCCATTGCCAGACGGGTCCAGAGATGGTACCTATTTTCTCAATACTTATAAAGCGGAAACAAAAAGTATATTCGAAGCTGAGAGTGTAGCTTTTCATGAAGCAATACCTGGCCATCATCTCGACAGAACAATTGCCGTTGAATTACAAGGTGTTCCCAACTTTCAAAGATATGTTGCTTCAACAGCATTTGTTGAAGGCTGGGGTCTTTACTCTGAACAATTAGCAAATGAGATGGGGCTCTATTCAAATGATGTTCAGCAGTTAGGGCGTCTTGGAAATGATGCATGGAGAGCGTGTCGTTTAGTACTTGATACAGGCATGCATGGCATGGGTTGGTCAAGAAATGAAGCTATTGATTTTTTTAGATCAAATTCTCCTATTGAAGAAATTAATGCAAACATTGAGACTGATAGGTATATTGCATGGCCTGGTCAAGCTTGTGCTTATAAAATGGGACAATTAAAAATTGAAGAACTAAGAAGACAAGCTGAAAATGAGCTTGGTGATAAGTTTGATATCCGATATTTTCATGATGAAGTGTTATGTGATGGCGGAATAACCCTGTCTATTTTAGAAAACAAAATTAAAGCTTTTATTGAGAAACATAAAAGCTAAGTATTAATTTTAGTAAAATTAAGTTCATGGACAGTGGAAATAGTATCGCATTCTTTAAAAAGTTTAGTATATGGAGATTAATTTGGTCTGGGATATGGTTAAGAGTATTTGCTGCCATACTTGATGTAATATTTAGCTTAGGAATTAGAGAAATACCTAGTTTTAATTATTATATTTTTGCGTTAGCTTTAACGTACACTATTATCCGGATGTTTAATAAAAGCTACGAAGAAGAATATTAAAGCTTTTTACGTAAATCCTTATTTGATTTTTTAACAATTTCATTTTTGTAACTTTTATGAATTTCATTTTCCTTTTTAGCTCTAGCTGACTTTTCGCTACTAATTTCTTCTTGTAGGAAATCTATTTTCTCTTGCATTTCTTCTATTTTGTCTCTCATCTCATAAATAATTTTTATTCCCTCTAATTTAATCCCCCTTTGTGAAAGACTTGCAATTTGTATTAATTTATCAACATCTTCCTGAGAATATCTTCTGGTTCCACCTTTTGTTCTATAAGGCTTAATTAAGCCCTTTTCTTCATATGTTCTGATTGTTTGGGGGTGTATCCCAGATAAAGTAGATGCTACTGAAATGAAGTATAAAGAAATGGTTTTTTTATCATTCATATAAGTATCCTCGATACTCTTCAGGGGTCCCTTCATATCCTTCATCTCTAAATTCTTCTAGCTTCTTCTTTCCAGTTCTTGATAGTTTTGACGGAGGCTTTATAGCTACTCTTATATACAAGTCTCCAGACCTTCTACCTTGAGGAGAGATACCTTCTCCTTTTATTTTGAAGGATTTACCACTTGATGTACCTTGAGGTATTTTTAGACTAACTGTTTTTTTAAGTGTTGGAATTTTTATTGTAGCTCCGAGTGCAGCTTCAGAGAAAAGCAAAGGAACTTCTAATATTAAATCGCTACCATTTCGTTTAAAAAATTTATGTGGCTCTACTCCTACTTGAACTAATAAGTCACCATCTGGAGCGCCGGCATCTCCTGGACCTCCATAGCCTCTTAATCTAATTACAGTTCCATTATCAACACCAGCAGGTACCTTCACTTTTATAGTTTCGTTTTTTATTACAGACCCTTGTGCTCTACACGCTTTACATTCCTTATCTATTACATTCCCCTGACCCTTACAGGCTGAACAAGGTTGCGCAAAAGAAAAGAAACCTTGGTTAGATGCTGTTTGTCCGCTTCCGCTACAAATATTACATGTATGAAAGGCGTTACCATTTTCTGATCCATTACCTTTACAGTCTTCACAAACAACTTCTTTTCTAAGGGGGACATTAGTTTCTATCCCTGATGCAGCATCAGTAAATGAGATTGTAAGATTTGTTTGATATGTTTGACCCTTTCTTCTGCCAGCTCCTCCAAATCCGAATATATCACCAAAAATATCTCCAATATCTACATTGAAGCCTTGACCACCTGAAAATCCAGAGAATCCGGAAGCACCCATTGTTCTAACTTGATCATACTCTTGACGCTTTCCCTCATCAGACAAGATAGCACTAGCTTCTGATATTTCTTTGAATTTTTTCTCTGCCTCTGTATCTCCAGGGTTTAGATCAGGATGATTTTCTCTTGCTAATTTTTTGTAAGCTTTCTTAATGTCATCAGTACTTGCATCTATTGAAACACCAAGAATGGCATAAAAATCTTTTTCTAGCCAGTCTCTATTCACTTTGAACTTTAACCATTGCTGGCCTTATCAATCTATCTTCTAATTTGTAACCTTTTCGCAAAACCTCTTCAACTATTTGGTCGTCACCTTCACCCGAGTGTTCTATTGCTTCATGGTATGAGGGGTCAAATTCTTCCCCTACTCCTGGTACTTCAGTAATATTTAAATTTTCAAGAAAAGTTAGCACTAATTTATATAGTGCCTCAAGTTCTTTAGGAACTTCTTCTTGGCCCATTGCTATTTCAAAGTTATCTATAAGAGGGAAAAGTCCAGCCAATATAATTGATAGTGACCCTACTAATTGATTTTCTTTATCTTTTTCGGTTCTTTTTTTAAAATTGTCAAAATCTGCAGCAAGTCTTAAGTAGTCATCTTTTATTTTTTCATAATCTTCTAAAGGGATAGAGGGCGATTCTTCTTCTGTAGAATTATCTACATTTTTTTCATCATCTTTTTTCTTAGATGATGACTTTTTTTTACTCATCTTCTTCTACGACTTCACCATCAACAACATCATCATTAGTTTCTTCATTTTCAGAAACTTCATTACTTTGTTGAGCTTCAGCATAAAGTTTTTCTGCAAATGATTGACTAGCTTTTGTTAACTCCTCAATTGAATTCTTCATTTCATCAAGACTTGCTTCTTGACTCTCAAGTACTTTTGATAAGTTATCTTTACTTTCATTGATAGCTTTAATTTCCTCATCAGTAGCTTTATCTTTATTCTCTTCAAGCATTTTTTCTGTAGATGTAACCATGCTTTCAGCTAAGTTTCTTGTCTCAACAAGCTCTTTCTTTTTAGCATCTTCATTTGCATGCTCCTCAGCATCCTTAACCATTCTCTCTATTTCATCTTCTTCGAGAGCAGTACCACCAGTTATTGTTATAGCTTGTTCCTTACCAGTACCAAGATCTTTTGCATTAACATTAACTATTCCGTTAGCATCAATATCAAAAGTAACTTCAATCTGGGGTGTTCCAGCTTTTGCTGAAGGGATATCAGTTAAATTAAATTTACCTAATGACTTATTACCAGAAGCCATTTCTCTTTCGCCTTGAAGTACATGAATTTCTACTTGAGTCTGTCCGTCGTCAGCCGTTGAAAACGTTTCAGATCTTTTTGTTGGTATTGTTGTATTTCTTTCAATCATTTTTGTCATAATTCCACCCTTTGTTTCAACACCAAGAGTTAAGGGAGTAACATCAAGAAGCAAGACATCTTTAACATCACCTTTTAGTACACCTGCTTGAATAGCAGCACCTGAAGCTACTACTTCGTCCGGATTAACACCTTTCGAGGGGTCTTTTCCAGTTATAGATTTTACCAGTGTTTGAACAGCAGGAATTCTAGTTGAACCACCAACTAAGACTATGTGTTCAATATCTGAAAAAGATAATCCAGCGTCTTTTACAGCTTTATTTACAGGGTCTTTTGTTCTATCTACAAGATCTGATGTAATTTTTTCAAATTCACTTCTTGATAACTTTTCTAACAAGTGCTGCGGTCCTGAATCGTTAGCTGTAATAAAAGGTAAGTTAATTTCAGTCTCAGTTGTTGAAGAAAGTTCTATTTTTGCTTTTTCAGCACCTTCTTTTATTCTCTGCATTGCCATTTTATCTTTTGAAATATCAATTCCTGTTGAAGACTTAAATTTTTCAACTAACCAGTCCATTACTCTTTCATCCCAGTCATCTCCACCTAGTTTTGAATCACCTGATGTTGACTTAACTTCAAAAACTCCTTCTGAAATCTCTAATACAGAAACATCAAACGTTCCTCCGCCTAAGTCATAGACCAAAATTTTTTGATCTTCATTATTTTCTAATCCATAGGCTAAAGCCGCCGCAGTAGGTTCATTAATAATTCTTAATACATTTAATCCTGCGATTTGCCCAGCTTCTTTAGTAGCTTGTCTTTCCGCATCGTTGAAATATGCTGGAACTGTTATTACAGCATCTGTAACATCTTCACCTATATAGCTTTCAGCATCTCTTTTTAATTTTTGAAGAATCCTTGCAGAAACTTCTTGAGGTGTATATTCTTTATTTTCAAACTTTTCTTTCCAACTTGAGCCAATTTTTCTTTTTATTGACCTTACAGTATTATCTGGATTTGTAATTGCTTGTCTTTTAGCTAATTCACCGACCAATACTTCTTCGCCTTTAAAAGCAACAATAGAAGGAGTTGTTCTATTACCTTCTGCGTTAGCTATTACAGTCGGCTCTCCGCCTTCTAAAACAGCAACTACGCTATTCGTAGTGCCTAAATCAATACCTACTGCTTTTCCCATTGATGATTTCCTTTCCTAATAAAGTTTTTGAGATTATTGTTCTCTTGGTAAATGCCCTCTAACCCTTGGATAAGAGACTGGAGAGTGAAGAAAACATAATTTCTTTTTGTTGTAAATGCTAATTACAGTCGCGCATCCGGAAAAATCACAGATACGACCTGATGTGTAGCTCTTAGATCTTCTGACACCAGGCTTCACTGAAGAAGCTGTTAATGTAGAACTCATAATAATTCCTTTCTTATCTAACTTTATTTAGTAATAAAATCTAAGTAAATATACTTAGATTTAATATAAATATACTATATTTCTGTTTTAATACAAACTTTTTTTATTTTTTACTAAAAAAAGCTATTCTTTCATTACTTTTAATGCTGATATTATTGAATAATGAATAATTTGGATATACACATAGTAGGTCTAGGAAACCTTGGTTCTGCACTTTTGCAGGGTTTAATTAATCTAGATAAAAACTTAACATTTCATCTTTATGAAAAAGAAACAAAAATTATTGATTTTATTAAAAAACAATTTGAGCTTGACCCAAAAACAGAGATTGATGTTATTGAAAATGGAGTTCTTGTTCTCTGTATTAAACCAAAGGATTTAAATCTTTTTATAAAGACAAATAAAGAAAAGATTTCAGAAGATGTATTAATTTGTACAGTATTAGCTGGTGTGAACACATCGTATATATCAAAATTTATTAATAATAAAATCATTCGTCTTATGCCGAATTTATCTATAAAAGATAACAATGGTTTTATTCCATATACAAAAAATTATGAGAAAGATTATTTATCATTTCTTGAAGTACTCAACGGTCTAGGATCTATATCTGAATACGACGAAGAATTATTTCATATAATTACATCAATATATGGAAGTGGCCCAGCTTGGTATCTAGAACTTTCTTCAAAGATTGTGGAGGCTGCTTTAGAATTAGGACTTTCTAAATCAGAATCAAACAAAATCGTAAAGGAACTTATAAAATCTCTACCAGCATTAGTCAATGAAGAGGAGTTTAGTGATACTGTGGAGAAAATAAAATCACCCAAGGGTACAACAGAGGCAGGTATCAATTCGCTTAAGCATGATTCTTTTGATAAGATTATTTTCAACGCAATCAATTCTGCAACAGAAAGATCAATGGAGATATCAAAAGAAATTAACAATGAATAGCCAGAAAAAAGATAGACAAGTAAATGATTATGTTTTGTTATTTTCAGCAGGGGCAGCACTTGGAACATTATTCTTATGGGGAGCAAGCTATATTTTCCCAGAAGGAGAAATAGTAGAAGGTAGAAGAGTATTTGAAAATATACCAAAGTATCTCCAATATTTGTTCTATTTACTTAGTGCTTCTTCAGTTTTCATCTGTGGTTATTTATTCTCTTTAAGAGCTAAGAACTGGTCAAGAGGTACTGAAGAAAAGAGAAAAGTAAAGCTAAGTCAAAGAATTATAAATTTATTTGACGGACTTCTAATGAAGACATTACTTAGATTTAAAGCTGCTGGATTAATGCATTCAATGATTTATATTGGCTTTTTAGGATTGTTTGCTGGGACAATAACTCTCGAAATACATCATTTAATGCCACCATCATTAAAATTCTTACAGGGCACTACTTATCTAGTTTATTCATTTGCATTAGAGCTCGCTTCCTTGGTCTACTTAGGAGGTATAGCTTGGGCTTTATACAGAAGAATTTTTGGTACAGAAGATAGGCTAAAAACTAAAACTAAGATGGATGATTATTTGACTCTCCTTCTTCTAGGATTTATGGGTCTGTCTGGTCTAACTACTGAAGCTGGAAGAATCATAGTGGAAGGCTTTCCTAATTATGAAAAATGGAGCTTTGTAGGTTATTTCATTGCAGAGTTATTACCTATAGAAAGTGGTGTTATATTTCATAGAGTTTCTTGGATACTGCATGTAGCTTCATTCTTTGTGTTTTTAATTGTTCTTCCTCAGTCCAAGCTACGTCATATTGTGACTTCACCTGTAAATATGTACCTGAGTCCAAATGAAAGACCAAAAGGAGCTATGAAAGATATAGGCAACCTTATGGAGCTAGAAGATATAGACACTGTAGGAGTTGAACTTATTGAAAATTTCACTTGGAAACAACTTGTAGATTTAGATGCTTGTACAGCTTGTGGTAGATGTACATCGGTTTGCCCTGCAAATTTAACAGGTAAGCCATTAGATCCAAGAGAAATAATTCTTAAAGTAGGACAAGTAATGTCAGACACTGGCGATCCACCTGTACCTTCTACAGTAACTACACCGATTGATCTTAAAGTAAAAGCTTCGAGTGTATTTGAAAGAGTAACGCCAGAAGAGTTATGGGCTTGTACTTCATGTAAAGCTTGTGATGAAATTTGTCCTGTAAATATTGAAATATTGGACAAAATATTAGACATGAGAAGACACCTCGCATTAATGGCTTCGGATTTTCCAACTGAGCTAGGGAAGGCTTATGTTGCAATGGAGAATTCATCAAATCCTTGGGGTGCTTCACAGAATGACAGAATGAAATGGTCAGAAGATTTAGATTTCGATGTCGCCCTATTAGAAGAAAATAACAAAGAAGAAGTAGAGTATCTTTACTGGATTGGATGTGCAGGAGCATTTGATGATAGAAATATTCCCGTTACTAAAGCAGTAGCAACTTTACTTAAAAGAGCAAATGTATCATATGCAGTTTTAGGTCCAAAGGAAATATGTACAGGTGATTCAGCAAGAAGAACAGGAAATGAGTTTGTATTTCAACAACTTGCAATTCAAAATATTGAAAACATGAACAATCTGAATGTTAAAAAAGTCATAACTCAGTGTCCTCATTGTTTCAATACTATTGCTAATGAATATCCTCAATTAGGTGGAAATTTTGAGGTAATTCACCATAGCCAATTATTAACGGAACTTGTGCAGTCTGGGAAAATAGAAGTTGGAAACGCTGAAAAGCCTTACTCAATTACATATCATGATTCTTGCTATCTGGGTAGGCATAATGACATTTACACAGCACCAAGAGAAATAGTAGGATCTATCGGAGGCATAGAGATTAGAGAAATGAAACGCCAAGGAACCAAAAGCTTTTGTTGCGGTGCTGGTGG
The DNA here is from genome assembly GCA_902510995.1 of uncultured Candidatus Actinomarina sp. GTDB lineage: Bacteria > Actinomycetota > Acidimicrobiia > Actinomarinales > Actinomarinaceae > Actinomarina. Next base: position 104,491 of record CABXDL010000001.1, read on the forward strand.
CGGAAGAATGTGGATGGAAGAGAATACGGGTAAGAAAGTTAATATAGAAAGATCTCAAGAAGCAATAGACACAGGAGCAGATGAAGTTGCTGTAGCCTGTCCTTTTTGTTACATTATGATGGACGACGGAGTTAAAGAACTCGGTGAAGGAGATAACGTTAGAGTTCGTGACGTATCCTTAATTTTGTTAGACAACTTAAAGAAAGATTAAATATTTTTACCTAAGAAGAATTTTTTTACATCGTTATTGGAAGTATTTATACAATAGATTACATAAATTGCAGTCGTTAGGTTACCTAAAGTCATAAGAAAGAAGACCCAAAGTATTGAAGAATAGTTCCCTTCTCTATAGATCATCCAAATCGCAATTAGTATAAAACCGGAATATAAATCAACTAATGAAACTATACCCCAAGGCAATGAAGGTATTAGAGAATCAAATAAACTTGTTTGATTTTGCGCCCACAGAATAACGCTCACCATTGCGAAAGAAATAAAATAAGATATTACTTTTGTTATAGTCATACAGTAGATTTTAAAGTAGAGAGTAGTTATATGCGAAACAATAATATATTTTATAGAATTTTAAAACTGGACAAAAGCATTTACAATGAGCTCATTACCGATAGTTCATCTGTTCAGAGAGCAGTTGCAATATGGGCTGTAAGTTATTTAACAAGTGTTCTGGTCATATTTACATTGTTTAGGGATTTTGCTAATTTTTTAAAGAATAATCTATCTTTTTTAGCACCCCAACTTCCAGAGAATTCATTACTTGAATTAAGAAATGTTATTTCTGCATTAGAGGTAACATTTAGTTCTGAAACTACTTTCACTGGACTGCTTACAACTTTAGGAACAGGTTTAGTTTCTTCACTTATTGGTATAAGTTTTATTTTTGTCCTCATTAAATATTTATTTAGAAAAGATCCAAATTTTATTCACATAGTTGTCATTTTTGGCTTCTCATCTGTAGTAGGTCTTTTAAACATTCCAATACTATTTATTAATTCATTTGGACTTAAGTTAACGATAGTCTTTTTTACAGGTATATATTCTTTAGTTTGCTTAGGGTCTGGGTTGAAACAGGTTTACTATTTAAGAAATTTTGAAATCATATTACTGGTTCTTGGGTCAAGTATTGCAAGCTCTTTTTTGTTAGAAGGTTTTTAAATGATAGCTGGCGTAATTCTTGCTGCGGGAGATTCTTCAAGGATGGGTTTTCCAAAACAATTAGCAGAATATAAAGGAAAAACAATCCTTGAGACAGTTGTCGATACTGTAACTTCTAAATTTGAAGAAGCAGTAGTAGTCCTAGGTCATGAGAATGACACAATTACAGAAAAACTAGATTTTAAAGACAGCACAATCTTAATAAATGAAAATTGGGAGGAAGGAATAGTTTCATCTATTAGAACAGCATTATTTTATTTAAGTGAAAATAAAGAAATTGAAAGTGCAATGATTTTTATGGCTGATCAACCATCTGTTAATAATAAAATTATTGATAAATTAATAAAAACGAAAAAAAAAGAAGACGAAGTAGTGATTTCAAAATACCGTTATAAGATGAATTATCCAATTATTGTTCCAAGATTCTTCTGGAACAAGCTTGAGCTTCTTACTTATGATAATCTTCTTGGTGAAGACGACTCTTTATTCAAAAATTTTGACTTGGTAGACTTTTTTGGTTCATCAGAGTATAAATCTAAGGTTGTAAATTTTAATTTTCTAGAACCAACAGATTATGACGAGCAGAAAGATTTTTGAGAGTGGGAAAATCTCATTAAAAAACTTTTTCACTTATAAATAATATTTTGTACAATTTAATAATGACTTCAATAGATTCGATAAACGGTATGACTCACATAGAGGCTACAAAATTAAGAAGAGCAAGAGTTCGAACAACCGTAACATTTTTACAGATAGCATCATCAAGATCAGGAAGAGCATTATTAACAAAAGAAACAGGAATTAGTTCTCCAAAACTTCTTCATTGGGCAAAAAGAGCTGAATTAATGAAAATAAGAGACCTTGGAAGGGATTATTCTGACTTACTTGAGGCTGTAGGTGTAGAAAGTGTTTCAGAGCTTAAAAGAAGAAATCCAGAATCACTTCATGAGTCAATGTCGGCAATGAATAGTAAGCAAGAAATCGTTGACAGGATGCCTTCACTCAAAAGAGTTGCTAAATGGATAGACGAATCAAAAGATATCGATATTAAGGTCTCTTCTTAGTTAACCAACTATCTATCATTAAATTGTGGGTACAAAAAAAATACGAATAACTGGTGCACAATTATCTTTTTCAGTTGGGGCAATTCAAGAAAATAAGTCAAAAATTTTAAACACCTTAGAACAAGCAGAAAAAATTAATTCAGATATAGTTGTTTTTCCAGAACTCTGCATTACAGGTTATCCTCCTGAAGATTTACTTTTAAGAGAAAGCTTTGTAGGAAAAAATTTCGCAGTTTTAGAAGAGATTGCAGAGTTTTCTGGTAGAACAAGCGGGATAATTGGTTTTGTAGATAGAAGCCTAGAAGAGCAAACAACAGATAATGTTGATAGAAAAATTACTAATGCAGCAGCAATAGTTCAGAATGGTGATGTTAAAGGAATTTATCATAAATGTTATCTACCAAATTATTCAGTATTTGATGAAGCCAGATATTTTGCAAAAGGAACAAAACCAGAAGAAATATTTTGGTATGAGGATGTAGGCGTAGGAATAAATGTATGTGAAGATATCTGGATTGATGAAGGTCCAGCAGAAGAACAAGTTAAAAGAGGAGCCTCTTTAATAATAAATATAAATGCTTCCCCATTTGATATAGATAAAACTAAATCAAGAAAAGAAAAAGTAATTCATAAAGCTAAGAAACTAAATGTTCCGATAATTTATTTGAATATGGTTGGGGGGCAGGACGAGTTAGTTTTTGACGGAGGCTCTTTTGTTGTTGATTCTGATGGAAATATAATTCATGAAGCATCTCAATTTGTTGAAGAAGTATTTAGTTTTGACATTGACCTAGAGATCAAAGATATAAATACAGAAAATAAACTTATAATAAATGAAAAAAATTCCGATATACCTTCAATCGAAAGTACAAAACCCTTAGAAGAACTTGAATCAATGTATTCTGCCTTAAAACTTGGGTTATCTGATTATGTTAGAAAAAATAAGTTTAAAAAAGTTCTAGTAGGTATTTCTGGAGGAATAGATTCTGCCTTGACAGCTACGATTGCAGTTGACTCCTTATCTTCAGAGAATGTTATTGGAGTTGCCATGCCATCAAGATTTAACCCAGAGTCCTCTCTAAAAGACGCAGAAGCTTTGGCAAAAAATTTAAATATAGAGCTAAAGACTATAAATATTGAAGAAACTGCTGAAAAATTTAGAGAACTTATAGGATCAAATATTGATGAGAGCTTAGAAAGTGTTGTGAAAGAAAACATACAGGCCAGGATAAGAGGCAATATATTGATGGCTTTGTCAAACCAGTTAGGAGCAATGGTTGTTTCAACAGGGAATAAATCAGAAATGGCTGTTGGTTACTCAACTTTATATGGTGATTTAGTTGGGGGTTTCGCCTTATTGAAGGATGTATATAAAACAGAGGTTTATAAACTTTCTAATTATAGAAATTCAATCTCAAAGGTAATACCAAAAAATATTATTAGTAAAAAACCAAGTGCCGAGCTTAGTGAAGATCAATATGACTCTGACACACTTCCAGAGTATGACTTACTAGACAAAATATTGAAGATGTATATAGAGCTTGATTACTCATCTGAAAAAATAATAAAGTCGGGAATTGAAAAAGATGTTGTATTTGATATTCTTGAAAAAATAGATAGAAATGAATATAAGCGTAAGCAAGTTGCTCCAGGTGTAAAATTAACGAGTAGGGCTTTTGGAAAAGACAGAAGAATGCCTATAACAAATACCTACATAAGAGATCGGTACTAGAAAATGTATTTAATTAATGGAAAAGAAGTTAAAAAAGAGGACTTCAGTATTCCTGTTCAAGACTTAGTAGTCTGGCGAGGCGATGGAATTTTTGAAGCTATAAGAATTCACGGAGGCTTTTTATTTGCACTAGAAAAGCATATGGATAGATTTAAGAACTCTGCAAAAAAAATGTATTTTGAAAATATTGATTTTAATAAAATACAGCAAGATTTAATTAAATTAGCTTCAAATTTTGATACCGGTTATGTCAGAGTAATAATTGGTCGTGGTGTTTCTGTAGATGAATTTAATGTATATATTTTTCATCAAGAAACAGTTTCTTTTCCTGAATCTTATTCCTTACAATCACAGAAAGCACACTGGATGGCAGGTGGGGATTTTGGAATAAACGAAATCCATAACATAGCAGCAAAAACAACTTCTTATGCAATGAATATGAACGAAACAAGACTTGCTGAGAAAAAGGGATTTACAGATGCTTTATTAGTAAACAGAGAAGGAGTAGTGCTTGAAGGTCCATCATTCTCAATAGGCTGGGTAAAAGAAGGTAAAGTTTTTGTTCCTGATTTAGATCTTGGAATATTAGATTCTGTAACTAGAAGGTGTTTAATTGAAATTGGAGAAAGCGGGGCATTTGACATAGAGGTAGGGAGAATATCAATTGATGAACTTTACAAAGTTGATACAGTTTTTGTTTTATCTACTGCAAAGCATGCAATCTTTGTTAAAAGAATTGATGAAGCAGAGTATTCAGAAGACCCTCTTGTCGGCGTGATTAAAGATTCTTTTAAAATAGAAATCGAAAAAGAAAAGAGTGGAAAACTTTAAGACTAGGAGGTGCAATGAGGCTAACTCAATACTCTCACGGCTCTGGCTGAGCTTGTAAACTCGCACCAAGCGAGCTTGCTCAAGTTTTGAAGCAATTTGAACAACATAAAGCACTAAAATCTGAAAACTTAATTGTTGGTTTAGAAAACCCAGATGATGGTGGAGTGATCAACATTGGTGAAACAAAAATTATACAAACTGTAGATTTCTTTACACCAATTCTCGACAATCCTTATGACTGGGGAAGAGTTGCAGCTGCTAATGCCTTGTCTGATATTTATGCAATGGGAGGAGATCCTATATCTGCACTTCAACTAGTTTGTTGGCCCAGAGAAGATATAAGTTTTGATATCTTGGCTGAAGTGATTAATGGAGGCCTTGACGTTATGGGTGAAGCAGGTTGTACCGTTATTGGTGGTCATAGTATTGACGACAAAGAACCGAAGTATGGTTTTTCCGTAACAGGAGTAATAAAAGACAATCCATTACTTAACAACAGCATTTCAGATAAAGACAAACTATATATTACAAAACCACTAGGCACAGGAATCATTGCAACAGCAATAAAAAAAGACATGGCTTCAGAGGAAGAAATCCTAGAAGCTACAAATAACATGGTTGCATTAAATAAAAATGCACTTAAGTTTGCAAAAGATAATAATGCAAACGCACTCACAGACATAACTGGTTTCGGATTACTTGGTCATTTAACAGAAATGATAAACGGGACAAAGCTATCAGCAGTTATAAATTCAGACAATATTCCAGTAATTAAGGGAGTACATGATCTTCTTAATAAAGACATTTACCCTTCAGGGAGCGAAAGAAACCTAGCCTCTATAAAAGATAAATTAATATATGAAGTTGAGGAAGAGAAAATTAAAATATTTTGTGATGCCCAAACAAGCGGAGGTTTGCTAATTTCACTACCCGATAAAGGAAATATCAACCTTAAAGAAGCAAGAGATAATTACGGAATTGATATCTGGGAAATAGGCGAAATAACTACACAATATAATGAAAAGATAAATATTATTTAATTAATGATTAAAACACTCACCAAAATATTTGCTTTTACTACGATTATAAAAAATTTAGTTGGGACAAAAAAAAGCAAGACAGAAGGAGTAACACAACTTCATCCTTCAAAAATTTCTGGAAGAACAATTTTTATTCGCGAAAAAGAATATTTTATTAGAGAAGCCTTTGTTGATGGCACAACCCCAATAGTTTTTTTACATAGCTGGGGATCCGACTCATTAGGCAGTTGGTTTAAAGTTTTACCAAAATATGAAACAAAAAACTCCTTTGTTGCTATTGACCTAAAGAATCATGGCAAATCAGATGCAAGCTGGGAGAGATGGGACATTGATGAAAATGCAGATATTGTAATCAGTGTTTTGAAAGATTTGAATATATCAGAATGCTATTTAGTTGGCTGGTCTATGGGGAGTGCAGTTGCTCTAAGCGTGACAAGAAAAAATCGAGATCTTGTAAAAAAATTAGTTTTAATAACTCCTTTCAGCTGGCAAGGTTTTAGCACGGAGTCACCTTTATTTAAAATATTTGTAGCAGGAGTAAGAGCAAGAGAAAGACTTTTTCCTAATTCAAATCCACAATCAAAGTATTCATTTCTAAGGAAATCAAAAGCTGTAAAGAACGAATATTCTGATTGGGCTTGGAATAATCTACATAAATCAAAAGATAATTTTATTTATGCTGACGGAGGTAGGTTTGTAGTCCCTTTTGATGCAAGGCCATGGTTAGGTGAAATTAATACTGAAACACTTGTACTAACTGGTGGCAAAGATAGCTTAGTCCCAGAACAGGTTTCTACTGAAATAATAGATGGCTTGCCGAATGTTGAGTCTAAGATCTTTATCGATGCGACACACGGGATTCCATGGACTCATGACCAAGAGCTTTCTGATGAGCTAGATAGATTTTTTGAGATATGAAAAATGTACTTTTTGTTGCTCCAACTACATATCAAATACCTTTAACTGAAAATATAGAAAAAAAATTTAAATACTTGAGTGAAATTTGTAACTTACATATTTTTGCTTTTTCCAATGAAAAAAATCATCTTAAAATTGGAGATACAAAACTCTATCTTTATAAGAAAGTTAAAAATAGAATATTAAATTATTTAAAAATATTTTTTTTGTCAGTTTTTATGCTCCCATCAGTTATTAAAGAAAACAATATAGAGATAATCTCATACCAGGATCCAGTATCTAGTTTTTTTTCTATTTTTGTTTTAAGACTAAGGAATATAAAAACAAAAATAATTATTGAAACTCATGGGGATTTTATTGAAACATTAAGCCTTGAGAAGAATTTATTATTTCCAAGTATTTATAAGAAAGTGTTTATAAGCATGGCTAAATACACACTAGACAAAGCGGACAAACTTAGAACCGTTTCCTCATCTACAGAAGCCCAGGTAAGGGAAATAAATCAAAATAAGGAAATAACTAGGTTTCCAGCTTGGGTAGATTTTGATAATTATAAAGATATTGAACCAGTTCGAGAGAACAATAAAGATTTTAAAATTTTATTCATAGGTAGTGTAACTGATAGAAAAAAACCCCACTTGATTGTCGAAGCATTAAATAATATTAAAAGCAAAGAGATAAAGTTATTTATTGTTGGGCCAATGCCTAATGAAAGTTATTTAACTAAATTAAAAGAGCTTGTTAAGAGATATAGCCTAGAAGAGCAGGTAATATTTACTGGTTCTGTAGATAGAAAATCAGTCATGGAACATTATGCAGAGACAAATTTGATGATTTTACCATCAGTTTCTGAAGGCTTAGCAAGAGTAATATTCGAGTCACAGGTAGCTGCTTGTCCTGTGCTCGTAACAGATGCTCCAGGGATGGGTGATATTGTCATTGATGGACAGACTGGGTATATATTTGAAAGTAATAATCTTGAAAGCCTCACCAATAAAATACAAGAAATTAAAAACAACTATGAAGAAGCAATACATGTTGGTAACAATGCAAAAGATTTTATATTAAGCAATTATTCAGCAGATAATTTTAAGTTTAGTTTTCAAAAGCTCTTCGATACTGCATGAGATAGGCTTCGATACTGTATGAGTTTGTAATGTTAAGAACATTAGTATCTATAATTTTACCAATAATTTTTATTGGAGGAATTATATGGCTTATTAAAAGCTCTAATAGAAAGATTAATGAAGCATTAATTAAAGCATCAGAGAAGTTAAATTTTCTTTACAGCCCTTCAGACAGGCTTTTCAAGAAAAAAATTACGTCTGGGACAATAGATGGTTATAAGTGTGAAATAATTGTATACACACAAAGCCACGGTGAATCATCATCAACTTATATTTCTTTCTTTACTTACTTTCCAGATAGTTTAAATATGGGAATAAAGATTAATTGGAGGGGACAGTTTGAAGGAGACGATGACCATGTAGCAAATCTTTTCATAGAGCGAAATTTAGATCTTGTTGAAAGCCATAAGAAGAAACTTAGACGATTAAAAATAACTGACACGTATGTAAATTCTAGAAAAATTTTATTTAAAAAATATTTTAATCCTGAAGAGATTGTAAAAACTATGCATGACGTTGTTAATCTTGCAAAAAAAATAAAATAAAAAAGAGTCCAGTTTCCTGAACTCTTTTTTGAGGTAACAGGCTTATTACCTAATTTTTATAATAATATAAGTTATTTTTAAATTAAAATATATTTAATTTTCATAAATTTATCTTCTGAAGAACATTTGAATCACAAATTAAGATATTCTAAAGTGGGGAAATGAGCATAAAAAATAAAGCATTCAGTTATGAACCTAACTACAGTATTAATTCAGCTTCACAAGTTGAAACAGCTGAAGAATTGAAAGTTTTTGAAGGTAAAATGGGAAAGGGAGTAGTCAATAGATGGACTTATAAACCTTTTCGCCTATTAGGCCGTTTTTTAACTCCGAAACCTGATATCACTGGAGTAACCATAATAGATGAAAAAGATGTTGGAAGAGGAATGTTAATTGTTCAACCAAAAAAACAAGAGATAGGTGGTGCATTATTTATTATCCATGGTGGAGGTTATGTTGTTGGTAATTATAAAGATGTATTAGTGTATGCTTGCGAAACAGCAAGAGAGCTTGGTGTTCCAGTAGTCAGCCCTGGATATGCTCTTGGCCCAGAAGAACCTTTTCCAGCTGGCTTAAATGAAATTCATGAGGCTTGGCACTGGCTTCAAAAAGAATCTAATTTACTAAATATAGATCCAACAAAAATTGTTATAGGGGGAATAAGTGCAGGAGGTGGTATGGCAGCAGCCATAGTACAAAGACTTCATGACGAAGGAGGTATTCAGCCATCAGGACAATTACTAATCTATCCAATGCTGGATGATAGAGTAGCAACAAAAAAAGATTTAGATAACCCTCCTCATAAAGTTTGGAATAATAAAAATAATCGTTTTGGTTGGACAAGTTACCTGGGGCATGAACCTGGTGAAGACGTAAAACCATATTCATCTCCCGGAAGAAGGGCAAATCTTCAGGGGCTACCTTCAACCTGGATCGGTGTTGGGACAGCTGATCTATTTCTAGATGAGAATAGAGATTATGCAAAAAGACTAGAAGGTTCGGGGGTTAAGGTAACTTATGTCGAAGTTGATGGAGCCATCCATGCTTTTGAAGGAGCAGAAACAGAGATGGGTATTGATTTTGATAAAGCTAAATTGGATTTTCTCAAAAATCATATTTTATAGTTAAACCAGCACCTTTGTTAATATCTGATAAGACTATCTATTTTGAGGAATTTAAATAGTCTATTTTAGATAAGGGGTTTCTCCAGGATGGGAACCCTCTTATCTCTTAAATTGTCCCTACTAGTTGCTATTCTTAAATTATGGAAATTGTCTTTTATGTTTTAATTATTTTGCTTCTTGGGGCAAATCTTTATTTCTCATTAAAAAAAGATAATGAGAAAGATAATGACGATGAGTACCTAATCAAAGGTATTGTTAGTGAAATTATCGAGAATGAAGAGTCACAAATTTATAAACTTCTAGATAAATCAGACCAAACAGTTAAAGATTTTTTAGAGAAAACAGGAGAAATTAAAAGCTCCATAAGCGGTGTTGATCAACAAACAAGAAATTTAATTTCTGTTTTGAACAACAATCAAAGTAGAGGCCAGTGGGCAGAGCTTCAAGTTGAAGACCTTCTAGGGATTATGGAGTATAAGGACGGTGTTCACTATGAAACACAAAAAATAATGGAGAAAGGAACAAAGCCAGACTTTACTTTTTACCTTCCAGATAATAAAACAATAAATATGGATTCAAAATTTCCTTTGACCATTTATATGGAGATTGCAAAGTTAAATAGAGACCTTGAAGATGAAACTCTTGATGAAGTATCAAGAAAACAAATAACAGAATCAATAAAATCAAAGAACAGAGATTTTATAGATAAAGCAATAAAAACAAAAATTGATGAAACAGCTGGTCGTGACGGATATATATCAGCTGAAGAAGGAACTGTTGATTTTGTGCTTATGTACGTTCCTCTTGAAAGCCTCTATCATTTTTTACTTACATCAGAAATAGGAGCAGATAGAGTTCCTGTTATTCAATATGCTTTCAGCAAAAAAGTAATATTAGTTAGCCCACAAACTTTGATGGCTTATCTAGAAACTATACGGCACTCAATGAAGCTCTTTAGTTTGCAAACAGACACAAAGAATATTCTTGCTACTCATGAAAAAGTTAAGAATGAAGTAAGAAAATTTATAGAATCTTTCGATGACGTTACTAAGAGATTAGATCAGACTGTTGAGTCTTTTGAAAAACTAAAGAGTACTCGTGTTAATAAACTAGAAAAGTCTTTTGAAGAGCTAGATGAAGTAAATAAAAATACTGACGATTAGTAATTACTAATTTGCAACAACCA
>CABXDL010000002.1 GCA_902510995.1 uncultured Candidatus Actinomarina sp.
AGACCAGTTAATTTGTTAAGAAGATTACTCGCACTTGTCCTAATGATTGTTGGAATAACAGGCGTTGTCCTGCCTTTATTAAGCGACATTGAGTTAGCTTTTCTTTCATGGATGCAATTAGATGACCCACTTTTAGGTCGAATCATTCCTTTATCAACATTTACATTTGGTTTTCTTTTAAATTCTAGAAGAAGAACATCAAGTGATCTGTTTCTAAGTTTAGGTGCAATTTTACTATCAATTGGATGGATGCAGGGTGCTGGTACAATTCTTGGCCCTGGCTACTTAGATATAATTGGGGCACCAAACCAAGTTTCACAGATTGCTCCTATTATTCTTATTGGCTTAGGTGTTGATTATGCGATTCATTTTAATTCAAGATATAGAGAAGAAATAGGTTCCGGCAATACAATTAATGGATCAACTTCTTCAACATTAAAGTCTGTAGGTATTGCTTTAACTTTGGCAACATTAGCTACCATAGTTGGCTTTCTAACTAATATTGTATCTCCTTTACCTGAACTTAAAGATTTTGGAATTCTTGTATCAGTAGGAATATTCTTTGCTTTCTTTCTTGTCATGACTTTTGTTCCAGCAATAAGAACATTATTAGACAGAAGAGCTGAAAAGAAAGAAAAGATTGATTCAGAAGCATTTACATCTTCTGGTGATAGTGTTTTAAATAAAATTTCAGAAGCTAGTGGAATCATTCCAAAAAAATTAAAACTCATTGCTCTAGCCTTATTGGTCAGTGTTTCTAGTTATGGATATATTAGCTTTACAAACCTTGAGACAATATTTGAATTTACTGACTTCCTTCCTGAAGATAATCCGGTTGTAAAAACCTTAGATTTACTAAGTGAAGAATTTGGTGGTGGATTTGGGGAAACAACGAGCGTATTAATTGAAGGTGATGATTTAGCTACAGTTGAAGTTCATAATGCACTAATCCAGTCAATAAATAATTTATCTGATAAAGAAAATATTATAGTTTATGCAGGCAATGTAGCACAAGAATCAGTGGTTGGTTCCTTAGGACAGCTTCTAGTTCCTCAATCTGGTCCTCCGGGAGCTCCTGCTGGTCCACCTGATATGGAATTAATAGGTACATTATCTAGCTACGGAGTTGATATTATGTCTGGCGGTCAAGGTTTGGATGCATTAATAGTTAAAACAGGTGGAGATGTCCAAGGTTTATACGAATATCTAGTTGGAAAGGATACTGAAACATTTCTTGCTTCAATTTACTTTGATGAAAATAGTAAAGTAACTGCTGCACAAGTAAGGATATCAACTTCTGCAGGCTCCCTTGCTGCTGCTCAATTAAGAGATGATATATATGATGCTTTCAAACCTATGACTGATTTAGGAATAGATGTAGCCGCTACAAACGATGCAATAGTTACACAAAGTGTAAGTGACTTAATTTCACAGTCACAGTTTCAGTCTTTAATATTCGCAATTTTAGCTTCAATGTCATTCTTGATTATCTATTACTTTTTAGACATGAGGAGACCATTTTTAGGTGTTATAACTATTCTTCCAGTAGTAGCTATTGTGATGGGAACTTATTTAGGAATGTATTATTTAGATATTCCTTTAAACCCAGTAACTTCGACTCTTTCTGGTTTAGCAATTGGAATTGGTGTACCTTTTGTAATTCATGTAACTAACAGATTCAGGGAGGCCTTGCTTGAAAACAACAACCCTGTTCAAGCGGCAACAATTACATTGAAAACTACAGGTGGTTCATTATTTGGATCTGCATTTACAACTATGGCTGGTTTCGGTATTTTAATGACATCAACCTTAAAACCATTTCAACAAATGGGACAAGTTGTTGTTGTAGCTTTAGGCTTTGCTTTGGTTGCCTCAATATTGATACTCCCAACATTGTTGGTTTTTTGGGCAAATTATCATAATAGAAAAACTGCTAAATCTTTATAAATTTAGTTAGTACTATTAATTAAGTGAAGATTTCTGATTTAATAAAAGTAATTAATGTAACAACACCTTTTGAATTAGCTTTTGATGATGATAAAGTTGGCTTGTTAATTGGTTCTGAAGATAATGAAATATCTGAAATTCTTGTTGCCCATGATTTAGAAAATTCTGTATTAGAACATGTTCTTAATAACAATATAAATACTGTAATTAGCTATCACCCTGTTCCAATGAAGCAAAGCCTTAACGAGGAAGGGGAGTATGTTGACGAGTTGACAGGCCTTTCTCTTGAATTCGAAAAAGAAAAAATCAATGTTATAACAGTACATACAGCACAAGATGTAAAGAATAATGGTAATGCTGAAGCGTTGGTTGATTTATTCAACATTACTGATGTAAAGGTATTTGCTAATAGTAACGAAGAATATGGTGCTGGTCGTATTGGTACTATTGACAAAATTTCTACTAATGAATTTATAAAACTAGTTGAGGAAAAATTAAATACAAAAGTAATTAGAACTAATAGTCATTATGGAAAAATAAAAGAAATTTCTAAATTAGCTATATTGCCAGGTTCAGGGACACAGTTTGTCGATGAAATAATTAACGAAGCTGATGTATTTTTAACTGGTGATATATCTCACAGATATTATTTATTAGCTGATGATAATGAATTAGGTTTAGTACAAGTTAACCATATATCAACAGAAATACCAGGTATGAGTAAATTTGTAAAAGAAATATCTGAAGAATTAAACATCAGAGTCGAATATTTTTATAATAAAAACTATGAATGAACCATTTTTACTAAGTAATTTAATAGACCTTCAAGAGATTGATAATGAAATATATAAAATAGAATCTCAAAAAGGTGAAAGTGAAGATGTAGTTTTACTTAAAGATCTAGAAACAAAGTTTAAAGAATCTAATAAAGATTTAGAAGTAGCAAAAAATAACTTATCTGAATATTTTACTCAATTAGAAAAAGATGAATTAGATACAAAAAATATTAAACAAAAAAATGAGAATATAGGAATTAAATTAAATGATAAAAGTTTAGATCCAAATGAAATAATTAATTATACAAAACAAAAAGAGTCTGGTGAACAGCAATTATCAAAAATTAAAAAAAATATTGAATTTCTTCAAAGAGAAAATAGTGAAGAATTAAATGAAATAAAGAAGTATGAAGACGTAATTGATGATTTAAAGAAACAATTATTTGAAGTTTCAAAAAAAGTTCAAGAAGAATGGAAATCATTAGATGTTAGGCTTGCTGAGTCTGAGTCAAAAAAGAAAGAGATGTTATTAAGTTTTCCAGATGATGCTCAAAAATTATATGATGATTTAAAAGCTAGAGGAGCTGAAGTAATTGCAGCATATAAGCTTGAAAATAATCAATGTGGTTGTTGTGGAGTAGATTTAACCTCTAGTGAAATGGATAAAATAACATCATCAAAATACCAGCAGTGTCCTTATTGTGATGGTGTGGTAGTTTGAAGCATCAAGTATTTTGTGATGGAGCATCAAGATCAAACCCAGGAGATGCTTCAATAGGGGTTTCAATATCCTTAGATGGTAAAGAAATTCATACTATTTCACGAGAGATAGGAATTGCAACAAACAATGAAGCAGAGTACCAAGCATTAATAGACGGTCTTAATTATTGTATTGAGAATTCTATAAACGAAGTTGATGTTTTTTTAGATTCAGAGTTAGTTATTGAACAAGTGAAAAAAAATTATAAAGTTAAGGCACATAATCTAAAGGAATATAATTCTCAAGTTGAAAATATGATTAAAGAATTTAAATATATTGAATTTAAGCATGTCTATAGAGAAGATAATAAAAGAGCTGATCAATTAGCAAATATAGCATTGGATAGTTAATGTTTTTCTGGCATATAGGACTTTCTATATCTTTTTTTAGATTTGTTTTTAAAGATTTTTCTGCAGACCTAAGATTCTTGATTGTTGGAGTAATTTTCCCAGAAATTATATATCTTAGTCTAAATTTGATAAACATTTCAGGTATATATCCAGAATTAGGTCACGCTCTTTTATTTGCAATATTTTTATTATTTCTTGTAATGATATTTACAAAAAGAGACACAGAATTAAGGAGGAACTTCTTACTCGTTTCTATAGGTATCTTTTTTCACTTGTTATTTGACTTTATGTGGCTTAGACAAGAAGTCCTTTTCTTTCCATTACAATTTCAAGACACAGAAAGATTAACTTTTAATATTGGTGTTCTTTTTATTCAAGAAGTAATTGGCTTGACTTATTTAATACCAAAATTAAATTCTCAGGACAAGTTAAAACGTTTCTTCAGTGAAGGTATTATTTAATCTTGTTTAAAAAACATATTCATACTTACTAAAACTAGAAAAGAAGCAAATGCGTAATTTAAGGATTTTTGAGGTAAAGCAAAAGCTATATTGCTTCCAATAACAGAACCTATTATTCCAAAGATACCAATAATTATTCCTGTTTTTATAAATTCTTTATTTCTCAATTTAGGAATAACTGCTGCAACTGAGCTTGGGATTGCCGTGATCAAAGATACACCTTGAGCTGCCAAATTTCCAATACCACCAAAAAAAATTAGTAAAGGGATTCTAATTATTCCTCCTCCAATACCTAACAATCCTGAACCTAGCCCCGAGAGGATACCAATAAGGACATATAAAAAAATGTTTTCTTCAAATCTTGTGCTGAAATTAGTGCCAAAAAACATCCTGTAAGATGCAAATAACAAAAGAACAGAGAACATTCTTTGTAAATTTTTTGAAGTTATCAATTTTGATATATGACTACCTAGATAACCTCCAAAGACCGCCCCAAGAATTAAGTACAACACATAAGTTGAAATTTCTATTCCATTAGCAATATAAGAAATGGTACTTGCACTAGCTACAAATATTATTGCAAGTGAAGATATTCCTGTGTTAATTTTAAAATCTTCTTTTGTAAAATAAGTTAGAAGGGGGACGAAGACAATACCTCCACCAATTCCAAGTATTCCTGATAAAAGACCGCCAGTGAAACCGATTAGAAATAATTTAAGCAATTTATTTCTTTAAAATTGGTAAAAGTTCTTTACCAAGTAGCTTTATTGTTTCCTCCTGATTTGTTGAAGAAATCTGTATTGTTACAATTTCTGATTCAAAATCATCAACTAAAGGACTATAAATATCTTTTAACTCTTCAATAGAACTTGCTCTTGAGAATTTAGACATTATTTCATCTTTTGGTAAGTTATCTGCAGTTTCTCTCAATGCTGCAGGATCAATTTCTTGGAGTCTATTTGGAGCCCTTAACCCTCTCCAAGATTTTAATGCTTCCCAGGCATCCTCATCATCCTTAGCAAACATAGTCCACCTATAAGTATGGAGTCTTAATCTATCTTTTTTAAGCTCCTCTGTCTTTTGTATTGCTGGATCTATAACTTTTTCATAAGCATCTTTTGGATCTTTAACACTGATCATTACACCATCAGCATATTCTGCTGCTAAATTTGCAGACTTAGGTCCACCTGCTGCCATCCAGATTGGAATATAGTTTTGTGGTGGTGAGTAAAGTTTTGCTTGATTAGTTTGATAAAATTCACCATTAAAATTTAATTTCTCCCCATCTAGGAGTCTCCTTATAATTTCTAAAGATTCACGCATCCTATTAGCTCGCTCATCATATTTTGGAAAAACATAACCTAATGGTCCTTCATTAAGATTTTCACCAGTCCCAACCCCCAAATGAAAAGTAGATGAAGATAAACGATCAATTGTTGCTGATGCTTGAGCAACAACTCCTGGGTGCATTCTCCACAATGGTGTTGTAACACCTGTTCCAAGATCTAAATCAGGTATTGTTACCGCTAATGCTCCGAGTGTTGACCATGTAAAATTTGAAGCTGAATGATCGTCAACCCATGGATGAAAATGTTCTGATATTGTTACCATATCAAAACCAACCTCTTTAGCTAATTTCGCATGATCAATTAATTCTTCAGGTTGCCATTGTTCAGACCCTAAGAAATATGCAAATTTTGTCATGAATTTAGATTAACATTGTTGAATTTTAAGGTGGGTGCCTCATAAAGAGGCACCCAAGTTCTTATGGGACTATAAGCCGGATTCTGTTTACACAAAGTGTAAGATAATCATCCATCTTGTATATTTGTTACCAAATATATCTAGCTACCTACCCGCAATATTTAGTCGAGCAAACTAATTGCTTCTTGGTATTGCTCCGAGAGGGGTTTACAAGCTAATTTAATCACTTAAATTACTGGTGGTCTCTTACACCACCTTTTCATCCTTACTTACGTTTATAAGCGGTTTATTTTCTGTCGCACTTTCCGTCAATTTCTTGCCTGGGAGTTACCCAGCTCTCTGCTCTATGGAGTCCGGACTTTCCTCGATAAATCGCGATTATCCGTCCCACATTTAAACTTTAATACAACTTTTAAGACTTATGAATATAAATCTATAATTTCTTGAAAATCTTTAAAATTTAAAGGCCCTATATATTTTTTTACTATCTTATTATTTTTAATAATGTGCGTTTCCGGAACTCCAAACACACCAGAGTTAATTGAAAATTTGCTATTTTGATCCATTACGTAAGTTATTTCACCATAACCATATTTGTTTAAAAAGCTCAATGCATTGTCTTCGCTGTCTTGGAAGCTAACCAATATAATTTTGTCTTTAAGTCCTTCTATTTCTGATAGTGTGATTAGTAGCTCGTGTTCTTCTATACACTCTAAACACCAAGAAGCCCAATAATTTACAACAACTAGCTCAGAGTCGATTAAAACTTTTTCATTGTCCTTAATTGTTCTTAGATTAAGGAAATCATTATCTCTTACTTCTATGTATCTATCTTCTACAGAGCTTGTTGAACACATAGATAATAATAAGAATAAAGAGATGATTTTAACTTTCATATTGACTCACTAACTCTTCTACAAAACTTCTATCTTCAGAGCTAAGTTTATTTGATGATAAAATCTCGTTTAAAAGTTCTCTTCCTTCACTCCTTGTGATTGGATCTTGTAAATAAATGATTCCAAGATAGGATTTAGCTATGACTGAGTTTTCATTGATTCTTAAAGCTTCGTCTAAGTAATCTATTGCTACTTCTATATTGTTTGACTCAAATACCATCCAAGCAATCTGTGAAAGTGCAAAACTCTTCAATTCGTTATCGTCACTATTTTCTGCTACATACATATAATGCGGTAAAGCATTTGAATAATTGATTTCATCAAAATACCTATTAGCAAGAGCAATTCTCATAGGATATATATCTGGATTATCATTTATTACTTTTTCCATTTCTTCATTTGTAACATTTTCTAAATCAGTATTAGTTCTAGTAGTAGCTACTGAATTATTGTTTAAATTAATAAAAAGAACTATGAAAAAAATAAATATAGCAGTAGAAGATAGAATCCATTTATTCATTTTTCGTACTCCTAATAAAAGCAAGGATGAATAGTGAAATTAAAAGAATAGGTAAAATAATCATTTCAATATTTGTTCTTTGAGGGTTTGTAATTATTCTTTCACCATATCTAACTACCCAATAGTTGTAAATTTCTTCATCGCTTAGTCCACTATCTATTTGTTCTCTTAATATCATTCTCATATCTTCTGCATATTCAGAAGGGGAGTCAGATATATTCTCTCCTTGACAAACTGGGCATAAAATATTTTTACTCCAATTTTCGTATCTTGAATCTCTATCTTCATTAATTAAAGGAATAGCTAATAAAAGAATTAATAATGTAAAAGTTAATACTTTATTCATTTTTAATCCTTGGATAAATTGAAAAAATAGTCAATGCCAAGCCAAGCCAGATAATAAAAATTCCATAGTTTTTTCTAATTATTAATTTAAAATATTCGTCATCAATTACCTTGATAGTTATATATGTATCACTTTCTATATTTCTAAATATGGCAGGACTGCTAATAGCTTGTTGACTTGAATTCTTGAATATATTTAATGAAGCATTTTTAACTTTATTACTTTTCGAAATAGGTAAATTTATAACATCTTTTTCTTCTTTTGATTCTTGATAAGGTTGATTTATTATATAGTTATTACCGCTAAATTCTATAGTTGATCCAGGAGTCGCAATAATTTCTTTAGAATAGCTTTGAGTTACATTCAAAATTAAACCAATTGCAAATATCCCAATACCAATATGAGCAATTTGTCCTGCCCAATAAGAACCAGATATTCTACCTTTTCTAAAATAAGAAATTAAATTTTTACTTAAGATAATTACCAATACTATTGAAGCAAATATAGTAAAAATAAATTCATAATTTGCTTCGTAATATAACGATATTGCAATTGAAATAACTAGTGAGATATTAATTTCTATTTGGTTAGTCTTTACCCATTCAGCAAAATTTAAATTTTTATTAGGTAGTTTTTCTGAAAATACAATTAATAAAAGCAGAATCAACAACAATGGACCAACCAAAGTATCGTAAAAACTTCTACCTATAGTTAGTTGTCTATCATATAAAGTTTCATAGAATATTGGATACACTGTTCCAACAAAAACTACGATTGTTGCAGAGAAAAGTATTATATTATTAGCAATAAAAAATCCTGATCTTCCAAACCAGTTGGATAATTTTTTTGCTGATGAAAAATATTCGATATTTCTTGCACCCACTATTAAATACAAACCTGTAAAAGCAGACAAACCAATTAATAGATATGTTCCAATATTTCCATTTGAAAAGGCATGGACAGAAATAAGAACACCAGATCTAGTAATAAAAGTACCAAAAATAGTTGATAGAAACATTAAACAAGATAAAGAATAGTTCCAATTTATTAGCGTAGATTCTCTAATCTGTGTTTTAGCAGAGTGAAGAAACGCAGTAGCTAGAAGCCAAGGAATAAATGATACATTTTCAACTGGATCCCATGCCCAGTATCCACCCCAACCCAAAACTTCATATGACCAGGCAGCTCCTAGTGAAATACCTGCGGTTAGAAAAATCCATGGAAAAAAAGTAGCCTTCTCAGCCATTTTTATCCAATCATTATTCGTTTCCTTCATAATTAAGTGACTTGTTGATATTACAAATGGCATTACCAAACCTATATAGCCAGCATATAAAATCGGTGGATGTATTGCCATTAGTGGGTGATTTTGTAGTAAAGGATTTGGACCTCTTCCAAATTCAGATGTTAATAAGTTGTCAAAAGGTAAGAGTGTTGAGTTAGCACAGCCAATACTTGCAAGCTCTATACATCCAGCAAAAGGTGAGGAACTAAATATTGTATATCCTACGAAGAAAGCCAGTATTGATGAAAAAATTTTAACATCAACAAAAAATTCTTTTTTATGAAAATATTTAATATAAATTAAGAAATAAATACTGAGTACAAAATTCCAAAGAAGTATAGAGCCATCCAATGATCCCCACAGTGATGCAAACTTATAAATTGGTGGGGTAGTAGATGCTGAATAATTTGCAATATAACTAATTGAAAAATCATCGATAAAAAGACCTATTTCTAATAAACAAAATAAAATAAAATGAAAAAATAGATTTATTCTTGCCAATCTTTGTATTTGAAAATTTGATTTTGTAAAAAATAAAAAAATTAGGTTTAAAAAACTAATCCATGTAACAATTATGCCGATATTTGATATCATTTTGAATAAGTTTTTACATCATAGGTATCACCATTTTCTGAAATATACTCATTATCATGTTTAACAAGCATGTCATCAGAATAAAAAACTCCATCCTTAAAAAATCCATCAAGAATGACACCCATTTCTTCTTGAAATAGTTCTGGCACAAAACCGTCAAAATTAATTTCTATTTTTTCATTTCCGTCAGTAATAAAAAAACTTGTTATTCCGTCCATTTTTTTCTCAATGGAATCATTTTCAACAAATCCTCCAAGCTTTATTCTTTCTGAATTACCTACATTAAGATTTGTTGTTGCTTCTGTTGTTGTGAAATAATATATAGTATTATTTGAGGCAATTTGGACACTAGCATATACAACTAAGGCAATGCCCACAAGGACAAGAATTAGGTTTTTATTCACGTAATTTAAATTTTAGTCCTGATTTTTGGATTTAAATAATCATTCCATAATTTGTCAGTATTTGCTCTAAATCTTTTTGAAAGAAATATATGAACTAAAGTTACTAAAAGAACACTTATTAAAAGGGTAGTTAATATATCTGATGACATAGGGGCATCTCCAGTAGATACTGTTTCCTGACTCAATATAGATGCTTGTTGATGAACAGATCTCCACCAAATTACACTGAAATGAAGTATAGGTATTTGTATTACGCCAAATATTCCAATGAATGAAGAGTTCTTAGCTGTCTTTTCTAAGTCATTATTAAAACTTCTAGAAGCTAAATAGCCTAGATAAACGAGTAGGAGAATTGCTGTTAGATTAAGTCTTGCATCTCCCCAGACCCACCAAGTTCCCCATGTAAACTTACCCCATACAGAACCAGCAATTAATGTTGATACAGTAAAGATTACTCCTGATTTAGCATTTGCTAATGCTAAAGAATCATATTTTGGATTCTTTTTAATTAGATAAAGAAGGGAATATATAAATGTTAATGTATAAGCTAAATAAGCTATCCAAACAGTCGGTACATGAACATATAATAATTTGGAATACTGACCTTGAGTAATATCATATGGTCCGAAAGCAGCAATCGCTATCCAGACTAGTAAAGGTCCATAAAGCATCATAGTTTACCTCTTTCTAAGTAAAATCTTGTATATGAGTAAATGACTATTGTTATACCCAAATACAGCAATAAGTAAATATTAATTAGTTCTAGATTTACCCCTAACCAGATGGGTGCAATAAAAAATGATAAAGCCATGTATATTGGAACAATAAGAATAAATTGAACAAATCTATTATTAAATGAAGTAAACATTTGAAAAATTATATTTACCATAACGGTATTAACTGAGAAAAAGACCAAAGTTAATATAAAAGTGAAGATATTTGTTTTAACGTTTGAATTAGTCACAACAGAAAATAGAATACTGAAAAGCAAAATTTGAGGAAAATAAATTAAGAATTCTGAACTTATTTTACCCAGAAAGTATTCAGATTTTTTAATATAAGCAAAGTTCAATTCTCTTGTGAGACTTCTGTGATTTATTGGATTTCTAATTGAAAAAAGAGTAGAAAATAATATCAGGAAAAGGATTTGAGTGATTATAAATAAGTCTTCATCTATTGCGAATCTATTTTCTGCAAGTATTGGAAATACTATAATTAGTACGCACATTGTTGGTGTAATTAGAAATAGTGAAGAATTGTTTCTATATTCACTTAGTATTTCTTTTCTTATTAAATGTTTATTAAATTTCATTTAGATCCACTGTTTCTTTGTTTTTAAGTAATCCACTTGTTTCTTGAGAAGAGAGTATGTTACTTTTATTATTATCAGTTCTTTCATTAATTAGATTTTGCAAACGATCAATACCTTGTTTGTCCAAATAATTGAGAGGTTCATCTATACATAAAACATCTGGTTCTTTGATGTCTGCTATTGCTAACTCAGTTCTTTTAATCATGCCACTTGAGAAATTTTTTATCGTATCATTTTTAAAACTTAGCATGCCATATTTTTTTATTGTTGAATTAACTTTTTCGTCATCAATGTTCATAGAGCTTGTAAAGTAAATTACATTTTCAATTAATGTTAAATTTTCTAATAAGGTAGGTATATGTGATATCTCTAAAATATTAGTTGCTTCTCTTGAGATGTCGGAATCAAAAGTATTTCCTTCAAAGTTGTTAGATAAGAGGTTTAATAATGTTGTTTTGCCTGATCCATTTTTTCCTATAACTTCATAATTTTTATTTTTTTGGAGGCTTAAATCAAGATCTTTAATAACAATCTCATTGCCATAACCAAGAGTTAGATTTTCTGTCTGAAAAAAAATATTATTCACATGACTATTGTATTGATAATAGTTTTTTATAAATCTCAAAAGTAGCCATTACATCATCTCTAGCTTGATGTGTTGGGGGATTGACACCAAAATAGTTAGCTAATGTATCTAATTTGTGATTTTCAACCTTATCACCTAATACTTTGCGGCTTATTTTAAGAGTGTCTAATGTCTCGTTATTTAATTTCTGCTTTAAATGATAATTTAAAAATTTTAAGTCAAAATTATCTAAATTATGTCCAACTAATGTCGTATTTCCTAAAAATTTTAAAATTTTATTTGTCTCCTCTTCTATTGTTGGAGAGTTTTCAACTTTATCATCTGTAATTCCGTGAATATCTGAATTTTTGATTCTTTGTTTGGGTTTAAATAAGGAGTAGTATTCATCAATAATTTTATTGTCTTTAGCTTTTAAAACAAATATTTCAACAATTTCAGAATTTTTAGGATTAAATCCAGTAGTTTCAAGATCAAGAACACAAATAATATTATCTAAATTTAAAGAATCCCAGTCATTTGATACTTGTTTAAGGATTACAACTACTAATCCACCAAATAATATTATTGAAATCCAATCTATAAATTCCATTATTTAGTTAATTCCCACATAGCTATAGCTGCAGCAGCAGAAGCATTTATTGAATCTACATCATTTTCTGATTTAATCTTTAAATTTTCATGATTCATATTTTTCCAATCATCTGATATTCCATATTGCTCAGACCCAATAACTAAAGCAAAGTTTTTCTCTGGCTTAAAATCGTTTATTAATTTTTCCGCATCAGGATCTAAAAGTATTATTTGATAATCGTTATTTGTTAGTAGCTCTATAACATTAGGAATAGAATCGCTAATTATGTTCATTGAAAATAAATGACCTATTGAAGCTCTGATTACATTAGGATTATAAAAATCTGTTATTTCATCGGAACAGATTATATTGTCTATTCCTAGAGATTTTGCAGTTCTTATCATCGTTCCTAAATTTCCTGGTTTTTCTATTTGGTCCGCCACTAGAACCGGTCCTTTAATATTACTTTTATGTACTGACAGATTTTTTTGTAAGAATAGTGAAAGTATTCCATCTGGCTTGTCCCTATAAGAGATTGCTTCAAAGACTTTCTTAGATAGTGTTACAATCCTTATATTTTTTTTATTAAATTCATTTACAAGACCATAGTTATTGTCACCAACAAAAAGGTCTTCACATATATAAAGCGTATCTATTTCATAGTTAGAAGAAATAAGTAGATTGTTTTCCCTATAGCCTTCAGCTAAAGATTTTTTTTCAGTCTTTCTTATTTTGTTCTTAGCAAGAGATATTAAAAATTTTAACTCTGGATTATTTAACGAAGTTATAGATTTACTTGCTGAAGTATTCATTATGAGTTATCTTTTTTTTGGCCACATTCTTTATCATGCTAGTACCTTTTTCTTCTATTCCAGCAGTAATAAACCCTAGTATCTTGTAATTCTCTGGGATTGAAAATAAAGATTTTATATCATTAATTTTCATGTTGTGTGAACCCAGGAAACCACTTTTTAAGCCTATTTCCTCAATCAGTAACATACAGTTCATCATTGCTGCTCCTGCATCTACGTACCAATAAGGAGTATCCCAGCTTGAAGAATTTGTTGAGCCTTCCTTGTCCATTTGAGCATATCTTTCATGATATGCTTTTTCATTAACCAAGAGTATGTATATTGATAGAGATTTAGATATCCACTTATCAAAACCTTTTTCGACATAAGTTTCTTCATTTGATAATTTAGCAAGTTCTAAAATATTTTCTTTTTTTGATACATGTACAATTTCAATACCTCTAGCAAAACCTGCAGTCGGTATTTTGATTGCGTACTCAGCTACTTTTTTTAATCCTGAGTACTCTTCATCACTATGAATATAATTTCTAACTATTCTCCTGTTTGTTAATAAATTTTGAAGATAGGTTTCTCCATTGTTCATAGTTAGTTATCTAAAATTGTGCTTAATACTGCATCACCAACGTCACTAGTACTCATCCCCATTTTTCCAGCAGAAAGTGATTCCAGTTTTTGGGCTGTTTTGATTATTCCATTCTCTATGTCTTTTGCATACTGTTCTTCACCAAGCTGATTAAGCATCATTGATGCTGCTGCAATACACGCTAGGGGATTGATAACATTCATTCCTGTATATTTAGGAGCAGAACCACCTATAGGTTCAAACATAGACACTCCTTCAGGGTTAATATTTCCACCTGCAGCAATACCCATACCACCTTGAATCATTGCTCCAAGATCAGTAATAATATCTCCAAACATATTATCAGTAACTATTACATCAAACCATTCAGGATTTTTTACCATCCACATACAAACAGCATCAACATGCCCATAATCAGTTTCTATGTCGGGATAGCTTTCTGATACATCATTAAAAATTCTTTCCCATAGATCATGTGCATAAGTTAATACATTTGTTTTCGCACAAAGAGTTACTTTTTTTCTATTATTTTGTTTTGCGTATTCAAATGCATAAACAATACATCTATTTATTGCTTTCCAAGTATTTATAGATTCTTGAGTAGCAACTTCATTTTCTGTTCCATAATGAATGTAGCCACCAGCTCCTGCATACAGACCTTCAGTGTTTTCTCTCACTACTGTAAAATTTATATCTTCAGAACCTTTGTTTGCTAATGGAGTCTCTACGCCAGGATATAAAACTACTGGACGAAGGTTAATATATTGATCAAATTCTTTTCTTAAATTAAGTAAAATACCCTGCTCTAAGATTCCAGGCTTAACGTCTGGGTGTCCTATTGCTCCAAGAAGTATTGCATCACTACTACCTAATTCTTCAAGATCTTTAGATGTAACAAGCTCATTTGACTTTAAATATCTGTCTCCACCAAGGTCATTGTTAGTAAAGTTGAATTCAATATCATAATTTGATTTAGTATTTTCAAGTATTTTAACTGCTTCATTTACTACTTCTGGGCCCGTACCATCACCTGGCAGAAGAGATATGTTATATTTTTTCATCTTTATTTATTAAGAGCATTTAGGAAAGATTCTACAGAACCTTGTACAACGTCAGTTGAGACTGCTCTTCCTTGCTTTAAGTTATGTCCATCATTGATGATAGTAACAATTTCTGCTGTAGCATCTGAGCCTTTGGTAATACTATCAACTTTATAATCAATTAATTTTGCATCTGAATTCAAGATTTGTTTAACAGCAGTAAAAGCTGCATCAATCATTCCGTCTCCTTCAGCGCTTTTAGTTTTTTCAACACCTTTAACATCAAGAGTTACGGTTGCTGAAGCGTAGACGTCCTTACTGTTTACAGAAACTGAGATTAATTTAACAGGTGCTCCATGTGTTGATACTTGTCCAACAATTGCAAGTAGTTCATTCTCAACAATTTCACCTTTTCTGTCTGCCAATTTTTTAAATGTTTCAAAGCTAGAGTTGAATGATTCTTCATCAAGTTCTATTTTTAACTTGTCTAATGCATCTTTAAACCCTGCTCTTCCAGAGTGTTTACCTAAAATAATTTTTGCTTCTTGCCCTACTGAGTCAGGGGTCATAATCTCATAAGTCATTGTATTTCTTAGATATCCATGTTGATGTATTCCAGACTCGTGACTAAATGCATTTTTTCCAACAACAGCTTTATTATATTGAACTGGATATCCGGTTAGTTTAGAAACAAGTCTAGATGTTTCAAGTATTTCTGTTGTCTCTGCTTTGATATCAACACCATATTGATCCTGTCTTGTTTTTACAGCCATAATGATTTCTTCAGTAGAAGTATTTCCAGCTCTTTCACCTATTCCATTAATAGCGCCTTCTATTTGTCTAGCACCAGCGGTAATTGCAGTTAGAGAGTTAGCAACTGCTAACCCTAGATCATTATGACAATGTGTAGAAATTATAATATCTTCGTTTTTACCTTTCACCTCATCGTACACCCCTGTAAGAAGTTCAAGATAATCGGAAGGTGTTGCATACCCTACAGTGTCTGGAACGTTAATTGTTGTAGCACCTTCTTCGACAGCTACTTTTAATATTTCAATTAAAAAATCTTTATCTGTCCTAGTTGCATCTTGTGCAGAAAATTCAACATTATCACAAAGTTTTTTTGCATATTTAACTGATTCTCTTGCATCTTCAAGTACTTCTTCTTTAGTTTTTCTAAGCATATGTTCCATATGTATATCTGAAGTAGAGGTAAATACATGGATTCTAGAATTATTTGCAACTTTAATAGCTTCCCAAGCTTGATCTATATCATCTGCCACACACCTAGCTAAAGAAGCTATTGTTGAATTTTTAATATTTTTAGCAATTAGATTAACACCTTCCCAATCTCCAGGAGATGAAGCAGCAAAACCAGCTTCAATAACATCAACTTTTAATTTTTCTAATTGTTGAGCTATTAAGAGTTTTTCAGTAGGTGTAAGAGCTATACCAGGACTTTGTTCACCATCCCTTAATGTGGTATCAAAAATTATTAATTGGTCAGAACTCATATATCTTTTTTAATATCCTTTGCATTTAAGAAAGGCATCATTTGCCTTAATTCTTTTCCTATATTCTCAAGTTGGTGTTTAGAAGCCTCTTCTCTTTTCTGATTAAGGAAAGGAGCCCCTTCTCTAGCTTGTGACATCCACTCTTTAGCAAAAGCACCAGACTGTATTTCTTCAAGAACTTTTTTCATTTCTTTTTTTGTCTCGTTAGTGATAATTCTTGAACCTCTTGAAAAATCACCATATTCTGCAGTATCAGAAATAGAGTGCCTCATCCATTCAAAACCACCTTCATACATAAGATCAACTATTAGTTTTACTTCGTGTAAAGTTTCAAAATAAGCACTTTCTGGTTGGTATCCTGCTTCAACTAAAGTCTCGAAACCATTTCTTATTAGTTCTGTTAATCCTCCACATAATACGACTTGTTCACCAAACAAATCTGTTTCAGTTTCTTCTTTAAATGTAGTCTTTAAAATTCCTGCTCTGCCTCCACCAATAGCAGACGAGTAGGAGAGTGCTACGTCAAAAGTATTTCCCGTTACATCTTTTTCTACTGCAACTAGACACGGCATTCCAGAACCTTCTTCATATGTTCTCCTTAATAAGTGACCTGGGCCCTTCGGTGCAATCATTCCTATAGATATATCTTCACGAGGAATTATTTCTTCGAAATGTATATTAAATCCATGTGCAAAAAGTAAAGTAGAACCATCTTTCATATGAGGTGCTATATCGTTATTGTATATATCTGCCATAAGTTGGTCAGGTAATAGAAGCATAACTACATCTGCATCAGTGGTTGAGTCTTTTATATTTGCAACTTTTAATCCCATTTCGGATGCTCTCTTAAATGATTCTGAAGATTCTCTTAATCCAACAGTTACATCTACGCCTGACTCATGAAGATTAAGCGCATGAGCATGGCCTTGACTACCAAAGCCAATAACAGTAACTTTCTTTGATTTAATTAAATCCTTATCTATTGAATCGTCATATATAATTTTAGTTTCCATTTATCCTCCTAAAGTTTTGTTTGGATGGCAATTCTTCCACCCCTAATCATTTCAATAATTCCATAGGGCTTTAAAAGTTTTTCAAATTTTATTAATTCTTTGGATGTTCCTGTTAATTCAAATACTGCATAATCTTGCCCTACATCAACTGACTTAGCTCCTGATAGATTTGCTTTTTCAATAACCGAGGTTTGAGTTTCTTTATTTATAGATACTTTCATAAGTAGAACCTCTGACTCTATAGTATTGTCGGGATCCAGTTCTACGATTTTAATTACGTTTACTAGTTTATTTAATTGTTTCTTAACTTGCTCTACTGACTCAAGCTCTGTGACTATTGTCATTTTCGACCTACCCTCTATGTTCGTTGGCCCTACAGATAAAGAATTAATATTAAAGCCTCTTCGAGAAATAGTTAAAGCAACCCTAGCTAATACACCTGGTTTATCTTCAACTAATACACTTAGGATTCTTTCACTCATATGTTTTTTAAATCATCCTCATTTAAAATTACCTCATCGTTACTTCCGCCGGCTTTAACCATTGGGAATACCATATCATCAGGGTCAACAACACAATCAACCAAAACTGGTCTATCGTTAGTTTTAAACATTTCCTCAAAAACCCTCTTAACATCGGATTTTTCGACCATTCTTAGCCCAGTAGCTCCCATTGCTTCAGCAAGTGCAACATAGTCAGGTGTATGATGAGTTAGTTCTGAAGCTGAAAATCTATGATTGTAAAATATTTTTTGCCACTGCCTTACCATTCCATGATTCCCATTGTTAAAAACTACAATTTTTAATGGAATATTTTCAGTTGAAGCTGTTATTAATTCTTGACATGTCATTTGGAAACAACCATCTCCATCTAATGCAAGTATCTGCTTATCAGGGAAAGCTGCTTTTGCACCAATAGCGGCAGGAAGCGCGTACCCCATAGTGCCTAATCCGCCTGAATTTAACCAGGTATTAGGAGATTTAAATTTCCAATGTAATGATATCCACATTTGATGTTGTCCAACTCCTGAAACTACAATAGAGTCTTCTTCAGACATTTTTTGGAGTTCTTCCAATACATACGGCACTTTCAAAGGACCTTTTTCTTCTTGGTTGTAATTTAATGGATAGTTTTCTTTCATATCCTTTATTTCGTTTAGCCAACTATTTGTGTCTATTTCTGAATCTCCTAATTTTTCTATTAAACCATTAATAACACTTTTAGCATCTCCGACAATAGGGACTTCTGGTTCACGAACTTTACCTATTTCTGCTGGATCAATATCTGCATGAATTACTTTAGCTTTCTGTGCAAAGAATTTTGGATTTGCTGTTACTCTATCGTCAAATCTTACACCTAATGCAATTAGAAGATCTGATTTTTGAATTGATGTAGTTGCTGTGTAATTTCCATGCATACCAGGCATTCCTATACATAATTCATTTCCATCAGGAAATGCCCCTCTACCCATTAGAGTTGTAACAACTGGGATATTATATTTTGTAGATAATTCAAATAACTCCTTATTAGCTTTTGAATGAATTATTCCACCACCTACATAGAGGATTGGTTTTTTTGCATTTTTAATTAATTCAACTGCTTGTTGTATCATTTTTGGATTTGCTTCAAGAGTTGGTTTGTATCCAGGTAAATCTTCTAACTTCGGTTCAGTCCAGTTAGCTTTTTCATTTAAAATATCTTTTGGAATATCTACCAACACAGGACCAGGCCTTCCTGTTGTAGCAATATGTTTTGCTTCAAGAAGAACTTGGGGTATTTCTTCAGCATTAGTAATTAAATAATTATGTTTAGTTGCTGAAATTGTTAAACCTACTGTGTATGCCTCTTGGAAAGCATCATTACCTATAAAATCTGATGCAACTTGACCAGTAATTGCTAAAAGTGGGGTTGAATCCATTAATGCATTATTAAGAGAGGTTATTAGATTAGTAGCACCAGGTCCGGAAGTAGCTATAACTACACCTACATCACCTGTTGCTTGTGCGTAACCTTCAGCCATATGACCAGCACCTTGTTCATGTCTTGCCAAGATATGTCTTATAGGACTGTCATATAGTGGATCATAAGCAGGCAAAATAGCACCACCTGGAACCCCAAAAACAGTTGAAACATTTAAATGCTCAAGTGTTCTTACTATAAGTTCGGCACCCGATAACTTTTCTTTTGTCATAATTACCCTCAAAAAAAAACCTCCCTAATTTTGGGGAGGCGCTCAATACATATCAGAGAGCGCTACATAAGCACTAGCACTAATAAAGTAATCAAGATTTCTATTCTTTTCATTAGACTTAACTATAGTAAATGCTGATAAAAATGGAAGATATAAATTTATTAAATTATTTATCTCAAAATAATATAGAAGTTCCTGATGGGATAAGTTTATCTGTTGTTAATCTACCTTCAGACTTAGATCGATCACTACAGATTGAGAAGGCAAAACAGGAAAATAGACATGCAAATATGAAATTTACTTTCTCTGAGCCTACTTATTCAGGATTGGGAGATAAATTTGAATGGGCTCAATCATGTATTATTGTTTCCTACTCGTATTTAAAACAAAATAATTTTAATTTGGGTTATTCCCCAGGTGAAGGGTCTATAGCTAGATTTGCAAAAGAAGATTATTATGTTCCTTTAAAAAAATTTATTACTTTAATTAAAGAACATTTTGAAAATAAGAATTTAAGAACAGCACAGTTTATTGATAACCCAAAACATTATGACCGTTTATTTTTTGAACAAGCCGGTTTAGGTTGGCAAGGTAAGAGCACAATGATGCTTTCTCCTGGTAAGGGGCCCTGGCAATTAATCGGCAATATATATGTTGAAAAAAAATTTAAACTAGAAAAGAAGAATGACTACTCATGTGGCAGTTGCAATCTTTGTCAAATTTCTTGTCCCACAGGTGCATTAGATGATGATTATGTTTTAGATTCAACAAAGTGCATTTCTTATTGGTTACAGTCTCCAGATATTATTCCCCATGAAATGAGGGAAAGATTAGGAAATCGATTCTATGGTTGTGACGAGTGTCTTATTTCATGTCCTCCAGGGCAGGATAGAAAAATTAATATCAGCAGTAATTCTTCAGTCGATTTAATTGAAATATTAAATACTGAAAGTGAAGAATTGGTTAAGAAATATAATTGGTTTTATATTCCAAAAAGAGATGGAGATTTCTTAAAAAGAAATGCAATAATAGCTTTAGCAAATAATCCATCAAAAAATAGTAAAGATACCTTTCTAAAATTATTAAATTCTGAGTCTGATTTGATTCGATTTTATTGTATTTGGGCCTTGTGGAAGATAGGAGAGTTTTATTTATTACATAAATATCTAGATATTGAAAATGAGGAAAGTAATTTAGTCTTAAATGAGTATCAAAGATTAAATGAAATGATTTAGTCAGGTAAATAATCTATCCTTAATCTATGGCTAAATTTTCTGATGATGTAACTCAAGGAGTGGAAAAGTCTGCAGCTCGTGCAATGTTAAGAGCAGTAGGTCTTAAGGATGAAGATTTTCAAAAGTTTCAAGTAGGTATTGTTTCTGCTGGTAATGAGGTTACACCCTGTAATTTGACTGGACCCGAGCTCTCTGAGCATGCAAAAGAAGGAGTTAATGGTGAAGATTCAGCTGGATTGATTTTTTCTACAATAGCTGTTTCAGATGGAATATCAATGGGTCATGAAGGAATGAGAGCTTCCCTAGTATCAAGAGAAGTTATTGCAGATTCAGTAGAGCTTGTTATGCACGCCGAAAGATTCGATGGAATGGTAACAATAGCTGGATGTGATAAATCTTTACCAGGAATGCTTATGGCATCAGCACGTATAAACAGACCATCTATATTTCTTTATGGCGGAAGTAGCTTACCAGGAGAATATAAAGGCAAAGATATATCTATAGTTGATGTTTTTGAAGGTATAGGAGCACTAGAAAAAGGTTTGATTTCTGAAGAAGAACTATATGAAATAGAGTGTGCTGCATGTCCAGGTCAAGGATCTTGTGCAGGAATGTTTACAGCAAACACTATGGCTTCTGTGGGAGAGGCTATAGGAATGAGCCTTCCTGGAACAGCATCGATACAAGCAGAAGACAAAAGATTAAGACAGGCGGCAAAAGAAACTGGAAATCAATTAAATTATTTATTAAAAAATGATATAAAACCTAGAGACATAATGACTATAGAAGCTTTCCATAATGCTATTACAACAGTTTTATCTCTTGGAGGGAGTACAAATGCAGTATTACATTTATTAGGTATTGCTTATGAAGCGAGAGTCAATTTAACTATTGATATATTTGATGAACTAGCAAGGAAAGTTCCTCATTTGGCTGACATGAAGCCATTTGGAAAATACCACATGGTAGATCTTGATAAAATTGGTGGAGTTCCTGTTGTGTCAAAAATTTTGCTTGAAAATAAATTAATTAATCCAGATTGTATGACAGTTACAGGAAAAACAGTAGGAGAAAATCTTGAAAGTATTGAAATCCCGAAGGACCAAGATGTTGTTTATTTCCCGGATAATCCTATTTCTGATGAAGGTGGTCTTGCTATATTAAGAGGATCCCTATCTCCTAATGGATCTGTCGTAAAAGTTGCTGGTATAGAAATAGATACTTTCAAAGGACCTGCAAACGTCTTCGACAGTGAACAGGAAGCATTAGATGCTTTGTTTAATAATAAAATCAAAAAAGGAGAGGTTGTTGTTATTAGAAATGAAGGACCAAAAGGTGGACCTGGGATGAGAGAAATGTTACAAATAACTGCTGCAATGAAAGGTGCTGGACTAGGTAAAGATGTTCTATTAATTACTGATGGGAGATTTTCAGGAGGAACAACGGGCTTATGTATTGGTCATGTTACTCCAGAAAGTTTTGATAAAGGACCTATAGCAATTTGTCAAAATGGTGATGAAATTAGTTTGAATTTAAAGAAAAGAGAATTGAATCTAAATATAAATAAAGATGAAATTGAAAAAAGACTAAAAAACTACTCTAATCCTGAACCAAGATACAAATCAGGAATTTTAAATAAATATTCCAAGTTAGTTACAGGAGCAGAAAAGGGAGCTGTAACAGGATAGTTATTAAGATGCTATTTATTTCTGATGTTCATCACGGTTTAGATTCTTTAAAACTTCTTCCAAAAACTAAAGAACCAGTAGTTATATTAGGTGATTTAATTAATTGGATTGACTATAGAAACGGGGATGGGATTGCAAAAGATGTCTTTGGGGCTGAAAACTTAAATAAATTAATACAACTTAGAAAAGATCATAATTTTGATGAAAGAAAAAATTTATGGCAAGAATTATTTGCTAAAGATCCTAAAAGAAAACAGCGAGAGATAGAGGATGCAATAGAACGGCAATATAAAGAAGTATTTGAGGTATTAAAAGATTATGAAGTATGGATGATTCCAGGCAACGTAGACTCTCTTAAGATATTTGAGTCAGTAAAAACTAATAATGTGAGTAATGTTGATGGTCAAGTTCTTGAGTATAAAAATCATAAGATTGGCTTTGCTGGTGGAGGAGTTCCTACACCTATCAAAGCAAGAGGAGAGATCTCAGAGGAAGACTTTGAAGATAAGTTAAATAAATTAGTTGATGTTGATATCATATGCACACATGCCCCACCTTTAATTGATTACTTAATAATTGATGTAATTACAAATAAAAAAGAACAAGGCTGGGAAAGCCTTAAGAAATACATTCTAGCTAATAAACCAAGACTATCTTTATTTGGAGATGTTCACCAACCAAAAGCAACTAAATGGATGATTGGGTCTACAGTATGTATGAATGTAGGATATTTTAGAGCAAATAGCCACTATTTAGAATTATCATCAATAGATATATGAATGTTTTAGCACTTGATGTTGGTGGAACTTCCATGAAATATGGAATCGTTTCAGATAAATTAGAAATTATTAGTAAAGGTGTAATTGAGACACCAAGTAATGAAATTAATTTTATAAATATAGTTAATGAGATCCAAGAAACTAATAAAGAAAATTTTAAGAAAATATCAATTGCCATGCCAGGCTTCATAAATAAAAAAGAAAGTAAATATTTATATGGGACAAACATTAAGTATGAAATAGATTTTAAGAAATTATCAAACTTCGATGAAGAAAACTTTTATCTTGATAATGATGGAAATGTTGCAGCATATGCTGAATATATACAAAACTATCAGGATAAGTATTCTAATTTGTTAATGCTTACGTTTGGAACCGGAATTGGTGGGGGAATAGTAACTAATGGAAATATATACAGAGGTAGAGGAAGTGCAGGTGAGTTAGGTCATATATTGGTTTCAGACAGTCCAGATGAAACTTGTAATTGTGGAAAAGTTGGTTGTCTAGAGTCAATTGTTTCAGCAAAAAAATGGACAGATCAATGTAAAGAATTAAGCAAACTAAATTCAAATTCTGAACTATCAAAAGCTTTTTCTGCATTAGGTATTGGTTCTATACTTTTTGACAAATCACTTACATTAACTAAAGAAGAACTCGAGGTTAGAGAGAAAATCCTTCTTTATTTAAGTAGAGGTTTAGTCTCATTTTTTGAGATATTCAATAATGAGATATTTGTTTTAGGAGGGAGTATGTCGGACAACCCCTATGATTTAGTAGGATTACTTAATGAGTTTATATTAAAAAATTATGAATTTAAATCCAGAGAGTTTCCAATAATTGAAATATGTAACTTTAAATCAGATTCTGGAATTTTAGGTGCATCTATACTTGCTTTGAATGAGTAAACAAAATAAAGCGGTATTGCTTCCAGGCACATTTTTCGAAAAAGATATTCAAAAGAAATTAGATTATTTAAATCAAAAAAATTTACAGACTGTTTATGTATTTGATCATTCAAATAATCCAGTAGATAGTAAATTACATATGTATGAAATCAGAAATTCAATAAACTTACTTCAAAATTATGAAAAAAGAAAATTCAACATTGGCACAGCAGTATTAAATATAAATAAAAGAAAAATAGATAATTTAATTAACAAATATATAAATCCATTTCTAGAAATAGATGGTTTTAAATTAGGACTTGGATTAGGCGATGATACATATGAACAAAATTTACCAAACTACTCTAATAACTTAGAGGAGGTTGTCTCATATATAGTTGAGAATTTTGAATTGTCTAAAGAAGGGAAAAGCCTTTTTTTAGGGGGACAATCAAATTTAATCATTAAAACAATGAAACAATATTCAGTGGGTATTAATCAATGGCTTGGTTCCGTAGACTCACTTTATAAAAAAAGAGAGATGTTTAATAAAATAGATAAACCATTGGGTTCGATGAGTTTATGTTTAAACAAAAAGTTTGTTTCAGAAAAAAATATAGATTTTAAAGATATTGAACTAATTTATATTATCAAAGAATCAAGTTCAGATAATTTTTATTCACAGGTAGATAATTTTCTTTGATGAGTATTACAAAATGATAGAATTAAATATGATAGATTTACGCTCTGATACAGTTACTAAACCTTCTAAGGAAATGTTAGATGAGATTGTTAAAGCTCAAGTAGGAGATGATGAATATGGGGAAGATCCTACTGTTAATGAATTAGAAGAATTCTGTGCAGAACTTTTAGGATTTGAAGCTGGTTTATTTGTAAGTTCTGGAACAATGGGTAATCAAATATCGTTATTAAATCATACAAATCCTGGTGAAGAAGTTATTACATCTTCTGATTCACATATTAAGAATTACGAACATGGAGCCTCATCATTTCTATCAAGAATACAATTTCGAGATATTAAGAATATAGACGGCGTTCTAGATGAAGATGATTTAAAACAAACTATTGAAGATTCTAAAATTCATAAACCGAAAATCTCATTAGTTAGTATCGAAAATACACACCTTGCATCAGGTGGCAGTATTGTTCCATTTGATAAGATAAAGTCAATTTCATCGTTAGCAAAAGAAAGTGAACTGAAACTCCATATTGACGGTGCAAGAATATGGCATGCAATTTTAGAAGAAAAAAAAGGTTATGACTATGGAAAATATTGTGACAGTCTCACATTTTGTTTCTCTAAAGGATTAGGAGCACCAATAGGATCAATGCTGTTAGGTACTAATGAATTTATAGAGAATTCAAGAGAATATAGGAAAAAGCTCGGGGGAGGCATGAGACAGGTTGGAATTATTGCTTCTGCTGCAAAACATGCAATAAATAAAAGAGAAGAATTGCTTCATGATCACGAAAAAACTCTTTATATTTATAAAAAACTTACTGAAATTAGAGAAAAATTAAAGTTAATTGATGAAATTGAATATAAAGGAACCAACATGATATTTCTATTCTTCAAAGACATTACTTTGTCTAATAATTTTCTTAAAAAACTTGAAAAAAGGAATATTAAAGCCGGATTGATTAAAAAAAATATTGTAAGACTAGTTTTACATAAAGATATCAATAAAGAAGATTTAGATAATATTGTTGAGACTATAAGTCACTCTTCTTCATAGTAATTTTTTTCATTCCACTCAGTGATTGATTTTTCTGACAAATTAATTAAAACAAAGAGTCCAGATAAAGTAACAAGGTTAGTAACTAATATATTTGCAATTAATGTAAAAGAACAATTATTAACACAAAAAGCATTTCCTAGTATATATCCAATGTATGTTGAAAATACAAAAACTAATGAATAAAAAATTAATTTTGTTTTCTTGCTAAATGCCATATAGATATTAAGTTTACCTTAGTATGAATTATGTTAATCCTTGGCTTTCATTAATGAGTTTTGTTTACTTTATAGTTGCTGGTTTTATTTCTTTTGTTTTAAGTAGGCGATTAGTTGAAATATATTTAGAGAAAGTTAAAACAAAGTTTTTAAAATCGTTAGAACCAATAATAGGTACTGTTATTTTTTGTGGATCTTTCGGCCTAAGTTTAATTATTTTATATTATATACTCACTTAAGCAGGGTAAGTATGAACTATAAGTTCATTATTTATTATTTCATGAATTCCGCAATGTTCAGGTTTATTGATATTAAAGGAATCTTCTTTTAGTTTGTAATATGTAAATGACCTTATTGTATCTTGATGGCTAACAAAGACAGAGTTATTGGATTCTTGATATATATTTTTAACTCTTTTATATACATCAAAATAAGTCTCTTCATTTGACTTTAGTTTCACTGGATCATCTAAATATTGTTTGTATTCTTCAGTTTGGCTAAATTCGTTAAAAGTTTTACCTTTCCAGATGTTTGTTCCACCCCACTCAATTAAATTATTTCTATAGTTGATATTTATTTTAAATAGTTTTGATAAAGGTTCAGCGGTTTGTCTTGCTCTAAGTAATGGGGAGGAAAAAATATATTTAATATCAAAATTATTAAAAATGTATTTAGCAGCACTTTCAGCTTGATTGTGACCTTTCTTACTCAATTCATAACCAGCTAAATCGCCATAAAAGATATCTTTCTTGTTTTTGACTTCTCCATGCCTCAAAAATAATTTGCTCACAAGTACAGCGTAGTTTCAAATTATATTAAAATCTTCATATGGGTTTGAATAAAAAAGAAGAAGAGATATTAAAACAAATTGAACTGGGTTT
Organism: uncultured Candidatus Actinomarina sp.; assembly: GCA_902510995.1. Classification (GTDB taxonomy): domain Bacteria; phylum Actinomycetota; class Acidimicrobiia; order Actinomarinales; family Actinomarinaceae; genus Actinomarina. The sequence continues at coordinate 27,108 of CABXDL010000002.1, forward strand.
AACTGAAGAAGACCCAAAACTTGAAAAGGCTGTTAAATCTTTAACACTTTCAAACTTTTCAAGAGGTAGATCAATCATTTCAGGTATAACATTTATTCTTGGATTTTTTTTGATGATTGGTTCTTATATTATACAACCACTTGTTGCAGTTATTGGATTTGTATTGATGGCTTTAGCTGGTTATGTTTTTGTTACCAATACAAGATCACTTCTGAAAGCTGAAAATATCAATGAATGGAATTTTAGGCAAATATTTAATCTTCTAAGAAATAAAGATAACTCTAGACAAAAGAAATAGAATAAATTAAATTTAATAATACATCATATTTTTTAAGGAGTAAGGATTTTGAAGAAAGATGCATTAACATCTAAACAAGCTTGTTATTTATCAGGCTGCACTTCACATCAATTAAGATATTGGGATAAAGTAGGATTAGTTTCTCCAACAATACAATCATCAAACGGAAAACCTGGAGTACCAAAGCTTTATTCATTTAGAGACATTGTTTCTCTTAGAGTTATTAAAACTTTATTAGATAATGGTATGAGTATTCAAAGAGTTAGAAGAGCGTGGAAATATTTAACAACAAATGGAAATCTTGAAGATCAACTTTCAGAAGTAAAACTTATATCAGATGGTGACACAATATTTTCAATAGAAGAAGATAAAGTTTTTGATGCACTGAAGTCAGGTCAACTTGCATTTTTTGAAACAATTGATGTGGTAACAAAAGAAGTAAGAGAAGATGTAACCAAATTTGAATTAGATAAAGAAAGATTTTTAAATTTGTTGACTAGAGTAGAAGAAGATGTACTTAGTCAGCAAAGGCATGCTTAACAAAAATATAAAACATAATATTTTATTATGAATAATTTTAACGCGCATAGAACTCTTATTTTAAATTCTACTTTTCAACCTCTTTCTGTTGCTTCAGCAAAAAGATCAGTGTCACTACTCTTATCAAATAAAATAAATGTTATAAAAGAATCGAATTTAGAAATTCATTCAGAAAATAAAGTTATTAAAATTCCAAAAGTAGCTTTATTAACTTATTATGTGAAAGCACCTTATGCAAGGAGAGTAGCTTTAAATCGATCAAATATATTTATAAGAGATTTTAATACATGTCAATATTGTGGAAATACTGCTGAGTCGATAGACCATATAATTCCAAAATCAAAAGGCGGTAAACATGAGTGGTTAAATGTTGTTGCTTGTTGTAAGAAATGCAATCTTGTAAAAGCAGATAAATTATTAAATCAAACAATCTTGAAACTAAAAAATTTTCCAATTAAACCAGAAGGTAATTTCTGGATAAAAACAATAATTGGATCTAATCCAGACCCCGAATGGGAAGAATACCTAATTTCGGCATAATTTTTTTTCTTGTTTTGTGTTGCGCAGTGTCATAAAGTGTCATATAATGTGTAAAAGTGGTTCAAGGCACGAAAGGCGGAGAAAAGTGTTCCTTGGTGAATTTAGACATACTATGGATTCGAAGGGAAGGGTAGTAATACCTTCGAAATTCAGAAAAGAGCTTCAACAGGGCTGTGTGGTCACTAAGGGACTAGATAATTGCCTACAGGTGTTGACTAAGAAAAATTGGCTTGATGAATCTGCAAAAATGGCTTCACTTCCTCCTACTGAAAAGACTTCCAGACAATTGAGAAGGGCTTTATTTAGTGGAGCTATTGATTCTCAATTAGATTCAGCAGGAAGAATACAGATACCTGAAAATCTAAGAAAATACAGTGACATCGATATAAATGATGATGTAACGGTTACAGGATCAGGTCCAGTTATTGAAATTTGGTCTACAAAAGTTTGGAAAAAAATTCAAAACGATGCTGATAAAGCATTTGCAAATATTAACGAAGTGAAAGGATAAGTTCATAGCCAGCTCTCTAGACAACTAAATTGGAATACCCTTACTCCGCCCAACTTTCCAATTGGTGCCAGTACTAGAGAGCTGGGTATGAATACAAACAGGGCCGAGTATTTGCCACATGAGGGTGTGATGATGGAAGAAGTCTCTTCCTTACTTAAAGATGTACCTAGTGGAACTTTTGTAGATGCAACTTATGGTTATGGTTCACATTTCAATTTATTAAATAATTTTAACCATTTAAATTTTCTGGGATTTGATCGTGATTTAGAATCTGTAAATAATAGTAAAAATGAGCATGATGTTTTCCATTTAAATTTTTCTGAAATATACAATTTTTTGTCAAAAAATAATTATCTACCTTTAAGTGGAGTTTTTTATGACTTCGGATTATCTTCTCATCAGGTTGATTCTGATTTAAGAGGTTTTTCTTTTCAAAAAAATGCAAATCTGGATATGAGAATGAATACTAAACAAGTATTAACTGCTGAAAGAATTGTAAATAACTATTCAGAAAAAGAATTAATTAGTGTTTTAAAAAACTATAGTGAAGATAAGTATTCTAAAAAAATTGCTATAAAAATAGTTGAATCTAGACCTCTCACAACTACAAATGAATTAGTCTCTGTAATCAGAGAAGCTGTCCCTAAACAAAATCCTATATTTACTGATAAAACAATAAGAAGAATATTTCAAGCCCTAAGAATTGAAGTTAATAATGAATTAAATGAAATAAAAGATTCATTAAATTCGATAAAAGACTCTATAAATAAAAAGGGAGTAATAGTTTGTATTTCTTATCATTCTCTTGAAGATAAGATTGTTAAAAAGTTTTTTAATGAAATTACTACGTATTGCATTTGTGATCCTAGGATTCCTATTTGTGCATGTGATACACAGCAACAATTTACATACCCAAAGAAAAAAAAATATACACCATCAGAAAAAGAGAAAGAATCTAATCCGAGATCGAGATCAGCGATTATGAGGTATGTAGTTAAATTATGAGAAAATCTTTTTTATTTATATCAATTTACCTATCAATATTTGCAATAGTTTCAGCGCCCTTAATTCTGAATATAAGAATCAATGAATTAGAAAATAAGAAAGGTGAATTGAATACAGAAATAGATATATTAGAAAAACAAAAAATGTTGATTAAACAAAAACATAAAGAAAAATATTCAATAAGTAGTATCGAACAATTAGCAAAAATAAATTCTTACGAAAGATTAGAAATTTCGCAAAAAATAAACAAGTTAGAAATACCTTATAAATTAAAAAGTCAAGAAAAAGAAAAAATTGCAATCTTAGGTTTTGGTAGATAATTATGAGGTTCAAGAAGACGAAACTATTAACTTTATTTTTAATTTTAAATATATTTGCATTATTTTCATCAGTAATATTTATTGAAGAAATATACAAGCTTCAATTTACTGATTCTGAATATTTTAAAAATAAAGCATTATCAAACAGACAAAAAATAGAAATAATAGAAGCTAAAAGGGGATCAATTCTTGATAAAAATTATAATGAAGTATCAGAAAGTATTAATGCTTTCAATATTGGTATTTATCCAGATAAAATAAGTAACAAAGAAAATGCTTCTGAACTTTTATCTCCATTGCTAAAAATTGATAAGTCAATAATCAATGAGAGTCTTAACAATAATAAGAATTATTTTTATCTTAAAAGGAATGTTGATTTTGATGTAGGTTCGAAAATTAAAGATTGGAATTATGAAGGAATTAATGTTGAAAAATCCTCTAAAAGAATTATTTATACAGATTCATTAAAACATATCATTGGCCATGTAGATCCAGATGGAAATGGGATTGAAGGTTTAGAACTCTATTTTGATAATTCTTTAAAGGGTAAGGATGGAGAATTGAGATATGAAGCAGCACCAAATGGGGATTTTATTCCACAAGGCAAAAGTAGTATATTAGACCCAATCCATGGGGCAGATTTAGTTTTATCAATTGATCATGAATTGCAATATATTTCTGAAAATCTTTGTATAGATGCTATAAAAGCAACCAATGCATTTAAGTGCTCCGTTGTATTTGTAAACGCTGAAAACGGTGAAATAATTATTTCTGCTGAAAAATCAAATATTAATAATGAATATTTTAATATAAATTTAATTAGTGGAAGAGCTTTGTACGAACCTGGCTCAGCATTGAAAATATTTACGATAGGGTCTTTACTTGATAGTCAAGTATTAAATGAAAATGATACATATTATGTAGAAGATAAAATTGAGATAATTGAAAATTCTTGTGGGAAGCTCTATGAGGGACTCAAGGGTTGTTTTAGAGATTTTTTAAATCACGAGCCCTATCAGTTAACTGTTAAAGAAATAATTGAAAGATCATCAAACGTAGGAACTATTAAAGTGACAGAAGCTTCTAGTGTTGCTGAGATTGAAAATTATTTAATGAAGTTTGGTTTTTCTCAAAAAACAGGCGTTGAACTAACAGGAGAAGCGAAAGGTGGATTCGTTGACTATAAACGTTGTTTAACTTGTTTAAGTTCCTTGTCCATTGGCTACTCTATAACCGTATCTCAGTATCAAATGGTTAGAGCTTATAGCATAATTGCTAATGGCGGTAGAGATGTAAAATTAACTTTAGTGCAAAAAGATAAAGTTGAATTTATAGATAATGAAATTATTAGTGCAGAAATGTCGGAAAGATTAAAAAAACTACTTATAAATGTGGTAGAAGGAAAAAATGGTACAGGAAAATCTCTTAGAAAAGAGGGTTATATTATTGGGGGTAAGACTGGGACAAGCAGGACACATATAGAAGGAGTAGGATACTCAGAAGATAGATTCAACACTTCATTTACAGGATTTGTTGAAACAAAAGAAGGTCCAATTGTTGGGTCAGTAGTTCTTTGGGGAGCAAAAACAAATCCATCATCTGAATATGTAACAGGTGGGTCTACAGCAGCTCCAGTATTTAAAAAAATTATTACTTACTTTGTACCTAAGGATTAACAATGAATTCATTAAATATTGATGAGTTATTTTCAAGTAAAAATATTAATTCTAATGAAATCATAAACAGCACTGTTGATATAACCAAAAATTCAATACTTTTTTTAAATAATAAATCATTAGAAAAGCTTGATAAGTTAATTAGGGAAGCTCTTGATAGTGATGTAAAAGCAATTGTAACTAAGGAAGATTGTACTGTTTCAAACGATAAAATAATAAAAGTAAAAAATTATGATGAAATATTTAAAGATGTTTTACAAAAAATATGTCCAAATTATGAAAATAAAAATTATTATGGAATAACTGGAACAAATGGTAAAACAACAACAGGTTTTTATTTAAATCAGTTGATTAGTTCAAAGTCCTTATTTATTGGAACTACTGAGTCAGTTCAACTAAAAAAAATTACTAATGAAGAACATTTAACTACTCCAAAACTATTCAATATAATAAAATTATTAGGCCTCAAAGAAAATAATGAAATTAATGATGTAATAGTTGAAATATCTTCACATGCTTTAGAACAAGATAGATTAAAAGGAGTAAAATTTAAAGTGTCTGGATTTACAAATCTATCGCAAGATCATTTTGACTATCATAAAAATATTGAAAACTATTTCAATTCAAAATTGAAACTTTTTAAAAATGAAATATCAGAAAAATTTGTTTATATAGATTCACAATGGGGAAATAAAATTAAATCATTAACAACGATACCTTCATTTAGTATTGGCATGAATAAAAAAAATAATTTGTATATAAAGAATGTTATTGTTAGAAAAGAAAATTATGATATAAATTTTGAAATCGAAGGAAATAATTATGATGTTTCAGTTCCTTTGTCAGGTCCAGAATCACATTTAAACTATTTGCTCGCACTTTCAATGGCTTATTTTTCAGAACTTAATGATTTAGATTCAATATTAGAAGCATCATTGAAATTAACAAATCCGCTTGGCAGGTATGAAATTATCAAATATAAAAATAATAATGAAATTATTGTAGATTTTGCACACACACCAGAATCAATTACTCAAGTTATTAATTTTGTTAAAAATAAATATAGTAAAGTTATTGTTATTTTGGGTGCTGGAGGAAACAGAGATAAAGAAAAGAGACCTTTAATGGGTAATGCTGTTAATTTAGCTGACAAGATAATAATTACAAATGATAATCCAAGGTATGAAGACGAAAAAGAAATAGCCAAAAATATATTAAGTGGTATTGAATTAAATAAAGAAACTCAAGTAATACTTAATCGAAAAGACGCAATAATAGAAGGGATTAATAATCTCGAGAAAGATTCTGTATTATTAATATTAGGGAAAGGTCATGAGACAATTCAAGAATTTAAAGGCTCTTCAGTAGAATTTAGCGATCAAAAAATAGTTAAAGAGTATATTAAGGAAAAATTATGATTGGAATAATAGTTGCTGGCGGTCTAAGTTTCTTATTTGTAATTTTTTCTACATCAATTGGTGTTAATTATTTTAAAACTAGAAATATAGGACAACCAATACAGGAAGAATTAAATTTTCATGAGCATAAAAAGGGAACTCCAACAATGGGGGGAGTATTTATTATTTTAGGTTCTTTCGTAGGCTTTATTTTGTCACATATAAATTTTTGGACTATTGGCAAAGGTTACAAAGTTGAATTATTGTCTATAAAACCAGAAATATTTAATCTTTTACTTTTAGGCACCCTAATGGGCTTTGTTGGACTGATTGATGATTATTTGAAAGTAAATAAGAATAGAAATTTAGGTTTAAAAGCAAAAAATAAATTTATACTTCAATCAATTGTGGCTTTATTGGGAAGTTACTATTTTTATTTTTTAAATGACTCAACTATCTTTTATCTATTTAGTGGTTTTGGTATCGATGTTGGAATTATTAAATGGTTTTTAATTGTATTTATTATTGTCGGAATAACTAATGCTGTAAATTTAACTGACGGATTAGATGGTTTAGTTGCTGGAAGTTCTTCAGTATCTTTTGGTGGTATATTAATAATTGCCTTCTGGATATTTAGGCATCCTGATTATTATTCTAATTTCATAAATCCTATTTTTATTTCAGTTGAATTAGCAGTTTTAATATCTTCAATAGCAGGCTCTTGCTTGGGTTTTCTATGGTGGAATACTAATCCAGCAAAAATAATTATGGGAGATGTTGGTTCACAATTTATTGGTTCAATGTTCCCGCTAATATTATTTGCTATTGGAGCTGATACCTTAATCCTCTTTTTTTGTTTTCTTTATATTGTTGAAGCTATGTCTGTAATAATTCAAGTTTTGTCATTTAGATATAGAGGTAAAAGAGTATTTAAAATGACTCCTATACACCATCATTTTGAAATGAATAATTGGGCAGAAACAACTATTATTGTTAGATTTTGGATTATAAATGGAATAGTTATCGTAATAGGGCTAGGTCTTTTCTATGGTGATTGGGTCTTGTTTGGTAATTAAGTGAAGAAACTAATATTTGGATACGGGGCAACAGGGAAATCAGTAGAAGATTATTTTCAAAGAAATAATATTGGATATTTAATATATGATGATGATAAAAATATAAATATTTCAAATGAGCTCATATTTGATGAGAAAAGATTGGATGAAATTGATGAAGTAATTATTTCTCCGGGAATAAAACCTACTCATCCGTTATTAGGTGAAATTAAATCTAAAGAATTGATTGTCAATACAGATATTGATTTATTTAATGATATATATAAAGGCAAAATAATTGGAGTAACTGGAACAAACGGGAAAACTACGTTTGTTAATTTATTAACAGAATATTTGAATTCACAAGGAATAAAATCAATTGCTGTTGGCAATGTTGGAAAATCTCCGATTGAGATTATTGGTGAAGATTATGAATTTGTTATAATGGAGCTTTCCAGTTTCCAGCTTTATTACATAAATAGATTAAAATTATATAAAGCTATTGTTTTAAATATTTATGAAGATCATTTGGATTGGCACTTAGATTTTGAAGAATATCGTAATACAAAGTTAAAAATACGTGAATTTACAGATTCCAATAGTGGTGAAAGTTCAGAAAACTATGATTCTGATGTTGAACCTGATTATCATGATCTAATTTCTAAAAAAAATAAATTAATTGAACAAGCAGGAATATTAGATATAGTTTCAGATATTCCCCTATATGAAGAAACCATATATATTTTTCTCAAAGTTGTTAATGATTTAAAACTATATAATGATTTCAATTTAAATAATGATTCTATAAAACAATTCTTATCAAATTATAAAACGGAAGAACACAGGTTCGAGGTTATAGATCAATTTGATAATGTTATTTACATAAATGACTCAAAGTCAACCAATTTTAATTCTCTTTCAAAGGCAACTTCAGAAATAGATAATGGAATTTTAGTATTACATGGGATAACAAAAAATATTAGCTCTAAAGATTTAAAAATATCTAAAAAAGTTAAAACTATTTTAGTTCCAGAAGATATGGAAATTAATTTAAGTGATACAAATGCAAAAATAATTAAATTAAAGTCAATATTTGAAATACAAGAAGTACTTATAGATATCATAAAACCAGGTGATACAGTTTTATTCTCCTGTGGGGGAGCAAGTTTTAATGACTTTAAGAATTATGAGGAAAGAGGCAAATTCTTTAAATCAGTTGTATCAAATATAAAGGTAAAAAATGGTTAGAGTAAGTCATACAACATTTAAAAAAATCAATTTAGTTTCAATATCCTTTCTAGTAACTGTCGGTGTTTTAATAAACTTATCAGCTTCATCAGTTATAGGCTTAAATAAATTTAATGATAATTTTCATTTTATAAAAAGACATGTTGGAGGAATTATGTTGGGTTTAATTATTTACAATATTGGAAAAAAATTTTCTAAAGATTATTATAAAAAACTAGCTTATACCGGAATGTTATCTATCACTGCTATATTATTTTTAGTACTTACATATGGTGTTGTAATGGGTGGAAGTAGGAGGTGGATTGATTTAGGTAGTATAAACTTTCAGCCTAGTGAATTTGCTAAACCAATAATTATTTTATTTATTGCTCACCACTTATCAAATATTGAAATTGATAAATCAGATTTTTATAATTTAAAAAATGCATTAGGTTTCCCAGTTCTGTCTGCTCTTTTAGTGTTATTAGAACCAGATTTTGGAACTACCTTAACAATCTCAGGTATTATTTTATTTCAATTATTATTTTCAGAGGTAAAATTAAGATATCCGCTATTAATAATAGCCTTATCACCAATACCTACATATCTAGCAATAACTGTTATGGGCTATAGAAATAAGAGATTCACTATTTGGTATGACAAAATATGTGAAGGTACGGATATTTCAGCAGAGTTATTAGCTGATGAATGTTATCAAATCTTTCAAAGTAAAGTTGCAATTAGTTCAGGTGGATTATTTGGATTAGGACCAGGTACTTCAAGGGCTAGATGGGGAAGTCTCCCTAATTCATGGACTGATTTTGTAGCTTCAATTGCAGCAGAAGAATATGGTTTTTTTGGACTTCTAATATTAATAATTGGTTTAGTTTCTTTGATAATATCATTCTTTGGTCTTGGCTTAACCAGTAAAAATGAATTTACTAGATTATTTTTTGTTGGTATGGGGTCTTGGGTATTAATTCAAACTGTATTTAACTTAGGCGGAATAGTTGGCTTACTACCAATAACGGGTATTGTTTTGCCTTTCGTAGCGTACGGAAGCTCAGCAATGGTGTCCATATTTATAGGTCTTACTATGGCTTATGCTAAAGATATTAAAGAGGATTTATGAAAAAAATAGCAATATTTTGTGTTGGAACAGGTGGCCATGTATTACCAGCAAAAAATATAATTATGCAATTACATGATGAAGGCATTGAGTTAAAGGATTTTATTGTCATTACCGACAAAAGAGGTTATGAATATTTAGAAGATTTGAGTATTAAAATTTACATACAAGAGATATACCGTTCAAAAATAGGGATTATTGGTTATCTATTAAATTTTCATAAATTGCTAAATACATTAATAAAGACAAGATCAATAATAAAAAAAGAAAAAGTTAAAATAATTTTATCAACAGGATCTTATATTTCACCGATAGCTTCATTGTTAAGTTTTACACTCGGTATTAAGTATTTCGGTCAAGAGCAAAATATACATGCAGGATTAGGTAATAAATTAAGTTGTCTTTTACCTGGAATAATATTTACATCTTATCCAGAAACTAAAAATCTTTTAAAAAACAAAGGGACTTATGTTGGGCCAGTAATAAATAAAGACATAATAAAAAAAGAGAAAGAGAATAGAAACCTTCTAACAATAGGGATTCAAGGTGGTAGCCAAGGCTCAAATGAAATAAACCACTATGTTTATAAATTTTTAAACAAAAACAATATAGATAATGTAAGTTTTATACATATTACTGGTAAAGATAAATCTAATGATATATTAAATGTAAAGAATTATATACAGCATGAATTTGTGGAAAACATGAATAGTTATTACTCAAAAATTGATTTACAAATATCAAGATCTGGAGGTGGCGCTTTAGAGGCAACTTATTTAGGAATTCCTCAAATCCTTATACCTTTTAAACATGGAACTACATCTTCTCATCAAATTTTAAATGCTGAATATCTGGAAAACTTAGGAGTTGCAATAATAGTTAATTCATATAGTGAATTTGAAAAAAACTTATTAGATTTTATAAACAATGTTAAAGATAATGAAATTGAAATCTTTAACACTTTAGATATTCAAATTGGGAATATAAATATATCTAGATACTTAAAAGAAGCATTTAATGAATAAATATAAAGACGTTTATATATTTGGTATCGGAGGTTCAGGGATGAGCTCTATTGCTAAATATTTAGTACAGCAAAATTTAACTGTTTCTGGATATGATCAAAGAAAATCATTTGTAACAAATCAACTAAACCAAGATGGTATTAGTGTTGACTTTGAATTAGGTAATTTAAAATATTCTGATGAAACTCTTTATATTTATTCTTCGGCTATATCAATGGAAAAAACAAATTTAATAAACTATTTGGATAATGAAAACGTATTATCAAGACCTGAATATCTTAATCTACTATCTAAAACAAATAAAATTATTGGAGTTACAGGCACACATGGTAAAACCTCTACAACAGCTTTATTGGCACATATATTTCACTACAACGATATAAACGTTTCATATATTTTTGGTGGTATGACATCATTTCACGGCATAGGGGGACACTATGGTAATAAAGATGAACCTATAATTTTAGAAACGGATGAAGCATTCAATACATTTAAAAACATAGAAATTGATGATTTATTAGTCACAAACATAGACGCAGACCATCTTGATTATTTTGAAAATTTTAAAAACTTAATTGATGCTTTCAAGCATGTGATTCAAAATGTTAAAGAGAATTTAGTATTGAATTACGATGATTACAACATAAGAGAATTGGAAATAGAAAATCAACATATTTCATATTCTTCATCACGAGATACAGATATAAAAATCAAATATCCTAATAAAATTATTGTAGATAATACAGAATACGTTATAAGTACAAAACTAATAGGTTCTCACTTTATATCTAATATAACTGGAGCCATTGCTCTAGCTAATGTTAATGGTGTCAAAACAGTAGAAGCTTTAGAAGCTATAAAAACATTCCCAGGTGTTAAAAGAAGGACTGAATATCTTGGGTCTATAAATGGTATAAATGTATATGATGATTATGGGCACCATCCTACAGAAATAATAGCAACTATTTCAGCCCTTAAAGAACATACTAAAGGAAAGTTATATGTTATTTTTCAACCACATAGATACACTAGAACAAAAAATAGTTTTAATGATTTTAAAAATGCTTTAACAATGGCTGACCATACTATTGTTGTTGATATTTATCCCGCTGGAGAGAAACCCATACCTGGAGTAAGTAGTAAAAATTTTGAACATCAAAATATACATTATTTAAAATCTATGAGAATGGTTCCTAGTTATTTAGCGTCTAAAGTTAAAGAGACTGATACTATATTAACGCTTGGAGCTGGAGATATTACTTTGTTAGGACCACAGATATTAAAGTACTTAGATGAAGTATAAAATCAAATTATCGAATATAACGACCTATAAATTCGGAGGTTATTGTGATAGTTTTTATAAAATTTCAGAGGATGATATAGGTTCATTCAAAGAAGTTTTTTCAAATAGAGAGAACTTTATTCTTGGTAAAGGATCTAACGTTGCTTTTTCTGACGATGGATATGAGGGCAATATAATTAATCCAAATTTTAACAGTTTAACTTATAACGATAGCTTGTCAGAAGTAAGAGTAGGAGCTTCGGTATTTTTGCCTGATCTTGCTAGATATTATAAAAATAACAATTTAGTTAATATGGAGTTTTTGATTGGTATTCCTGGTTCTGTTGGAGGAGCAGTCAAAATGAACGCAGGCGCTTATGGTTGGGAATTTTCAGATGTAATCAAAAGTGTTGAAGCGTACAATTTAGAAACAAACAATATTGAAATATTACTAAAAGAAGAACTTAATTTTTCTTATAGATCTTCTGAAAATTTAGACAGAAAGATTGTAATTTCAGCTACCTTATCTGCTGATAAAGGAGATCCTAACCTAATAAGGAGTCGGCTTAAAGAGAATATAGCTTACAGAAAAAAAACACAACCTGCAGCAATATATAACGCGGGCAGCGTATTTAAGAATACAAAAGACTATTCTGCAGGTGAATTAATCGATAAATCTGGTCTTAAAGGTTACAGTATTGATGGTGTGAAAGTAAGTAACAAACATGCTAACTTTTTCATAGCTTCGAAAGGAGCTCACTCGTCTTCTCTTTACAAGCTTGTAAGCCATGTAAAAGAGGTTGTAGATAACAAATATGGTATCTCGTTAGAAAAAGAGATAATGTTTATAGGTAAATTTGATTAGATATGAACTATGGAGAAATTGAAAGACGGACATTTAGGACTTTTCTAGGATTTTCAACTCTACTTCTTGGTTTGATTGTAGTCTTCTCCGTTATCACTTCCGGCCTCTATAGAGTGTCTGACATTGCTTATGATTACAATCCTGAACTTAATATGAACTCCGTAGAAAGCTTGATTGGGAAATCTATTTGGTTAGTCGATGATACCAACTTTGAAAACTTCTATGAAGAGAACCCTACAGTAGAAAGAATATCTCACGAAAAAGTTCTGCCACGTAAGTTGATATTGGAAATTGTCATTTCAGAGAAATTGGCGTATATAGAGGATAACAGACAATCTCCACCTAGAACATTTGTACTCTATAAAAACTTATACACTCTTAATGCTCCAGCCAACGAAGGGATTCTTTCTTTAACTATAAATAATGGACCTGTTCTGGAGGGGTTTCTTGAAGAGGTTGTTACATTTGTAATGACGTTAAAGAAATATCCAATTAATCTATACAACATTGAAATGAGATACGATGGCGAATCCATCGAAGTGAGAAACCTCAACACAGTATTCTTCTTAGGCAGTCCTTCTGATCTTGGAAGAAAGGCATCTGTTGTAGGTTACTACATCTCTGAAGAGCCCTGTGATGGTGAAGTAAGAATCTTCTACAGCGAAGACATTCAGAGATATAAGGGCATCAGTAATTGTAATTAATCTAAATCTAAACTATAGATATAGATAAAATTATGAAAAAATATTGTTTATATCGTTTTGAAGTGATATTCTTATACGAAAATAAGGATTAACAAATGGCTACAAAAAGTAAAAAAAATAAGGAAAAGGGTGTGAATTTGAATATGAGACCGAGAAATTATTCAGCTGTTATTAAAGTTGTGGGTGTTGGTGGCGGTGGAACTAATGCTGTTAACAGAATGATCAAGTTAGGAATCAAGGGTGTAGATTTTGTTGCTTGCAATACAGACGCACAAAGTTTACTCGGTTCAAAAGCAGATTTAAAATTAGATCTTGGAAGAAAATCAACCAGAGGACTTGGTGCTGGTGCTAATCCTGAAATTGGAAGACAAGCCGCTGTAGATTCTGAAGAATTAATCGCAGAAGCATTAAAAGGATCCGACATGGTTTTTATTGCTGCTGGAGAAGGTGGCGGAACTGGTACTGGTGCATCTCCAATATTAGCTAATGTAGCACATGAGCTAGGAGCCTTAACAGTAGGTGTAGTTACTAGACCGTTCGGATTCGAAGGAAGAAGAAGGTCTGTACAAGCTGAGGAAGGGATTCAAGCTTTAAGAGATGTTGTTGATACTTTGATAGTTATTCCAAACGACAGGCTTCTACAAATAAGTGATAAAGACATAAAGATTAGTGAAGCTTATCTTAAATCAGATGAAATATTGGCAAACGGAGTTAAGGGTATAACAGGTTTGATAACAAATCCTGGCGTAATAAATGTTGACTTTGCTGATGTAAGAACAATATTAAAGGATGCAGGAAATGCTGTTCTAGGTATAGGTAAATCTACCGGGGAACAAAGAGCTCCAAATGCTGCTCAGGCTGCAATTTCTTCACCTTTACTTGAAGCAAATATGGACGGTGCTGAGGGTGTTCTTATTACAATAGCTGGATCTGAAGATCTTAAGCTACAAGAAGTTAACGAAGCTGCAAGAGTAATCACAGAAAGAGCAGATGATAATGCAGAGATTATCTTTGGACACCTTGTGGACGATACTTTAGGCGATGCTGTCGAAGTAACAGTTGTAGCAGCTGGATTTGGACCTAGACCAAATAGGCGTTCAACTGGTATTGATAACGGTGATGACGGCAGCGGAGGTGATGGTCTCCCTGATTTCATCAGAGGATGATTCATTCCAAATTAATCTCTAACGGACAATTTTACGACTCATTAGATTTAGAACAAACTAAAGGGTTTGAAGTTGCCTCAATGGAACAATCACATAGCGATGTTTTTTTAGAAGTAGATAAACCTGGGGTATACCAAGCTGATGCATTAATTACAAAGAAAAAAAATTTAATGCTAGTTGTTAAAACGGCAGACTGTATGCCTGTATTGATTACTGATGGTGAAAAGGTGGGAATAGTCCATATAGGATGGAAGGGTCTAGAAAATAAAATATTCTACAAGACGATTTCAAAATTTGATATATCCAAATTAAAAGTATCTATTGGTCCTCATGCTCAAAAGTGTTGTTATGAAGTAAAGAAAGATTTGGAATTAAAATTTAGTGAACACTGTTTAAAAGAAGAAAATAAAATTTATTTAGATCTTACAAAAGAAATTAAAGAATATTGTGAGAATAATAGTATAGAATTAGAACTGATTGTTGAATGTACAATAGAAAATAAAAAATATAATTCATACAGAAGAGACAAAACTAAAAAAAGACAATTGAGTTCAACATGGATATAAAATCATTACAAGACATAAGTAATCTAGCAAAAAAATACAATGCACAGCTACTTCCTGTAATAAAAGATAAAAAATTCGAAGATATTAAAGAATTATACGATTTAGGTTTTAGAGAGTTTGGTGAAAATCGTTTAGAACAATTAATAGATCATAAAATCAAATTAGATGAAGCAATGTATCATTACATTGCTCCTTTGCAATCAAGAAAAATAGAAGAAGTTATGGATAACTGTGTAGCTATACATACATTATCAAGAAAAAAAGAAGCTTTGATAATAAATGAAAATTATTCTAACCAAAAAATATTTGTTCAAATAAATATTGATAACGATCCAAATAAAAATGGAATAAAAGTTGAAGAAGTAGACAAATTTTTCAGCATGTTTGAAGATTTAAGTTTTTTCCCAGTTGGTATTATGTGTATACCAAGTCTTGAAAATGACTCAATAATTTCATTTTCTAATATGCAAAAAATAAACCAAAAGATAAAGAATAATTATAAATACTATAAAGGTGAGCTTTCGATGGGTATGTCTGAGGATTATGAAATTGCTTTAGATTATGGTGCTACAATAATTCGTATAGGTAGTAAAATTTTTAGTTAATGTTAGAAAAATTTCTTATTTCAATTGGTTTAAAACAGCCTAGTTCTGTTGAACAATATATAGATGAATCAACTACGACCGTAAGGCCTTCATCTGAAAATAGATTTACAAATGAAGATGAATATTCAGGTGATGTAAGAATTCACCAACCAAAAGATGAAGTTGAAATAAAAGTATTGAAAGCATTTAGTGAAGTAGAAGGCCTTGGTATACCAATAAAAGATGGGTTTATAGTAGCAATGGATCTTAGAGACATTGAAGATCAAATAGAAAGAAGACGAATACTTGATTTTACTTTTGGGATGGTATTTGTTAATAATTCAAGTATGAGGTCAATAAATAGAGATGGTGTATATCTTATACTTCCTTCAAATTCTTCGCTACCTTCACAGGAAAGAGAAAGACTGCAAGATTTAGGTCTATATAAAGTAAATGTGTAGTCTCCTTGCACTTACTTACAAGCTTTTTAGCTATTCTTTATTTTTATGGATTATTTTATCTTGGGTGCAAGTACCTCAAGAACATCCAATTGGTCAAATTAAGAATATTTTAGATCAATTTTATTCACGAATTTTGTCACCGATAAGGTCAGCAATACCTACGGTAAGAATAGGTATGGCTGGACTAGATTTATCACCGATAGTTCTAATTTTGGGTGTTAATTTTATATATCCAAGAGTTATGAATTTAATTTGCTAGATTTGTTTTATTTCAGTATCTAGAAAATAATCTAAGACTTTACCCGATCCTTTAATATTTGTTATTGAAAACTCAGTAGTTAGAGTTTCATTTAATATATATTCTTTGAATTTATCAATTGAAGAGATTACAAATTGTTCTTGTGTTGAAATATTAAGCAAAATTCTATCAGTAATATCAAAACCCATATCTTTTCTTTGTTTTTGGATTATAGATACAAGCTCTCTGGAAACTCTTTCCATTTTCAATTCTTCATCTAATTCAGTATCAAGACATACGGAAAAATCATTTATTATATCTTGATTAAGTTTCTCTTCATTTTTTGTAAGCCTTATATCTATTTCTGCGCTATCGATTTTATTACTATTAAACTCTATATATTTATTATTAATTAAATTTTCAATATCGTTTTGATTTAAATTAGATAAATAATCTGCAAATTCTGTTATCTTGTTACCTAATTTTGGACCCAAAGTTGGATAATTTGGCTTACACTCATAATTTACCCAATTTTCAAAATCACTGTCAAATTCCAATTTTTTAATATTTAATTCATTAAGAATGATTTCTTTTACGTTATTTATTTGTTCAATTTTTGTTGAATCTTTTGTAATTATTATTAACTTTCGTAAAGGTTGTTTGTTAGGGAGTTCCACATTTAACCTTATGTTTCTAACTGATTTAATAATATTTTTAGCTAATTCCATTTCTTTTTCTAAGTTTTTGTTTATTAGTTCATCATTAGATTCTGGATAGTTTTCAAAATGAATGCTGTTATCAGTATTATCTGTTAAACCTTGGAAAATTTCTTCGCATATAAATGGTAATACAGGAGCCATAGTCTTAGAGAAATCAATTAATACTTCGTGCAGAGTTTTAAATGCATTTATTTTGTCTATATCATCATTACCCTTCTCTTTCCAGAATCTTTTTCTATTTGATCTAACATACCAATTTGTTAATTCATCAATAAAATTCATAAGTGGTGGTATTACCTCATATAGATAGTAATTTTCCATCTTTTCATTAACTGTTTTAATAAGGGATTGAAGTGATGAAATAATCCATTGATCCATTAAGGGTCTTTCATTTACTGGTGATGCTG
The DNA here is from genome assembly GCA_902510995.1 of uncultured Candidatus Actinomarina sp. Taxonomy (GTDB): domain Bacteria; phylum Actinomycetota; class Acidimicrobiia; order Actinomarinales; family Actinomarinaceae; genus Actinomarina. Next base: position 44,823 of record CABXDL010000002.1, read on the forward strand.
ACTTAAGTTCCTTTAGAGTGATTTCATCAGCATTTGCATAGTTAGAAAAAAACGAATAACTATTCCATAAAGGAAGAATAACGTTTCTTGTTACAAGCTTTACCCCTTCTTCTGAAAATTTTAAAGGTTCACCTCGTACCACAGGTGAATTTATTAAGTAAGCCCTTAAACTATCTCCTCCATAGGTATTTAATAAATCTTCAGGATCAGGATAGTTCTTTAAGCTTTTGCTCATCTTTCTACCATCTTCAGCGAGAATCATACCAGTGGTAATACAGTTTTTGAAAGCAACAGAGTCAAATAAAGCCACTGAAAGAACAGTAAGAGTATAAAACCAGCCTCTTGTTTGGTCGAGTCCTTCTGCTATAAAATCAGCAGGAAAACCCTCCTTGAACAGTTCTTTGTTCTCGAATGGATAATGTTGTTGACCATAAGGCATTGAACCTGACTCAAACCAGCAATCTAAAACTTCAGGGGTTCGTTTATATGTTTTCCCTTCTATTTCTATTTCTACGTCATCAAGAAAATGTTTATGCAAGTCCGTAATCTTTTCCCCACTTAGAGTTTCTAGTTCCTCTATTGAACCCAGGCAAATTAGATCATCTGGATCATTTTTATTTATCCACACAGGTATACAGCTTCCCCAATACCTGTTTCTACTTATCGCCCAATCTCTTGCATTTGCTAACCAATTAGAGAAACGTTTTTCTCCTATAAATCCAGGAACCCAATGTGTTTCATTGTTAAGTTCAACCATTCTTTCTCTAATTTTTTCTACACTAACAAACCAAGTTGGTATTGCTTTATAAATCAATGGCTCACCAGTTCTCCAGCAAAATGGGTATGAATGAGTTTCTGTAGTTTTGCTAAATAATAGCTGTCTTTCGTCTAATTGCTTTATAATCATTTTATCAGCGTCTTTAACATATTTATCTTCCAAACCTTTTACACTTGAATCAAATTTTCCAGAAAGTGTTACGGGGTCAACAATTACATCTATACCAGCATTTTTTAAAGCATAAAAATCACTTTCACCATAAGCAGGAGCTTGAGAAACTAGACCAGAACCAGATTCTGTATTCGTGTCATCGCTACTAATAATTCTGAATGCTCCATTTAAATATTCATTTTCAAATTCATCGTAAGCTGGAACATATTCTCCTCCTACTAAGTCAGAACCGATTGACTCATCAATTATTTTATAGTCATGATCACTTAGTTCACTTAATCTATCAGTGGCTATCCAGTAGTGTTTTTTATTTAATAGAATCCTTGAGTATTTTATTTTATTTCCAATAGCAATTGCAAGATTTCCAGGAATACACCATGGAGTAGTTGTCCAAATAAGAAATTCATCGTTCTTTTGAATCTTATTATGATTTGCTCTCGCTTTTAGAGTAAAGAAAATTGAAGGATCTTCTACATCCCTGTAATCCATATTTGCTTCAAAATTAGAAAGAGGAGTAGCCGCTGCCCACGAGTATGGTAAAACTTTGTAATCTTTGTAAATTAAGTCATTTTTCCAGAGTTCTTTAAAAACCCACCATACACTTTCCATAAAATCAAGGTCCATAGTCTTGTAATCATTTTCAAAATCAACCCACCTTCCAATTTTTCTTGTTACCCTTTCCCAATTTTCAGTGTTTGTTTGAACTTGAGATCTACATGCTTCATTAAATTTACCAATCCCATACTCGTCTATTTGTTGTGGATCCTCAAGGCCCAATTCTTTTTGCACTTCCATCTCTATAGGCAATCCATGAACATCCCAACCAAACCTTCTTTCTACATAGAAGCCTCTCATAGTCCAATATCTTGGAACGATGTCTTTTATTACTCCTGCCAACAAATTTCCATAATGAGGACTACCAGTTGGAAACGGAGGTCCATCATAAAATCTAAATATTTTAGCTTCTTTTCTATTTTCAACTGATTTATGAAATGCATCAATTTCATCCCAAAATAAAGAAGTTTTTTCTTCATTTTTAGCTAAATTAATATTGTTTTCAACTCTTTTGAACATATCTTTAAGATTTTAAATACTTTATAAAGAAAAACACTGTTTTAAATAACAATTAAATTATTTTTTAAAATTATTTGTTTTATTAAGAAATTTAGTAATATACATTAATTAATAAATAAATAAAATATGACAAGAAAATTAGCACATACAACAATAAATAGGTTCAAAAAGAAGCTCATAGAAGAGCAGAAACAATTGCGTGACCTTCTTGAAAGACACCAAGAAGAGAGAGAGAGAATTAGGCTTTCTGAGGCTTCAGCAGAAAGAAGCCCTGATCCAACTTCAGCAGACGGTGGTTCAATGGCATTTGAGTTAGAAAAAGAGCTAACTTTGGATGAAAATACAAAACATTTATTAAATCAGATTGACCATGCATTAGTTTTAATTAAAAAGAAAAAGTACGGAAACTGTGAAAATTGTCAAATCCCAATACCTGTTGCAAGACTAGAAGCTTTACCATATTCAACAAACTGTAAAGATTGTGCAGCACTAATTGACTCTTAAGAAGCTTTATAAACCTTTAGTACTTTCTTTACTATTAGCTCTCATTGATAACTATATTAAATACTTTGTTAGATTGAACAACATCCAAGAAACTGTAATAATTGAAAATATTTTAACGATAGATTTAACTTACAACACAGGGATTGCTTTCGGACTTTTAAGTGATAAAACAAAGATTACATATGTTCTATCTCTTATTGTTTTAATATGGTTACTTACTCAATTTAATAAAGTAGAAAAAAACTCTTTGGAATTTTACTCTCTTATTTTGATTTTTGGTGGAGCTATTGGAAATCTAGGGGAGAGAGGGTATAACTTAATTACTCTAAATGATGGTAAAGTCACTGACTTTATAGAACTTTTATTTATACCTAGCTTTAATTTTGCTGATTCATATATAACAATTGGTATATGCTTGTTAATACTTTCGGAGTTAAAAAATAAATAATATTGAGATAAAATTTCAAAATGAGAACTTTATAGTTTTTAATAAACCAAATGGTTTATTAACTCACCCAACTTTAAAATCGAGAGAGAGCACCTTAAGAGATCATTTAATTAAAATTGAACCAAAAATAGAAGATTGGGGAGAAGATAAAAGAGAAGGTATAGTACATAGGCTAGATAGGGTAACTTCGGGTCTAATAGTTTGTGCGTTGAATAAAAAAACATTTATTTCATTAAAGCAAAAATTTAAAGATAGAAAAATAAATAAAGAATACTTAGCAATAGTTGAAGGCCATCTCTCATCAGAAACTGGAAAAATAGAGTTACCTTTGAAAAGATCTTCAACCAATAGATCAAAAAGAGCTGTAGCTAAAAATGGAAAGTTATCTATTTCCGAATATGAGGTAATTAAAACAACGAATAATCACTCACTTGTATCCATAACTTTAATTACTGGCCGTAATCATCAAGTTAGAGTGCAAATGGAATATTTAAATACTCCTGTAGTTAATGATACTTTGTATGGTGCAAAGACAAATAAGCTAACTACTTCTTCCCAAATATGTTTACATTCTCATAAATTAAGTTTTAATTTATTTGATGAAGATTTTAATTTTGAATGCTCACCACCGGAATTTTTTAATAAAATTCTGGAAGTGTAAATTAATTAAAAAACATTTACAATAAATCTATGAGTAATTCATTTGTACATTTACATTCTCACACTGAATATTCAATGTTAGATGGTGCTGCAAAAATTGAAACTTATCTTGATAAAGTTAAAGAGCTTGATCAACCTGCAGCAGCTATTACAGACCATGGAAATCTTTACGGTGCTTTAGAATTTTACAACTCAGCAATAAAGAAAAAATTGATTCCAATAATTGGTTATGAGGCATATGTAATAAATGATTCCCGATTTGAAAGACCAGATCGTGAAAACAATAAAAGATACCATTTAACACTATTGGCTGAAAATACAATTGGATACTGGAATCTAGTTAATTTGGCAAGCAGAGCATTTACTGAAGGATATTATTACAAACCAAGAGTTGACTATGAATTACTAAAAGAACATAGTGAAGGGATTATTGCTTTATCAGGATGTCTTGGTGGAGAAATAGCTCAATTTTTAGCTCCTGATGGGTCTTTTGAAGAAGGAAACAAAGAAGGAGAAAGAAGCTACTCTAAAGCTCTAGTAAAAGCCAAATTCTATCAATCAATATTTGGTGAAGAAAACTTTTTTATTGAACTTCATAATCACGGGATAGAACAACAAAAAATAATTTTACCTGATTTACTTAAAATATCAGAAGAATTAGGTGCTCCTCTAGTAGCTACTAATGATTCTCATTACGTTAATAAAGAGGATGCCTCAGCTCATGATGCATTACTTTGTGTTCAAACTAATGCAACTTTAGATGATAATACAAGATTTAAATTTGAAGGGTCTGGATACCATGTTAAGTCTTCTGAAGAAATGAGAAAACTTTTTCCTGAAAAGAAATTTCCTAAAGCATGTGATAATACTTTAGCAATAGCTGATCGAGTTGAATATAGTTTTAATTCTCCAAAGTACTATCTTCCTGCCTTCCCTGTTCCTGACGAAAGCAAATCGGTAGAAGAATATTTAAATAAGAAAGTATTAGAAGGTGCAAAAAAAGTTTATCCAGAAATATCAAAAGAAGTTAAAGATAGGATAGATTATGAATTAGAAGTTATAAATTCAATGGGTTTTGCTTCATATTTTTTAATAGTCGGTGATCTTATGAGTTATGCTAAAGAAAATCTAATAAGAACTGGAGCAGGAAGAGGATCAGCTGCTGGATCAATTGTTGCTTATTGTCTTGGTATTACGGGGATAGAGCCTTTGAAGTATGGATTACTATTTGAACGCTTTCTAAACAAGGGTAGAAAAGAATTGCCAGATATAGATATGGACTTTGATGAAAGATATAGGACTGATGTAATTGACTATGTAATTGATAAATATGGCGAAGACAAGGTTGCTCATATTATTACATTCGCAACTATAAAAGCTAAGCAAGCAATCAGAGATTCAGCGAGAGTTTTAGGTTTACCATTTTCCTCTGGGGACAAAGTTGCAAAAATGATGCCTCCTATGATACTTGGTAATACAGCAACAATTTCAGAATGTTTGAAGTTAGATGAAGATAATAAGAGTGGATATAGCAAAGAGTTTTACTCAGCATCTTCAGAATTAAGAGAACACTATAAAAAAGATGAAGAAGTAAAGGAAATTATAAATATAGCACTTGGGCTTGAAGGTTTAAGAAGACAAGATGGAATTCATGCAGCTGCTGTTGTTATTTCGCCAAAAACTATAACGAATTACTTACCAGTCCAGCAAAAAGGTAAGGATGCTGAATTAGTAACACAATTTGAAATGCATACTGTTGAACAGCTAGGCCTTCTAAAAATGGATTTTTTAGGTTTAAGAAATTTATCAATTATAGATAGGACCTTAGAGTTGATTAAAAATCAAAATATAGATATAGATAATGTTCCTTTGGATGATGAAAAAACTTTTGAACTACTTGCTGCTGGAAAAATGACTGGAGTATTCCAATTAGAAAGTAGAGTGGCTCAATCAACTTCAAGAAGTTTAAAAACTAAAACATTTGAAGATATTGTGGCATTGGTTGCTCTTATTAGACCTGGGCCTCTTGGTGCTGGTATGCATAATGAGTTTACAGATAGAGCTACAGGCAGAAAGGAAATTGAATATCTGCATAAAGACCTTAAGGATATACTATCTGAAACTTACGGTGTAATTCTTTATCAAGAGCAGGTTATGCAGATTGCAGAAAAAATTTCTGGTTTCGAATTAAATGAAGCTGACGAATTAAGAAAAGCTATGGGTAAAAAAATTCCAAAAGTAATGGAAAAACAAAGAGAAAAATTTAAACAAGGTGCTGTTAAAAATGGTTATTCAGAACAATTTGCTATAGAGCTTTTTGATCAGATTGCATATTTTGCTGGTTATGGTTTTAATAAAAGTCATTCAGTTCCGTATGCTCTTCTTGCTTATCAAACTGCTTATTTAAAGGCTAATTATCCTGCAGAATATTTAGCAGCATGTTTAACAGCAGTTAAAAGAGATAAAGACAGGACTGCCATATTTCTTTCTGAAGCAAGAGAGTTAGGAGTTAATGTTTCAACGCCTGATATTAATGAAAGTTTAGAAGATTTTTCAGTTAATAATAATGAAATAGTTTTTGGTATCTCAGCTATTAGAAATGTTGGGGATATAACAGCTGAAAAGATAATTAATGAAAGAAAAAATGGTAGATTCGAATCAATTGAAGAATTTTTATCACGCATTGATTCAAGATCTTTGAATAAAAGAGGTATAGAAGCTATGGTCCAGGGAGGTGCTTTTGATAAATTTGGCTACCCAAGAAGGGGAGTTTTTGAATCAATAATTGATTTAATTGAAGATGCAAAAGAAATTAAAAAAAATGGTCAAAGCTCACAAGCATCACTTTTTGAAATAGACAATACTGAAAATAAAACAACAATAAAAAATATTGAGTGGGATAAAAAAGAGCTATTAGATAGAGAAAGGGAAATGCTTGGATTTTTTGTAAGCGAAGACCCTTTAGAAGGATATGGAGAAGTACTTAGATCTGATTCCTCACATTCTGTAGTTGAATTGTTAGATTACTCAGATGATGATGAAGTAAATGTAGTGATTGCTGGCCTAGTTTCAAATGTTCAAAAAAGAGTATCTAGACGCGGGAATCCTTGGATTCAGTTAGATCTTCAAGAAATAACTGGTTCCGTTGGAGTTTTATTATTCAATAAATTAGTAGATAAATATAACGCAACTTTAGATGGTGAAGCTTATATAAAAGTAACTGGTATATATGTTGGTGGATCAGAAAATATAATTAGAGCAAGAGATATTGAAATGGTAGAACCATCAAAAATGATATTAGATCAAGACACTAGCCCATTACGAATATCTGTCTCAGAGGAGATACTTGACAAAAATAATTTAATGTTACTAAAAGAGTTACTGCAGAGACATCCTGGTAATTCAAAAGTTGAATTAGAGGTAAGTTCCGCAGAAGGTTCTAAATTATTAGAACTAAAGGCAATAAAAATTAAAAAAACTACAGAATTACGCAATGAAATAAACACTTTACTTTCAAACTAATTAATATTTAATTATGACATTTAATATAAGTGATTTTCAAAAAAGATTCAAAAAAAGAGCAGAAGCTGTTAAAAATAGATCTATGCCACCAGTTGGTGGTGATGAAAGGTTAGCTTTCATAAAGCAAGCTGAAGAAGATTATCAAGATTATATGATTATTTCTGAATCAGAGTTCGAAATTGATGATGCTTATATTGTTTTTAAATATAAGTTAGACTCTTAATTTAAATTTTCACCCATAGGGAAGATTTTATGTATAACTTCAGCACATGCAATTGCAATCTCCATATGTTCCTTCTGGGTTCCGTTCTCAGATCTTAGTTGAATATAATGTATCCAACTTCTTAAAGTTCCGTTCATGTACAATCTGCTAACAGTATTGCCCTCAGGTAAAACTGATCTTGCTTGTTCTTTTGCAATTCCTGTTTCTATAGCCCAATTGTATGCTTTAGTTGCCGTTTCAATAACTTCATTTTGTATATTGGTCCACTCTTCAGCAATTCTTAAATTGTCAGTTTCAATAGAGTTTTGCCTATTTTTTGGATCTTGCATCCTTGCTTCTCTTGTTACAAATTCTAAATCTTTTACTGGATTTGCGTATCTTTGGCTAAATTCTTGGAAGCTGAATGATCTATGTCTTAACATTTGTCGGGCAATGTCTCTTGTAGTTTCAATTTCCAAACAAGCACTTACCATTTCCAAAGGAGACCAATGTGCATTTTTAATAAGATAACTTATAAGTTTTTCACTTGTTTCTGTATTTAACTGATTAGATGGGTTCGAAACACGTGCGCAGAATGCAACTAGTTCTTGTATATTCTCAATACCTTCTCTATTTACCTCTTCAGTTGGTTTTGAATAACTTATTAATTTAACTTTCATTTATTTAACTATATTAAAATAAAAAAAATATGTTTTTATTAAGAGTTATAGTTTTTTTTATTCTTGTATCATTAGTTTTAATTCTTGGATACCCATTAATTATTGTTTATGATTTAGCAAACGGGGGAGATGGTTTTGGTTTATGTCAGGATATTATTACCTGCTCAATACCTATAAGTGAAGGTCCGAGATTATTAGTCTTTCTTATTAGTGCTTTCTTTTTATTAGTATTGTTACTTCGTTTAATTATGAAATATATGAATAATCTTCAAAAAAATAATTCTATTCTTTAATTACATAATAAATTGAAAAAAGAACAATAATTACGCCTAACCAATTTATTATATTTAAAATTTCTTCAACATAAAAAACTCCAATTAATAAAGCAAACACTCCTTCTAAGCCAAATAGTAAAGATGCGGTGGAAGCATTTATAAACTTTTGTCCAAATAATTGAAGATAAAATGCGCAGAAGTTCACTAGCAAACCAAGAAATAGAATTGGGTATAGGAAATCTAAACTTATTCCAATTTCATTAAACTTTAAAAAAGGTATACAAAGTAATCCACCCACCATTGATTGTATAAACATAAGTTGTGAAATATTTTTACCCTGGATATATCTTTCAACCATAACTATGTGAAGGGCATATCCAGAAGCGCAAATTAAAGTAAAAAGATTTCCAAATAATTGATCTATATTATTTATAGCAATTAAAAATATACCTAGAAATCCAAATGTAGAACCAATATAATTTTTTCTATCTATTGTCGTCTTATTAATAAATTTTGAAAATATTGGAGTAAGTACAATATAGAACCCTGTGACAATTCCAGAATTTATTGTAGAAGTTGTTAACAATCCCTGTGTTTGGGTTATATATCCAATCCAAAGGAAAAATCCCATTAATATTCCAGGTTTCATATATTTTTTAGAGGGAATTCCACCAAAACCTAGAAACAAAATAGATGCAATTAGATATCTTAGAAAGACAACAGTGGTTGGGGATAGGTCATTAAGTAAGTTTTTTACAATAATAAATGTTGATCCAAACAACAAAGCTGCAAGAATCAGTGCATTAATTGCTATAACTTTTTTATTCTTAAACATCTGAATAAGTGAACATTAATATATTGTATAAAATAATTATATGAAAAAACAAGTAAAGGTAAAAGAGATTCAGAAGATATTAGATAAAAAATATCCCAACCCACCAGTCCCATTAAATCATAAAAATCCCTACACTCTTTTAATTGCTGTTTTATTATCTGCTCGATGTACAGATAAGAAAGTAAATGAAGTAACTCCTAATTTATTTAAATTAGCAGACAACCCAGAAGATATGGCAAAAAAAAATGTAAATAAGGTTCGTCAAATTGTTAAACCTTGTGGGTTATCACCTCAAAAATCAAAAGCTATAGTAGGATTATCAAAAATTCTTGTTGATAAATACGAATCAGTAGTTCCTGAAAATTTTGAGCAGCTAGAGGAATTACCAGGTGTTGGGCACAAAACAGCTTCGGTTGTTATGAGCCAAGCGTTTGGAGTTCCAGCATTTCCAGTTGATACACATATTCATCGTTTAGCTTGGAGATGGGCATTGTCTACAAGAAAAAGCGTGGAAAGAACTGAAAAAGATTTAAAACGTTTATTTCCTGAAAAATCATGGAATAAACTACATTTACAAATGATATATTTTGGTCGTGAATATTGTCCAGCTATATCACATAAAAAAGATTTATGCCCTATTTGTAGTAAATATGGACGCAAGGGAGTTAAATAACATGGATGTAAATTTATCAATAGCGTTTATATTTGGAGCTCTTTCTTTTTTTTCACCTTGTGTGCTTCCTTTAGTTCCTGGCTATCTAGCAATATTTTCAGAAATAGAAAAAAATATTAAAACACGTTTAATTGGATCAATACAATTCACTTTTGGTTTTACATCAGTGTTTATTTCTTTAGCTGCAATAGCTACTAATATTGGTTCATTCTTTTCTCGAAATTCACAATCTTTATCGATGATAAGTGGGTTAATTATAATAATTTTCGGTCTAATACTTTTCTTTCCAAATTTAAATCAAAAATATTTCTACAGTGCAAACTATGTTGATTTAAATAAATTTAAAAGTTTTAAAAATATTATTTTAGGATTTACTTTTGCTTTTGGATTTACGCCATGTATTGGACCAGTTCTGGGTGCTTTACTAACATTATCTTCAAGTAGACAAACAGTATCTGAAGGTATATTTTTATTATCTGCTTATTCATTAGGATTAGCTATTCCATTCATATTAATGCCTATACTTTCTTCAAAAATTAATCTTAAAGGAAGGTTTTTTATCACATCTCAGAAATACACAAATAAAATATCTGCAAGTATTTTAATATGTATAGGTTTTTTAATATTTTCAGACAAGATGTATCTTCTTGCTTCATTATTCCAAGACCTTTTTATTTATTTAAAACTTGATTGGTTAAGTACAATATAAGAATGCAATATATAAAACTAGATAAAGTCTTAACTTTTAAAGGAGAAGATGCAGTTTCATTTTTAGATTCACTAATTTCTAATGAATTTGTTGAAGGAAAAATAATCCCATCTTTTCTACTTTTTCCTGATGGAAAGATAAATTATTGGTTTTTAACTGAACAAAATGATGAAGTAGTAAATATATATCAAAACAATGAAGAATTATTAAAAATAAAAGAAACTTTTGAAAAATACAAAATAAGAATTAAATGCGAAATAGAAATAAAAGATATAGATGTTTATTTAAAAATTAATCCTGATACATTTGAAGTAGAATTTGAGGACAACTTTATCGGGAAAGATTTTCTTACTTGGAATGAGATTACTTTAAATACTGAACTGCCAACATTAGAAACAATAGAGATTGGATTACTGCCTAATGAAACTAAGTGGCTTTTAACTTTTCTTAATTTTGAAAAAGGATGCTTCCTAGGACAAGAACCAGTTTCGAGAGTAAATTTTAGAGGCAGACCAAGGCGTAAATTGATAACAAATGATGCTGGTGTTCAAGAATTTATTAAAATTTAACTAAGTTATAAACTAAAAATCTGACCTTTATCGTATCGTTCTAATGCATATTGAACAATTGGTCCTACTGTTAAAACCATCACAACCGTTCCATAACCGTAGGAGCCACCAAGTAATACACCAATTACGAATGCTGTAAAATCAATTGCTATTCTTGTAGTTCTAATACTTGGACCCATTTTCGAAATACCTGTCATGATTCCATCTCTTGGGCCTGGTCCAAGGCCAGAACCTATGTATATTCCTACACCCATGGCAAATAGAACAGTGCCAAAATACAGATATAAATGTCTAAGCCAAAATAACTCAGGAGTTGGCAAGAAGTACATAGTCAAATCAATTACATTACCGATTGTAAGTATGTTAATTATTGTTCCAATGAAAGGTTTTTGTTTTAAAGGTATCCAACCAAGAAGAAGAATAAATCCTGTAATGACTCCAGCAAATCCAATCTTAACATTTATCAGTTGACTAAAACCATCGTGAAAGACATCCCATGAATTTAATCCCAATTTAGCCTCAATGGTAAACGCAAGTCCAAAACCACATAAAAACAAACCGAACATTAATTGAGGTAACCTCTCTAGTATTTGTTTATTCATTATTTCCAAATATTTCTTCCAAAACATTTATGTTCTCGGGACATAATTCATAAATAGACTGAAATCTTATTATTGGAATTATTCTGTTTTCCTTTTTTACATCTATTCCATTTTGAAGAAGTATGTTTTGAATCGAAAGCAAAGATGTTTCTTCATCGATCCAATTATTTGCCTCAATACAGGCTGATTTACCAATTTCAATTGCGATTTCGTCATTGGAATCGCTAAGAGTTTTATCCGCATCAGCTATGCGCAATTGTTCTATATAGATATCACCAAAGTTTTCAGTATTAATAATTGAATAAATTATTATTCCAGTTACAAAAATAATAAAAATTAGGAAAACAATTCTTGTTATTTTATTCACAACTTCATTATTAACTTGATCAGTATTTAAACCTAATTAAAAATAAAAGTACCCGGAGGGGGAGTCGAACCCCCACATCCGAAGATACTGGATTTTGAATCCAGCGCGTCTGCCAATTCCGCCATCCGGGCTTACTTAAAGATTATATTTGATATATCCAAAAATGAGAGAATTTATTTTTTAAGTTTACAATGGTTTAATGGTTATTCTTGTTGATGGATTTAGCGTTGCTTTTAGAGCTTTTTATGCTTTGCCAGAGACTCTAATGACTTCTCACGGAATCCCAACAAATCTTATTCATGGATTTCTCTCAATGATTAATAAGGTAATAAATGAATACAAATCAGAACAAATGATTGTTACATGGGATTTACCTGGAAAAACATTTAGAAATGATATATATAAAGAATATAAAGCAAATAGATCTCCAGCACCTGATAATTTTAAGATACAGATACCTCTTTTACATGATTTATTAGATTCATTTAATATTCCACAGGTTTCAGAAGCAGGCTACGAAGCTGATGATGTGCTCGGGTCTTTAGCAAAAAAATTTAATGAAACAGGTGAAGAAGTATTAATCGTTACAGGAGATAGAGACACTTTTCAGTTAATATCAAAAAAAACAAAAATACTTTATACAAAAAAAGGAATATCTGAAATAGATATAGTTGATGAAAAATTTTTTAATAATAAATTTGGATTTAAAACAAATCAGTATGTTGAATACTTAGCTTTAAAAGGAGATCCTTCAGATAATATTCCTGGTTTATCTGGGGTAGGAGAAAAAACAGCGTCGTCATTATTGAAAAAATATAAAACGATAGATGGAATTTATAAAAATTTAAATGATTTAACACCAAAAATAAAAAATTCATTTGAAAAAAATAAAGAACTATTAAAAACTAGCAAAGAGCTAGCAACTATTAGAACGGACTTAAAAATAAAATTACCAAATGTAAAATTAAAAGATACAGCATATTTTTCTGATGAAGTTCTAGAAGATTCTCAAGATAAAGTAAGAGAGCTTGAATTAAATAAATACATTACGTCCTCATCAAATAGTGAAAAAGTAGATGATACTAACAACGAAGAAGTCAAAGAAATAAAATGTTCTGAAAAATTAACTGGTAACCATTTAGTTTTTTATTATGAGGATGAGCTTTATTTTGTGAATACTAATAATTACGGTAAATATTTAGGTCAATTATCAGAATTAGATAAATTTATATCATTGAATTCTCAAAAACTTATAAATACAACTAATGAAGAAATCAAAAATATAGAATTTGATGCGTATGATTGTATGCTTTTTTTAAAAGATCCTAGCATTAGGCCTGATAACTTACTGAATGTTTCAAAACATATTGATAGAACAAGTAAAATTACAAATAAATCAGAAGTTATTGATTATCTTAAATATTTCAAAAAACATTTTCTATTTATAACTAAGGAAGTAGAAGCATTTAAAAAAGACAAAAAACTTTTTAGATTATATCAAGATTTAGATTTTCCACTTTTAGCAATATTAGATTCTATGAATAAAAAAGGAGTGAAGGTATCTAAAAGCAAGATAGAAATACTATCTAAAGAAATTAATAGTGAGCTAGATTTATTTGATAAAGAAATAAAGAAGATAACAAATAAAGATTTTAATTTAAATTCTCCTAAACAATTAGCTGAAATTCTATATGTTGATATGGGATATCCAGTAATTAAAAAAACACCAAAAGGTGCGCCATCAACAGATGCTTCAGTTTTAGATGAATTATCTAAATCTCACGAACTACCAAAAATAATTTTGAAATATAGGGAGTATGAAAAACTTAGATCAACATATATCGAAGGATTAAAAAATGAAATAGTAAAAAATAGAGTTCATACCTCATATAATTTATTTGGAACAACTACAGGGAGACTTTCTTCAGAAAAACCAAATTTACAAAATATACCAAATAAAACTGCAATAGGTCAAAAAATTAGAGAGTTTTTTGTAGCTGACACAAATCATGTATTTATAATTGCTGATTATTCGCAAATAGAATTGAGAGTACTTGCACACTTAAGTAAAGATGAGAATATGATAACTATGTTAAAAAATAAGGATTCAGATATACACTCTGAAACTGCATCACGGATATTCGATACTGACATTCAATCCGTTTCAAAAGATATGAGAAGGAAAGCCAAAGAAGTAAATTTTGGATTAATTTATGGAATGGAATCATTTGGCTTGTCTAAAAGTTTAAACATTCCAAAAAAAGAAGCTACTGAGTTAATTGATTCTTATTTCAATCAATTTCCAAAAATAAAAGGATATTTAGAATCTATTGTAAAAGGTGCAGAGGCGTCTACTTTTACACAAACCCTTTACGGAAGGAAGAGATTTGTTAGAGAATTAGCATCTACTAATTTTCAACTAAAAGCAATGGGTAAAAGAATTGCAATGAATGCACCTATTCAAGGTACAGCATCTGACATAATGAAAATATCTATGATAAAACTTGAAGATAAAATTAAAAATCTAAACTCTACAAGTATTCTTTTACAAATACATGATGAGATAATTATCCAAACTCCTAATGAAATTGCAACTAAAACCGCAAAGTTAGTTCAAAAAGAAATGGAAAACGCAACAACTCTAGACGTACCTTTATTTGTTGATGTAAAACAAAATAAAAATTTAGCTAATTTTAATAATTAGTTTGTAAATATCATAGATATGTTATTCTAAAAGTCGCAATACTATGATTGGAAAAAATAACATATTATGACAGATAATTTAGATGAGAAATCTAATACTTCGAATGTCGTTCAGATTCCAGATGATGCAAAGCCTGAGGACTTCCCAGATCTTCTAGAGAAAACTATTATTACATTCAACACTGGTGATGTAATTGAAGGTAAGGTAGTAAGAATTGATCGAAATGAAATATTTGTCGATGTAGGTTATAAATCCGAAGGAGTCGTACCTTCAAGAGAGTTAACAGTCAGAAAATCTGTAAATCCTAATGAGATAGTTAAAGAAGGTCAAAAGATAAAAGCCTTGGTACTAGATAAAGAAGATGATGAAGGAAGATTGTTGCTGTCAGTTAAAAGAGCGATGTATGAAAAAGCATGGGGTGACATACAAGAAGTAGCTGATAATAAAACGTCAATAAAAGGAACTGTAATTGAATCAGTAAAAGGCGGATTGATTGTAGACATAGGAGTAAGGGGATTCTTACCGGCATCTTTAATAGACGTGAGAAGGGTAAAAGAATTAAATACATATATTGGTGAAGAAATTGAAGCTAAAATTCTTGAACTCGATAGATCAAGAAATAATATAGTTCTATCAAGAAAAGCTCACCTAGAAGAAGAGCAATCTGAAGAAAGACAAGGATTTCTAGAAGATTTAGAAGTCGGAGATATTAAAGAAGGTAAAGTTTCTTCAATAGTAAATTTTGGAGCTTTCGTAGATATTGGAGGTATGGATGGACTAGTTCATGTGTCTGAACTTTCATGGAGACACGTTGAAAATCCAAACGAAATTGTTAAAGTTGGCGATACAGCAAACGTTAAAGTATTAGAAATTGATAATGATAAAGAAAGGATATCCCTCTCTATCAAACAAGTAACTGAAGATCCTTGGCTAGATTTTGAATCAAGCTTTCAAGAAGAAGATATCGCTGAAGGTGAAGTAACAAAAGTTGTACCTTTTGGATCATTTGTAACAATTGGAAAAGGTGTAGAGGGTCTTGTACATGTGTCAGAAATATCTATTGATAAAGTTGATTCACCGGAACTAGTTTTAGCAATTGGACAAAAAGTAAAAGTAAAAATTATCGAATTAGATATTCCAAAAAGGAGAGTCAACCTTTCAATCAAGCAAGCAGATCCCAATTGGAAAGAAACAGAAGAGAAAAAAAATAAGCCAAAAACACATTCTTCCCAGTCAGATGATAAACCTGAAAAAGATGAGACAAAATCTACTCGTCAAAAAGTAGAAGGAGTTGATGAATCTTTAGACAATATACTCCAAGAGCTTAAAGACCGCGGGATAGGTAATACAGACTAGATTTAAATTTAATTATTACGTATTCTTATACGTATGGAAAATAAAGCAATAATAGTAACTGGACCAATTGGAAGTGGTAAATCAACAGCATTATCAATAATTAAAAAATTAGGTTTCAATACAGTTGACTTAGATGAAATTTCAGAGGCTATATTAACAAGTGATAAATCAAAAGAATTTTTGCTGAAAAATTTTCCAACATCAATTGTTAATAGTGAAATATCAAAAAAAATAATTGCAGAGATAGTGTTCAAAGATAGATCGCAACTTGAAAAATTAGAAAATTTTTTACATCCTAAAATTATGAAAAACTTAAATGAAATAATTAAAAAGAATAATGATATAACTTTCATTGAAGTTTCTGCACCAAAAAATATACTCAAAGATTTTAAAACGTTAGTTATTTGGTCATCGCAAGATGATAGGGTAGAAAGACTAAAAAACAGAAACATGGAAATTGATGATATAAGAAATAGAATTAACTCTCAACCCAATGATGGTTGGTGGCTATCGATTGGTACAGTAGTCAAAAATAATAATTTAGACCAACTAGAAGATGAAATTAAAAAATATCTAGACAGTCATTTAAAATGACAAAATTTCAAGTTGTTTCTGAATTTAAACCTGAAGGAGACCAACCTAAAGCTATAGAAAAATTAAAAAAAGGGATTGGTAAAGGTTATGATTTCCAAACTTTAAAGGGGATAACAGGATCTGGAAAATCTGCGACCATTGCATGGTTAATTGAGGAACTTCAAATGCCTTCTCTTGTATTAGCGCCGAACAAAGCATTAGCTGCTCAGTTGGCTAATGAATTTAAACAATTTTTTCCTAAGAATAGGGTTGAATATTTTGTTTCATACTATGACTATTATCAGCCTGAAGCTTATGTGCCAAGAAGCGATACTTTTATAGAAAAAGATGCCAATATAAATGAAGAAATTGACAGGTTAAGGCACTCAGCAACAAGTGCTTTACTTATGAGAGAAGATGTAATTGTTGTTTCATCTGTGTCATGTATATATGGTCTAGGTTCTCCAGATGAGTATAAAAATAAAATAATTCCAATTATTAAAGGTCAAGAATTTGATTTAGATACATTGTTAACAAAATTAATTAAGCAGCAGTACATTAGGAATGATATTGTAGTTACAAGGGGGTCTTTTAGGTTAAAGGGAGATACGTTAGATATTTTTCCAGTATATGAAGAAACAATTTATCGTATTGAATTTTTTGGTGATGAAGTTGAAAGTATTTCAAGAATTCATCCTGTAACTGGTGAAATATTAGAAAAGTTAAGTGAGTTAGCTATATTACCTGCTTCACATTATGTATCTTCAGAAAAAACTGTTAAAGAAGCATTAAAAAAAATAGAATTAGATATGAATAGTCAAATAAAGAAATTTGAAAGTAATAACAAATTACTTGAAGCTCAGAGAATTAAACAAAGAACAATGTTTGATCTTGAAATGTTGAGGGAATTAGGCGTTTGTTCGGGTGTAGAAAATTATTCTAGATATTTCGATGGAAGAAAAGAAGGAGAAGCACCTCATACTTTAATTGATTTTTTCCCTGAAGAGTTCCTAATGGTTGTAGATGAAAGTCATATTGCTATACCACAAATAAAAGGACAATATGAAGGAGATAAGTCTAGGAAAACTACACTAGTTGATTATGGTTTTAGACTTCCAGCTGCCTTAGACAATAGACCTCTAAAATTTGAGGAATGGCAACAAAAAGTTTCAAAAACAATTTTAGTATCTGCTACTCCAGGTAAGTGGGAAAATGCAAATTCAAAAGAATTTGTAGAACAAATAATTAGACCAACAGGATTACTAGACCCATCAGTGATTATTAAACCTACAACTAATCAAATTGATGATTTAATAAACGAAATACAATCTGTAATTAATAATGGAAATAGAGTTTTAGTAACAACATTAACAAAAAAAATGAGTGAATCATTAAGTGACTATTTCTTAAAAATGGGTCTTAAGACTAGATATTTACATTCTGATATAGACACTTTGGAAAGAATAGAAATTTTAAGAGATTTAAGAAAAGGAGAGTTCGATGTTCTAGTAGGAATTAACTTACTTAGAGAAGGTTTAGATTTGCCTGAAGTACAGCTTGTAGCAATTATGGATGCGGATAAAGAAGGTTTTTTAAGATCTGAAACAAGTTTAATCCAAACAATAGGTAGAGCAGCTAGAAATAAAGACGGTTATGTAATAATGTACGCAGACAAAATGACAGATTCAATAACTAAAGCAGTATTTGAAACAAACAGAAGAAGAGATATACAAGAAAAACATAATGAAAAATATGGAATAAATCCTGAGACAATCAGAAAAGAGATTACTGATATTCTTGAGTTAGTTGAAAGAAATAGACCATCAAAAGAAAACATAAAATTAAGATCAGATACCAATTTAAAGAATGTGTCAAAAGATGATCTATATAAAATATCTAAAGATATTGAGAAAGAAATGCATTTAGCTGCTGATTTATTAGAGTTTGAAGTTGCAGCTAGATTAAGAGATGAATTGAAAGATATAAAAAAAGAGATTATGGAGCTTCCTAAGTAATGAGTAAAGATTACTTAAAAATAAAAGGTGCAAAAGAGCATAATTTAAAAAATATTTCTGTAGATATTCCTAAGAATGAGTTTGTTGTTATAACTGGGTTATCTGGTTCAGGAAAGTCTTCTCTTGCTTTTGATACAATTTATGCAGAAGGTCAACGAAGATATGTTGAAAGCCTATCAGCATATGCGCGACAATTTTTAGGGCAAATGGAAAAGCCAAATGTAGAAAGTATAGAGGGTCTTTCACCAGCTATAGCAATAGATCAAAAAACTTCTTCTAGAAGCCCTCGCTCAACAGTAGGAACAGTAACTGAAGTTCACGATTACTTAAGATTATTATGGGCAAGAATTGGAATAAGTTTTTGTCCAATATGCGGAACAAAAATTCAAAAACAATCAGTTGATTTTATAGTTAATCAAGTATTAAAAATAGGAAATGAAATTAACATCGAAATTCTTGCACCGGTGGTTAAGTCTCGTAAAGGTGAATTTGAAAATTTGTTTAAAAATTTACTTAAAGATGGTTTTAGTAGAGCATATATAGATGGTGAACTTACAAGATTAGATGAAGCTAAAAAATTAGATAGATATTTCAATCATGATATTTCTGTAGTTGTTGATAGAGTTAAAATTAAAAAAACTGCAGGAAGAAGGTTACCTCAATCTATAGAGGCTGCTCTTAAATTAACAGATGGAATAATCGATATAAAAATAGATGACGAAGTAAAAAACTTTAGTCAAAATTTAGGATGTAAAGAATGCGAGACGTCATATGGTGAACTTGAGCCTAGAGATTTTTCATTTAACTCACCTTTTGGAGCTTGCGATTTTTGTAATGGATTAGGAGTAAATTATGAAATTGATGAAAATTTACTTCTAAAAGATACAACTTTATCAATAAAAGAAAATGTTTTTCCTGAGATGTCTTTTCGTAGATATTTTCGAGCACAAATTAATGGAGTTTGTGAATATTTTGAAATACCAAAAGATGTAGCTTATGAAGAATTATCAAAAAATGATAAAGATATATTACTTTTTGGAACTGATGGTATTAAAACTCCAATAAATTATACAAATAGATTTGGTAACTCAAGATCTTGGAATAAAGAATTTCCTGGGGTTATACCATTATTTAAAAAAATATATGAAGAAACAAGTTCTGATAAAAGAAGAGATTATTATATGCAATTCATGAGGGAACTTGATTGTGGAGAATGTGATGGCGAAAGACTTAACGAGAGATCAAGAAATGTAAAAGTTAAAACAATAACACTTGGAGAATTTAATAAACTTTCTATAAAAAAAGCATACGAAGTTATAAATAATTTAAAACTTTCTGGCAACTCAAAAGAAATTGCTGAAGCAATTTTAAGAGAAATTAAAGAAAGATTAAGTTTCCTTAATGAAGTTGGTTTAGGTTATTTACAACTTAATAGAGGCGCAATAACACTTTCAGGTGGTGAAGCTCAAAGAATTAGATTAGCTACACAGATTGGCTCAGGATTAACTGGGGTGTTGTATGTTTTGGATGAACCTTCTATTGGTTTACACCAGTCAGATAATAAAAAATTGATCAATACCTTATTAAAACTAAAAAACCTAGGTAATACAGTATTGGTTGTTGAACATGACGAAGAAACAATGAAAAGTTCTGATTATTTGATTGATATTGGTTGGGGTGCTGGAGAAGATGGTGGAAGTATTGTTGGTGCTGGAGATTGGAATACAATATCTAAAAATAAAAAATCAATTACAGGAAGATATCTTTCAGGAAAATTAAAAGTACCATATCCAAAAATTAGAAGAAATGGCAATGAAGGAAAAATAGTGATAAGAGGTGCTAAAGAAAATAATTTAAAAAACATCACAGCAGAATTTCCTTTGGGAAAATTTGTATCAGTAACTGGTGTGTCAGGAAGCGGAAAATCAACATTAGTTTCTGAAATCTTAGCTAAAGCTATAAATAATGAATTTACAAGAAAAAATTGGAACCCTCCAGGAATACACAAAAGTATAAGTGGATTGAATTATATAGATAAATTAATTGAAATTGATCAATCACCAATAGGGCGTACTCCAAGGTCAAATCCAGCTACTTATTCTGGGGTATTTGACATGATTAGAAAGCTTTACTCTCTAACTGAGGAATCAAAAATAAGAGGTTATAAACCAGGCAGATTCTCTTTTAATGTACCTGGTGGTAGATGTGAGTCATGTAAAGGTGACGGCACAATTAAAGTTGAAATGTACTTTTTACCCGATGTTTATGTTATGTGTGAAGATTGCAATGGTTCACGATATAACCCAGAGACTTTAAGTATTAAATGGAAAGGAAATAGCATTGCAGACATATTAAATTCTACTGTAGAAAATTCTCTAAAAATATTTGAAAATCAACCAAAAATATATCGTATTATAAAAACATTAGATGATGTTGGATTGTCTTATATTACTCTAGGGCAATCAGCTACAACTCTTTCAGGAGGGGAAGCTCAAAGAGTGAAGCTAGCAAAAGAATTGAGTAAAAGATCTACTGGTAAAACAATGTATATTCTAGACGAACCAACAACAGGGTTACATTTTGCAGACGTACAAAAACTAATGGAAGTCTTGCATATGCTTGTAGACAAAGGTAACACTGTAGTAGTAATTGAACATAATTTAGATGTTATAAAAAATTCCGATTGGATAATTGACCTTGGCCCTGAAGGTGGAGAAAATGGTGGAAAAATAATTACAGAAGGAACTCCAGAAAGTGTAGTTGGTGATAAAAAATCCTTAACTGGGAAACACCTTAAATCAGTTTTATAAATGCAAAAAATAATAAACAAAGAAATACCGAATGAGCCAGGAATTTATATATTCAAAGATGATTATGCTGAACCCTTATATGTTGGTAAGGCAAAAAATCTAAGAAAAAGAGTTCCATCATATTTTTCAAATCAATCTTCTTGGAAAGTAAAAAGATTAGTTTCTGAAGCAAATGAAGTTAGTTTTGTAGTTGCTAAGAATGAAGCTGACGCTTTATTAGCAGAATATTCATTCATACAAGAATATAAACCAAAATACAATGTCCAGTTTAAAGATGATAAATCTTATCCATATGTAACACTTACTAACGAAGAATGGCCACGAGCTTATATTTCTAGAAAAATTAATTCAAAAAATAATAATTTTGGACCTTTTCCTTTTGTTGGATCAGCCAAACGATCATTAGATCATTTAATAAATATCTTCCCTATAAGGACTTGCTCAAACACTGTATTTAAAAGACATCAGAAACTAAATAAAGCTTGTTTATTATTTGATATAGATAAATGCTCGGGGCCGTGTATATCAGCAATTGATAAAAACGAATATAGTAATTTAACTAACAATTTAAAAGATTTTTACAACGGTAAGTCCGATAAATATATAAATAAAAAAATAAAAGAAATGAAAGATTATTCAAATAAACAACAATATGAAAAAGCTAATGAGTCAAAAAATCTTATTAGGCATTTAGAGAATGCTAGAACAACGCAAACACTGTTAGTAGATAATAAAAAATCAGTTGATGTTTTAGGAATAGATATAGACAAATTGGATGTTGTCATATCTTGCTTGCTTATTAGAAATGGGAGAATTATTGGTGAAGTTAAGAAAACTTTAGAACCAATTGATACTTCCGAATACAATGAATATTTGCCACAGGTTATTTTATCAATATTTACAGATAATGAGCCTTCAGAGGAAATATTAGTTAGTCATAATTTTCCTTATTCAGAAATTATTGCAAATGAGCTTTCAGATATGTGGTCAAAGGATATTCAACTTAAAACCCCTAAAAGAGGATGGAAAAAAGATTTACTTGAAACAGCTATTGTTGACGCAAGAGAGATAAGAAGAGTAGTTAACTTTAGAAGGCGTACAGATTTAGAATTTAGAACACAGTCTTTAGAACAATTAAAAAATAATTTAGGATTAACTAATGTCCCATACAGAATTGAAGCTTATGATATTTCTAATTTGGGTGACAAGTACAGAGTAGGGTCTATGGTTGTAATGGAAGATGGAATATCTAAACCATCTATGTATAGGAAATTCCATATAAAATCTTTTGAAGGACAAGATGATTTTAAATCTATGGAGGAAGTTCTTTTTAGAAGAATAAAAAGACTTAGTAAAAATAATGAAAAAGATAAAAGTTTTAAAAAGATTCCAGATTTAATTTTGGTTGATGGAGGTAAAGGACAACTATCCTCAGCTAAAAGCGTGATAGATTATTTTCAATTAGATATTGAGTTAGTTGCTTTAGCTAAAAAAGAAGAAGAGTTATATTTACCAAATAGAAAAGAACCATATCTTTTAAATAAAAATTCTGAAGCTTTATTTCTTCTTCAAAATATAAGAGATGAAGCTCATAGATTCGCTTTAAAAGAAAACAGAAGGCTTAGATCAAAGCAAATTAGTAATTAGGACCTCATTAAAGAAAGTTCTACCATCTAATCGACCGTTAATTAGAATGTTATTAAAGGAATTAAAATGGTAACAATAAGACCAGAAGTTTTATTATTAGTAGGAATGTCAGGAGCAGGACGTTCTGCTAGCTCAAATGTTTTCGAAGACTTAGGTTATTATGTAATTGAAAACTTACCTCCAGATCTAGTAGAGTCAGTTGTTGATTCTAACGATGTTGCAGAAACAAATAGACAATTAGTTCTTACTGTTGATGCAAGAGATGGTGTTGCCCAAGATGAGTTAAATAAAAGTCTTGATAGGTTAAGCCAATCAGGAGTGTTAACAAGGATTATATTCCTTGATGCAGATAACGATACTTTAATTGAAAGATATGAAGAAAATAGAAGGCCTCATCCTATGGACCAAGAATCCTTATCACAATCAGTAAAAATGGAACGTGATTTATTAAAACCTATCAGGGAATTAGCAGACTTAGTAATTGATACAACCGATATGAATGTTCATGAATTAAGAAAGAGAATCATTGAAGGCTTCCAAGGTGAAGCAACAAATCAAGATTTAAAAATATCGGTAACTTCATTTGGATTTAAAAATGGTTCGCCTAGAGATGCTGATTTAGTTTTAGATGTTAGATTTTTACCTAACCCTCATTGGAGAGAAGAACTCCGTTCATCAACAGGTCAATCACCTATGGTCAGAAATTATGTACTATCTTTTGAAGATGCACAAGTATTTTTAGACAAAGCAAAAGATCTCATAGAATTTTTACTTCCTCGATTTACCTCGGAAGGAAAATCATATGTTGGTATAGCTATTGGCTGCACAGGAGGAAAACATAGAAGTGTTGTAATGACAGAAGAAATTGGAAACTGGCTTAAGAATGACGGAAAGGATGCTGTAATTATCCATAGGGATATGAAAGAAGCATAAATTGACATCTAATAAATTAGGAAATGTATTAATAAGATCTGATTTAAATGTTCCAATTGATAATGGGTCTATATTAGATAATTTTAGAATTATAAAATCAATTGAATATATAAAAGAATTAGAAAGTATATCTGAAAACATTACATTCATAAGTCATTTAGGCAGACCAAATGGGATAGACCAGTCTTTATCACTAAAGCCTATAGCAGAAGAAATGAGTAATCTATTATGTCAGGATGTGACATTCATAAATAAAAATATTGGTATAGAAATTCAAAATAAATTGATGAAAAATAAAAATAATATTTTATTATTAGAAAATTTAAGATTTGATGATGGTGAAGTAAACAACGACGATAAGTTTGCAAAAGATTTGTCGAAGCCTTTTGACACGTTTATTTTTGACGCTTTTGGGGCTGCCCACAGGGAACATGCATCTGTAGTAAGTATTGGAAAATACTTAACATCTTACCAGGGACCTTTAATGACTAAAGAGGTATTTGAATTAGATAAATTATTAAGTGAAACTAATGAAAAATTTACCATAATTCTTGGTGGAGCCAAGGTTTCAGACAAGTTAGAACTTATTAAAAATCTTCTACCGCGTGTTGATAATTTATTATTAGGTGGTGGTATGTGTTTTACCTTTTTGAAAGCTTCAGGTCATAATATAGGAAAATCTATATGCGAAAATGATTTTATTAATCCTGCTAAAAAAATACTTGAATCAGCTGATGGCAAAAAAATAAAATTACCCTTGGATTTTGGTGTTACAAAATCTATCGATGTACATACAAGACATGATATTGATTTAAATGAATTTAGTGAAGATGATATTGGTATAGACATAGGAAATAAAACAGTAAATAAATTTAAGGAAATATTATCTGATTCTAAAACAATATTTTGGAATGGTCCTATGGGAGTATTTGAAGTTAATGAATTTAGCTATGGAACACGAAGCATAGCAGAATTAATTTCCGGTTTGAATGTTCATACAATAGTAGGAGGTGGAGATTCAGTTAATGCAATTAATAAATATTCTGATATAGATAAATTTAATCATATATCAACAGGCGGAGGAGCTTCTTTAGAGTATTTGGAAGGAAAAACCCTTCCTGGTGTAAATAAATACAATCATCTTATACTTTAGATTAGAAATTATGAAAAAAATAGTAATAGGTAATTGGAAACTGAATCTAGACCATCTAGAAGCAATACAGCTACTTCAAAAGCTAAATTACACGATAGAAGAAAATAAAGAAGAAAAGATAGATATTGTAGTTTCTCCTTCTCACACCTCTTTAAGATCAATTCAAACAATTATTGATACTGATAAATTAAATATAAAGTTATCTGCACAGGATGTATCTCAATTTAACGAAGGTGCATACACTGGAGAGGTTTCAAGTCAGCAATTAAGTAAATTAAATGTTAAATATTGTATTGTAGGGCATTCTGAAAGAAGAACAGAGTTTGTTGAAAGTGATGAAACTATAAATAAAAAAATACACAATTTAATCGACAAAGACATAACACCCGTGATATGTTTTGGTGAAACCTTGGAACAAAGGAATAGCAATAAATACCTTGAACATATTACATCTCAAATTAACTCTGCTGTTAAAGGACTTAGAAAAGACAAAGTTGATAATCTTGTATTTGCTTATGAACCGATATGGGCAATTGGAACAGGTGAGGTAGCTTCTATCATAGATGCTGTTGAAGTAATATCAATGGTTAAAGAAAATGTATCAGAAAAAGCATTTTATAACAATGAAAAGATACGTTTTATATACGGTGGTAGTGTAACCCCAGATAATTCAGAAGAAATATTAAATTCAGAAATTATAGACGGTGCTCTTGTAGGGGGGGCATCTTTGAATGTTGATAAATTTGTAACAATTATTAACTCAATAAATTTATGAATTTAATTTTTGTAAGGCACGGACAAAGTAAGTGGAATTTAGAAAATGTATTTACCGGATGGGTAGACATTGGTTTAACTGAAAAAGGTCTACTGGAAGCTAAAATTGCTGGAGAAACTTTAATTGAAGAAAAATTTATACCTGAAATATGTTTTACATCTTACTTAAGTAGGGCTGTAGAAACTTCAAATAAAATTTTGAATGAGTATGACAAAAACCTTATTAAAGAAATAAAAATATTTAGAAGATGGGAATTAAACGAAAGACATTACGGAGCTTTACAAGGTTTAAACAAGTTAGAAACTGCAAATAAATATGGTGAAAGAAAAGTACATGAATGGAGAAGGGGATACAAAACAAAACCACCTTTAGTTGAAATTAACTCTAAATATGACCCAAAAAAAGATAATACCTATAAAGATTTAGATTGTAATTTACCTTTAGGAGAATCACTGGAGGATGTAGTTGCGAGAGTTGAATCTACATTAAATGAAATTATTAAATTATCACAGAATAATAATGTTTTAGTTGTCGCTCATGGAAATAGTATAAGAGCTATTTTAAAGATTATTGAGAATATCTCGGATGAATCAATAGTTGATGTAAATGTTCCTACTGGAATACCTCTCGCTTTTAATACTGAGAATGATAAAATAACTAAGATTGGATACCTTGGTAGCCAAAAAGTAATTGAAAAGGATAATTAAATATGGGATCTACAACTGCAATATTAATATCAGTGCATGTTGTTGTATCAATTGCCCTTATAGCTTTGATTATGCTTAATAGTGGCAAGGGTGGTGGTTTATCCGACATGTTGGGTGGAGCAGGTGCTTCAGGAAATATTGGACAAACCTTAGCTGAAAGAAATCTAAGCCGTATTACTGCAATAGTTGCTCTAATGTTTGCAGCAACTACATTATCTTTATTTTGGTTTCTTGATTGACAAAGCGCGGGTGGCGGAACTGGTAGACGCGCAGGATTAAGGATCCTGTGGGGTAAAACCCGTGGAGGTTCGAGTCCTCTTCCGCGCACAACAAAATGAAATATAAAGAAACGATAGCAATTGTTAATGATCCTGAAGTAACTCTTGGAGCACTTGAAAATAAAAATATTAAATCATTAAATGCTTGGGAAATAGATTGGGGGAATATGTCCTCTTCTTACGATTATATTATTTTAGGCGGACATATGGGTGCATATGATACTGATAAACATCAGTACTTATTCTCAGAAAAAGAATGGTTATCTAGATCTGTAGATAATGGAAGTAAAATATTAGGAATTTGTTTAGGTTCACAGCTTGTAGCTGACTCATTAGACGGTGAGGCATATCTTTCTGATAAAATAGAATTTGGTTTTAAAAAATTAAATTTTATTAGAAATGACGAAACATTTTCTGATTTTAGAGATACTGAAGTTTTTACATGGCATAGAGATACATTTAAAATTCCATCAAAAGCAGAATTGATAGCAAATACTGAATTTCCACAAATTTATAAAATTAAGAATACAGTTTGTATTCAATTTCATCCAGAAGTAACAGTTGAGCTTTTTGATAATTGGTATGACAGTGAAGTTAGTAAAAAAGATTTAAAAAACTATGATGTAGAATACACAAGAAATAAATTAATAAACTACGAAAATTTGATGAATCAAAAAGTTAATATTTTTTTTAAAAAGTGGAAAGAAAGTTAAATTGTTCTTTCTTTTATTTCTTCCAAGTACCTCTCCAATATCTTAAACCTGTAATTTACATCGTTACTAAGTAATAATTTGTCTCTTAAATCCATTGTCATTGGAATTTTTGTACAAATTTCCCATAAGCTTAATATCCTATTTTCAGTATCAATTTCAAAAGTAGGTATATCTATATCTAATCCTTTATCTATTAATTCAGATAAACTTCTATGTATTTTTATTTGAAGATCATTTAATTCTTCTATCTTCGGTGGTAATCCAACATCAATTATTATTTCTGCATTACAAACTGGATATTCTTTATCTATTTTTATATTTTTAATTTTGTATAAATTTATACATTTTACTAAAACTAACTGTTCAGCATTTGATATATCCCTATGTTCAATTATTTCAACTTCTGATATAACTTGATTTTCTTCATCAAGGTTTTTACTTACACAAAAGGTACTACGTTGTTTTATTGCATCTGCTATTAGCAAGAGATATCTTGGTTCAAATACTCTTAATGCTGATAGCTCTGTAGGAAAATATATAATACCAGCACCAAATAATGGAAATTCAACTATCATAATTTCTGTTATTTAGGATAAGGGAAAAAATACATTATGAGAATAGAAGATGAAATAAAATTAACATTTGATGATGTATTGATTAGACCTAAAAGAAGTACATTAATTTCACGCTCCGAAGTAAAGCTTGAAAGAGAATTTAAATTTAGGCACAATAATCATATTTGGGAAGGGATTCCTATATTTTCTGCCAATATGGACACTACAGGAACTTTTGAAACTGCTAAAGCATTACAAAAACATAAAATGCTAACTGCCATACACAAATTTTACAATCTTCAAGATTGGAAAGTAAACATAGACTCATTAGATCCAAATTATGTTTCTGTCACTGTTGGACAGTCAGATGAAGATTTTGAATTAGCAAAAAAAATATTTGATATTAATAATGATTTAAAATTTCTCTGTATAGATGTTGCTAATGGTTATAGAGAAGATTTTCTTGAAGCTGTAAAAAGATATAGAGATACTTATAATGATAAAATTATTATTGCTGGAAATGTAGCAACTAGAGAAATGACAGAAGCTTTAATATTAGCAGGGGCTGATATTGTAAAGATTGGTATTGGACCCGGATCAGTTTGCACAACAAGGAGTGTGGCTGGCGTAGGCTATCCTCAACTTTCATCTATATCTGAATGTTCAGATGCTGCTCATGGATTGGGAGGCCATGTCTTAGCAGATGGTGGATGTAAGTATCCAGGTGATATCTCAAAAGCATTCGGAGCAGGTGCTGACTTTGTTATGCTAGGAGGAATGTTTGCAGGACATGAAGAATCAGGAGGAGAACTTGTTACAGAAGAAGACGGTAAAAAATATAAAGACTTCTATGGTATGTCATCTACAAAAGCCCAACAAACATATTATGGTGATTTAGCCAATCATAGAGCTGCAGAAGGAAAGAAAGTAAGACTTGAATATAAAGGCCCTATAGACAAAACAGTTCAAGCTATTCTTGGTGGTATGAGGTCCGCTTGTTCATATGTAGGTGCAAAAAAACTTAAAGATCTCCCAAAAAGTACAACATTTATAAGAGTTACACAAACAACTAATGAAATATATACAGGGTCTGAAAATCTTTGAAAATAGAAATTTACACTAAAGACAATTGTATCTGGTGCGATAGAGCAAAAAACTTGTTAAATTCTGTAGACTTAACTTATACAGAAAAAGATTTATCTGATGATAATGTACGTCAGAAGTTTTATAAAAAAGTAGGCGAAGGCGTGAGTACAGTTCCTCAAATTTATATAGAAGAAAAAAGAATAGGTGGATTCCCACAACTAGTTACTTGGTTTGAAGAGAATGGCTACTAATCATTCTTCAAAAACAGTTTTTCTAGCATTAGCTGTTAATTTTTTTATAGCTATTGTAAAGACAATAATTTCAGCAATAACTTCATCTAGTGCAATGTTTTCTGAGGCAATACATTCTTATGTTGATTCAGCTAATCAATTTATTTTATGGTTTGGAATTAAACAATCAAAAAAAGTTAATAAAAAAGTATATCCATTAGGCAGGGGCAAAGAACAATATTATTGGACATTAGTTGTTGCAGTTTTAATTTTTACTATTGGAGGATTAGTCTCTCTTGATCATGGAATAGAGGCACTTTCTAACCCACATGAATTAAAGAATTTATATGTATCAATAATTGTTTTAACTTTATCGATTATTCTCGAATCGTATGTTTTATATAAAGCAGTTAAACAACTTAAACAAACCAATCACGAAAATAAATCAATAATTAAATTATTAAAAGAATCAACTGATGGACCCCTTATAGCTATTGTTGTAGAAGATTTTGCTGCAACTATGGGATTGTTAATTGCTTTAATGGGTACTTTATTGTCCAACTTTACAGGTAATTCAATATACGATGCAGTTAGTTCGATTCTTATTGGCATTCTTCTAATGGTATCTGGACTATTTCTAGGTTATGAAATGAAACACCTTATTACTGGTGAAAGTATAAGTCAAAACATCAAAGATAAAATAAGTAAAACAATAACTAGTAACGAAAAAGTTGTTGAAGTTTTATCTCTAAAAATTGTATCAATAGGAACAAATAGTTACTTAGCATTAGTTTCTGTTGATTATTTAGACAAGTTAACAGATACAGAAATAGTTAATTTAAATGTAGAATTAAGAAAAGAGATACAAGAAATAAATAGTTCTGTTAAAGAAATTTACTTTAACCCAAAATAATATAAAATAAAATCATGTCTATTAATAAAGATCATTTGTCAGAAGAGGAGATAGAGATTACTCAGAATTGTGGAACTGAACCACCCTTCTCTGGAAAATTACTATATGAAAAAAGAGAAGGCATATATAAATGCATAGTTTGCAATAATCAATTATTCGAGTCTGAGACTAAATTTGATTCAGGAACAGGCTGGCCTAGTTTTTATGATGCTATAGATGAAACAGTTACTAGCAAAGAAGATAATTCTTTTGGTATGAAGCGAATAGAAATAAACTGTAAAAAATGTCAGTCTCATTTAGGACATATATTCAATGATGGACCAACACCAACGGGTCTTCGCTATTGCATAAATTCTTTGAGTTTAGGCTTTGATATAGTTGAATAAAATATACATCGATTCAAATTGTAATTTGTGCAATCGTTATGGAGAATTTTTAACAAATAGAAATTCTGATTTAGTGTTAGCTAATCAATTAGAACTAGAGAAAGAAGACATCACAAAAGATGAGTTGGTCTATGAAAGAAATAATGAAAAATATTATGCTAATGAAGCAATCGTAGAATCAATTTATGATTTAGGTAGCTTTTTTAGAGTTGCAAAATTGTTTAATCTACTCCCATCAAGATTTATTTATGTATTATATAAAATATTTGCAAATAATAGATACAGATTTAATCAATAATGAAAATAGATAAAATTTTAACTAATAAACTTTTTCAGTCCTTTATTTTCTTTTCTATATTTAGAGCAATTTATGGATTTGCTATTGTTCTTATAGCTTATTTTTTATCTCAAAAATATAATTTAAGCATTTTTGGCTCATTACCAATTTTTGTAATATCTATATTTGTTTCTAAAGTATTTTATAAGAAATTTAAAATATATTTTAATCTCTAAAATTTCCGTAATTTAAATATACATTATAATTTTTACTCTTAAGGAAAATTATAGCTTCTTGTAATTCATCTCTTTTTTTAGAAGTAACTCGAATTGATTCATTTTGTATTGAACTTTGTAATTTTTTAGAAAATTCCTTAAGATCTTTTACTATGTTTTTGGAAGTTTCTTTATTAATACCTGATTTTAATGTATAAATTCTTTTTGATTCAGAAGGAGTTTCTTCGTCAGTAAAATTAGTTAAGAATTTTATTGATACATTTCTTTTTACAAATTTTTCTTTTAAAACTTGATCAGCAGCTTTTAGTCTTTCTTCAGTACTACTTCTAAGTGATATTATTTCATTTGAAAAATCAACTGAAGTATTTGTATTTTTAAAATCGTATCTGTTTACTATTTCTCTATTCATTTGATCTACAGCATTTAATACTTCTTGTGAGTTGAATTCAGATGTTATATCAAAACTTGGCATTTCTTTTCTACTTAATAATTTAATACATTATTTATCATAATTTTGCCTCAAGTACTCATAAGCAACAATTGATACTGCATTTGCTAGATTAATGCTTCTTGAGTCACTAGTCATAGGTATTGTTATAATATTTTTACTTTCTTCAAGAATGTCGTCAGGCAAACCTACTGATTCAGGTCCGAACACTAAATGAGAGTATTCCTTAAGTTCAACATCCCAAATATTATTTTTGCCTTTAGAAGACAAATATCCAACATTATCTAAATTTATTTCATTTTTAAATTCACCCCAGTCTTCATACATGCTCACTGAAGCTAAATCATGATAATCTAAACCGGCTCTTCTAATCTTATTTTCTTGAAAGTTGAAACCTAAAGGTTTGATTATGTTTAATGACAAATTTGTATTTGCAGATAGTCTTATACAAGCACCTACATTTCCCGCTATTTCTGGTTGATAAAGTACAATTTCCACATAGTAATTATATTCCTATTCAATAGTCATAAGGCATGTAAAATATTAAATGTGAAGCAAGTAATTAAATTATTTATACCAAGTTTTGCAGGCTTTAAAAATGTTGTAAAAGAAGCAAAACATACATCTATTTCAAGGGAACGTTTTATTGATTTCATTAAAGTAGTTGGTTTACTTATGGTTACTTTTAATACTGAGTATCTTTTAGATTTTAAAAATTCTGCAGGAGAGCTATTGGTATATAATGAATCTTTCACAACTGACAATAAAACACAGTTTACTTGGTTTACTACTGGAATCTCATTATTTTTCTTTTCAACAGGTTTTACTAATAAAATTGCCTGGTACTCAAACGTAGGTCGAGATGGCAGTCAATGGAAATTTCTTACAGATAGAGTGAATAGTTTGATGGGTCCTGTATTAGTTTGGATAGCATCAATATCTGTATTATTAAATGTATTTTTTAGATACCTAAAATTTCCACTTTTTATAACTACCGAGAATGATGGATTGATAACTATAACAGAATTTCTAATGTGGCCTTTATGGATAGTAGCTATTTATTTAGTAGTTGTAATATTTTGTCCTTTAACTATATATCTACATAAAAAGAATCCATATTTAACTGTTGTATCACTAATTTGCATGACTATAGCTATAGATACTATAGAATTTTCAATCTCTTTATCTTATATTAAACTTTTTAATTATTTACTATTTTGGTTAACAATACATCAGATGGGCTATTTTTTTGCTGATGGAAAAATATTTAAATATAAAAGTTCAATATTTGCAACAGTTGCGTTAATTTCCTATGTATATCTTTTTTATAAACTTAATACTTCAAATGAATTTATGTCAGTATCTGGATATAGACTAAGCGAAATAAGCAACGAAGATCCACCAACAATATATTATTTGATTTCATCAGTCGGCCTTCTGTCATTTTTTCTACTTTTTAGAAAGTCTTTTGAAGATATTTTGCATAATACTAATACCTGGTTGATTTTTAATTTTGTTCACTCAAATATTTATACTATTTTTTTATGGCATATTTTCCTATTCTTTTTTATGCATGTTTTCAATCTTGATTTATATTTCTATCCAATATTTTTAATTTTTGTTGTAATTTTATTTGGAGATTATGAGAGAAAAATATTTAAACTTTCAACAAAGTTAGTTCAACGTGTTAATCCTTTACAGCCATGGCCGTCACCTATGAAAGCTAAAGGTTCATATAGTAATTTTTACTTATCTTGGGTTTCATCTATATTAATTTTAATTGGAGTGCTACAAATTACATTAGGTGGCGTAGGGTTGTCCGGCTTTTTTTCATTACGAGAACTATATTTTCTAACCGGTAATACTTTTGAAGCTTTTTTAAAGTTATTTACAGGTGTTGTTTTATTGAATACAACTATTAGAAGAATTGATTTAAAAGATAAAATATTATTATCTGCAGCTATTCTTCAAATTATTTCTTTAGGTATAAGAAATTATCAATATTCTATAATTACCACTTTTGAGCTATATTTCTCTATGTCTCTAAGCATATTTTTCATTTGGTTAGTTTTACAGAATCGTAACGCAATAGCTAAAGATAAAGTCCAATAATAGTGAATATACCTAAAGGCGAAACAAGACAGGATCTATTAAATAGAGCTTTTATTTATTTAGTAGTCATAAGTTTTGCTGTAATAGTATTTTTAAGAGTTAGAACTTTACTCTTTGATTTATTTGTTGCAGTAGTTTTGGCTGCCTTAGCTGAACCTATTGTCTATAGATTATCTAAAAAAACAGGTAGAAAGTTAGCAGCATTTTTAACTGTTGTATCTATATTGTTAATAATTGCTGGTATTCTTTTTTCAATCATTCCTGTAATGGTTCAAGAATTATATTTTTTATCTACACAACTTCCAACATATTTGGATAATATTTTAGATTATTTTAATAGTGAAGGTTTTACAATTTCTAATCAGTCATTAGATTTAGAAAATGAATTTAATTCATTTATAAAAAACTATGGTGGGGCTGTAGGCAATACTGTTGTTTTTGCTGGCCAAGGTATTCTTAGTGCATTTGCTCACTTTTTTGTCATATTCTTTTTTGCGTATTATTTAATTTCTGAGGGAGAGCAATGGAGGATAAAACTCAAAGAATCTCTTGATAGTAAATATTCTAATGCAATTGATCAAGTATGGACGATAGGTGTTTCAAAAGCAGGTGGTTTTATTGTTGCAAGAGTGATACTTGCTGTTTTAGCAAGTATAGTTTTCACAATTTCATTTGCTCTTATTGGATTGCCATCAGCAGTAGCATTAGGAATATCAGCAGGGATTTTATCTCAATTGATACCAGTAGTGGGCACATTCTTAGGTGGAATAGTTCCTGTTCTAGCATCTATATCTTTGGGTACATCTTATATTTTCTATACTTTATTAATTTTAGTTTTATATCAGTTTGTTGAGAATTATTTTATTAGCCCAAGGGTTACTAAATCAACTATGGAAATTCACCCAGCAGTAGCAGTATTTTCAACCTTGTTCGGGGCTTACACTATTGGTGCAGTAGGAGCTATATTAGCTTTACCTGTTGCAGCCACTATACAGGGTGTATTCGGTACAATTATAGAAAATAAAAAAAATGGATAATATTTTCAACATACCATCAAATGCAATCAAAACTGCTGATAAGTTATTACAAAATTTTAAAGAAGAAACAATTGACGAAGTTGGGGAATCATTTAAAAGTTTAAAAAGAAATTTTAAATCAGGAAACTATTTAGCAATAGCTATGTTGTTTATAATTCTTGGGGTAGCTTCAATTCTTTCACAATATTTTATAGGAAATTATTTTCTGCAAGCAATGAGTTATTTTGCAATGGCTTTTCTTTGTATAGTTACATTTGTAACTATAATTTGGAAAATTTTAAAATGAATGAATTCAAAAATGAATATAATAAGTTAAAAGAATCTATAAACTCAGATAATTCAAAATTAGTAACTTTTTTGATTTTCGGAATAATATTAGGAAGAATATTAGAAAAAATTAAAAATGTTAAAAAAAGATTTAAAAGAAAATAATGAATAAATCTATGCAAAAATTTGTAGCAATAGCAATTTCTGCAGGAGTTCTATTGTCAACAATTTCTTATTTTCTGCTGCTTTTGTAAATTAAAGTGAAGTTAGATAATTCGTTAGTTGTTATAAAATCAAATAACAAAAAATATCTTACAGTAATAAAAGATGGCGAAAGCTTTATTACTCATAATGGAAAAATATCCTACAATGATATTAAATCATTACCTTACACTGTTAAATCTTCAACAGGTGAAGAGTTTATAATTTACACACCATCTTATAAAGAATTTGTATTACTAATGAGAAGAGGCCCTCAAATAATTTATCCAAAGGATGTAGGTAGCTTAATAGTAGATGGAAATATTAGAAACAATTCAACCGTATTAGAGATAGGCACTGGGTCCGGAGCGCTGACATTATTTTTATTATTAATTCTTGGAAAAAAAGGAATGTTGTATTCTCTTGATTCTGATAGTAAACATCAATATCGAGCTAGCAAAACTATTTACCGATATATATCTACTTTTAATAAAGATTATGAATATAACTTAGAATTAATTCACAAAGAACTTATTGACTTTAGAATAATTAATATCGATAAAGATATAGATACTATTATCACTGATGTACCTGAGCCGTGGCAATTTTTTTACGAAAATAAAATTGAAAAAGAATTAACTTGGGTTTCTTATTTACCTTCTATATCTCAAGTTGAAAAATTAACAAATATATTAAAAGAAAATAAATTTGAAAATATAGAAATAAAGGAAAACTTAGAAAGATACTGGATAATTAAAGATAATATTTTACGTCCAAAAAATGAAATGGTTGGTCACACAGGGTTTATTGTTTCTGGTAGATTTATAGTTTAATTATCAGTCAGGTTCGATCATAATACATTCGCCTGGACACTCTTCAGCTGATTCAATAACAGCATCTTCCTGCCCTTTAGGAACTGCAGCTACACCTTCAGCACCTTCTACATTCCCATTTTCTTCTGAATATATTTTGTCTCCTTCTTTAACATAAAAGAGGCCATCATCTAAGCCTACAAATACATCAGGGGCTATTTCTTCGCATAACCCATCACCAGTACAAAGATCTTGGTCTATCCAAACTTTCATATTTTATATTTTACAACAAATAAGTTATACACAAATACATGAAAAAAAAAATAATTCAATAAATTTGTACAATATATATATATGTATATAAACAAATATAAAAAAGTAAAATTATGAAAAATGTACTTAAAAGGTGTATTTCATTACTCACACTATTTAATTCTCAATCTTCACATATAAGCACAGAATATATAAAAGATAATTTAGAAGAGTATAGGAATTTAAGTGATACAGCATTTAAAAGATCATTTGAAAGGGACAAAGTTCTTTTAAGGGAGATGGGTTATAACTTAGATTACATTAATGATAAATGGACTATTGATGAAGGTTACAATATTTCAGGAACGACAATAATTGATAATATTAAAGAGAATCCTAAAATCAATTTTCACAATTTTGTAAATACATATCATTTAATAATAAACAATCTAAACTCATCGAATGATTTTACAAAAAACTTCAGTTATATATCAAAATTAACAAATGCTATAAATGATAAAAAAAGAGTTTCCTTTGAATACAACAAAAAATTAAGAAAAGTTTACCCAATGGGTTTAAAGTTTTTTAATTTTAATTGGTATTTAGGAGCAGAAGAAAGTAATAAATTAAAAACTTATAAATTAGAGAAAATTGAAAATCTAAAGATTGGCAATAAGTCTGAATTGCATAACAAAGAATATAAAAATATTAAATTTTCATGGGAGGATAATGATCACTTAATAAAGATAAAGATATTTATTCAAAAAGACAGATACATTATTTATAAAAATGTATTTAATCATTCCGCTACTTCAAAACAATACAATGGTGATACTTTAGTTATAGACTTAAATACTCATGATATTTTTGGATTATTAAAGTTCCTGCTTTTGAGTAATCCTAAGAAAATTAAATTAAATAAAAAAAATACTAATGCATTATTAGAGGCCATTAATGAGTAAACAAATTAATTTAAAAACATTAGGAAATTTGATTTCAATTATAAGACTAAAAGAAGAATGGAAAATGAATGATTTAATTGATAATGCAAATATTGAATATGATGATTTAATATATTTTCTAAACATACTATCTGAAATTTATTCAAAAAATGGTTTGTTCATTCTTCCTCGGATTTAGCCTTATCTATCCATATCCATTTTTCTTCTAAACTATGATCGCCAATGACTTGTCTAGTTGGTCCATTTTGTAGATTTGTTAAAGTTTTATATATTTT
>CABXDL010000003.1 GCA_902510995.1 uncultured Candidatus Actinomarina sp.
CAACTTGAACTTTGTAGAAGAGTCTGAGAAACGGTCGAATTCGGATCAACGACACAACTTGCTGCATCAACAGTGATTGAGTTTAGAGAAGTTGTTCCCGAAGCAGGAGATCTGTAATCAGAAGCTGTATTTTCTGCATACCAACTAACTACTACAGCTGTTCCATTAGGTTGTGCTGGAATGGAAAGGGCAGTATTTTGGGCACCAGCGTTTACGCTTGTTCCAGAACCATTGAGGGCTACAGATCCTCCACCATCTAATGTATAAGTAACAACAAAATTTGCGGCAATCTCTGAGTTAGTATTTGTTAAAGTTATATTTACAGGTTTATTACTACCACTACAGCTTCCTACAGCAGCAGTAAGAGCTGGATTAAAATCTACTGTTGGATCTCCTCCATGGCAAGCTGCGCCATCATTATTGGAACTTGCTTCAGAATCTCCTCTAAGAGTAATATCAAATGCTGACCCATCCCAGGTGAGCTCACCCATCTCTCCTTCATCATTATTGGATGCATATACAGTACTTCCTCCAAAACCATACATTGCACCAACGGTGTCTGAGGAACCCCAACCAGATGGTTTTGAATCTATATCGTAATCAACCATTTGTACTGTAGTCCCAGGACCAGCCCAGACTCCTAAAATGACAGCATCATTTTTTAGATCAACACCCATTAAGTTGTAAGTTGTGCCACCTACCGTCAATCCATCTCTAATCCATGCATAGTCCTTAGCTTGTTTTTTGTTTGCTCCATCATTAAAAGTAGAGTTTTGACTCCAACTTCCACTAGCTGACATTGTTGTCGAGTTACTTAATTGAGCATAATACGTACCACCGTCACCCATACCTTTTGAGAAAACAATATAATCATTACCACCATGTTGAATAAAAGAACCAGCATTAACATCACCACTAGAGCTACTAGAGATTGCTCCTAGGTCAGTGATTGTTCCGGCTCCAGAGGCGTTGTAGTTCATCTTTATTAATCTTTTATTTCCACTTGTTGGTTGATAAATAGCATACATATTACCAACAAGGTCCATACTGAACCCATTGATTTGATCTGTACTACCTGTAAGTGGGCCGAAGTCAAATGTTTCAGCTGTATCATACTCTCCATTAGTTACGTCCCACTGATAAACGGTTACGTCATCTCCAGAAAATTCCATATGGTAGGCATAGGGAGCACCATTTGAATCTGCGCATGCAAACTCACCAGACGCATATGCAGGTTCTTCAGGAAGAACAGAAAATAAAGAAAGAGTTAAAGAAAATAGGAGCAAATATGAAAACTTTTTCAAAAAACTTCTTTTAAACACTTATTTCTCCACTAAATAAACTTCTTCTTTATTGAATCAGTAATTAGATTTAGATTTAAATCTAATTCAATAAATTCCTCACTCCCTTCTATGTTAACTTCATCATAATTTTTTATCGATTCGGAGATAGTATTTGAAAATTTTTCAGGTGATGCAGTAGAAAGTGCAACAGTTATTAGGTTATTTTTATTTTCTAGAGCCATACAGACAGAAGTTGCAGTATGTGGATCGAAAATAGTATTAAAATCTGAATATAAATCACTAATTTTGTTCTTTATTTCATCGTCATTGAACGTAAAAGAAGAAAATATATGCTTCAAAGCTTTATAAGATTTCTCATCTAGCTCTGCCTTTGAATTTTCACTAAAGCTTTTATAAAAATCGGAAGCATCACCTGATAGATCATAAATTAATCGCTCTAAGCTTGATGGTATTTGAATGTCCATGCTTGGTGCAACGCTTGGATGAGTTTCTTTTGGTTCAAGAATTCCGCTATCAATAAATCTTTTTAAGACATCGTTAATATTTGTACTGCACAAAATATTTTGTATTGGCAGCCCATGACTTCTTCCATACCAAGCAGAATAAGCATTACCAAAATTGCCAGATGGTATTGCAACATTAATTGGAGAAGTAAATTGTTTTGTTAACCAGACATAATAAGCAACTTGCCCCATCACTCTCAGCCAGTTAATTGAGTTGAGAGAAATGATTCTTCTATCAAAAGGATTCTCTTGTAATAGTTCTTTAGCTATTCTCTGACAATCATCGTATGAACCATTGATTGCAATATTTAAAACATTATCTTTAATCACTCCTGTCATTTGTTTTCTTTGATATTCACTTACCTTGTTAGATGGATGAAGAACTACGATATCAATATTCTCTGAATCTTTAACGGCTTCAATTGCAGCACTTCCTGTATCTCCACTAGTTGCCACTATTACAAGACCTCTCTCTCCTAATTCAGATAATCTTTTATCTGCAATTGCCCCTAAAGGTTGTAGGGCATAGTCCTTAAATGATTTAGTAGGCCCATGAAACAATTCCATAACTAATGTGGACTCATCTAACTCAATTAATTTAGGTTCTGGTGAGTCATCAAATCCTGGATATAGTGAAAGATCTTCTACGTATGAAGCAGAATTCTTGTCTAAAGAAATAAATATAGTCTTAACAAAATCTTCATAACTTAAGTCTTCTTGAGTTAAGTAAGTCAAGTTCTCTAGCGTTATGGAGTCTGGAAGATAGAGTCCTTTATCTGGTGCAACGCCAGATAAAATTACATCTTCAAAAGATAAAGAGTCCTTATGACCTCTGGTAGAAAAGTAACTAACCACTTAAACGTAAACGCGTAATAACGAAGTTACCGTAGTAACTGCATCCAGTGAAGATATTTGATTTATTGAATTACTTAAATCTTTCTCTGGTGCTTCATGTGTTACTAGAACAAGCTCTGCTTTGTCTCCTCTTCCTTCTTGGATAACACTTTCAATACTGACGTTGTTCTCTCCAAAAGTTCCTGCAATTTTTGCTAATACTCCTGGTTCATCATTGACTGAGAGTCTTATGAACATGCTTGATTCAACATCTTCAAAGCTTTTATTTTCCCCTTTGTACTCTCTTAGTGGGTACCAATTTGATTGATCACTATTTAATTGATGACATGCACTTAAAACATCCCCCATGATTGCACTCGCAGTTGGATTTGCACCAGCACCTGGTCCAGAAAATACTAACTGATCAATATTTTCTCCCTCAGCTACAACTGCATTCAGTGCTCCACGAATTGCAGCGAGTGGATGTTTTTTATCAATCAGTACAGGATGTACTCTTGCATTAAATCCATTTTCATTACTATCTATTTGTGCAACAAGTTTTATTGTTTTATCGAGTCTAGATGCCCAGTCAAAATCTTCTTTTGTAATATTAGAAATACCTTCTGTAAATACTGCGTCACTCTCAGGAGAGACGCCAAAACATAGGAGTGAAAGAATCATTGCTTTATATTTTGCGTCTACTCCTTCAACATCATTTGTTGGATCTGGTTCAGCATATCCAAGTTCTTGTGCTGTGGAGAGAGCATCTTCATATGTGCTTCCTTCTTCCATCGAGGTAAGAATATAATTACTTGTTCCATTTATTATTCCAAGTACCTTTGTTAGTTCTTCTCCTCTTAAACTTTCAATGAGTGGTTTTAATACAGGAATCCCTGCAGCAACTGCAGCTTCAAAATAAAGGCATGTATTGTTTTCTTCAGCAAGGGTAATAAGTTCTTGACCACAATCTGCAATGATATCTTTATTAGCAGTGATAACAGCTTTGCCTTTTTGTAGTAATGATTTAATATATTCTTTTCCTGGATCTACTCCTCCAAGAACTTCAATAACTAAATCAATTGAATCATCATTTAATATGTCATCAAAATTATCAGTCAAGAGATCTTTACTCACACCTCTGTCTTTGGATGTATCGTTTACTAAAACTCTTTTTAATTCAAGGTTTAAAACGTTATGATCTAGCTCTTTAAGTCGAGTTAATACTGAAGAACCAATATTTCCTGCACCCAAAACAGCAATTGAAAAAGTCTTATTTTGCATATTTAGTAAGGATAAATGTTATTTAGATTGAAACAACAAGAAATTTATTACTCGTCTTCATCAGCTCTACCGTCGTTATTATCGTCAGTACTAGAATTCGGATCTAATGGAAGTGCGTCAGCTGTATCAACTACACCGTCATTGTCATCATCCGTATCTGTTTTGTTGTCTGTCCCGTCACCATCTGTATCCAT
Source organism: uncultured Candidatus Actinomarina sp. (assembly GCA_902510995.1). Lineage (GTDB taxonomy): Bacteria > Actinomycetota > Acidimicrobiia > Actinomarinales > Actinomarinaceae > Actinomarina. The sequence goes on from CABXDL010000003.1 coordinate 4,117, forward strand.
AGCAGTGAGCTTCCACCTTCTAAATTCTTCATCTTGAAACATCACTAGCCCGACATCGGGAGCAACCCAGAAAATAAGAGTTTGATACCAAAAACCATTATTGATGTAGTTATTGCCGGAATCAATAGCAAACCTTGCATGAGAGGTAATAATTTTAAATGCATCAAAAGCACCATATGGTGTAACTACTAGTTCTTTTCCTACAACATTTGAAAAGTTCCAAGCTTGATAGTCTGTTTTTGTACCAAAAGTATCTTCACGATTTGAGATACAATCAGTTTCAAGATATTCACCAGCTCTCATATATTTATTTAACTGAAGACATGGTGTTGGGTACGAGATATGGCTCGCTTCAGGATTGGTTCTAAATGCGGAAATTGGTTTAGCTCTTTTTACATATAATTTTCCTTGGTTGAAGTAAAATTGATAACCAACTTCAGCGTTGTATCCAGTTTTCTCCGCCCAGGCAAATGGATTTTCATAGATAATGTCACAATTCTGTACACTACACCATGACAAATTTGAATAAGTAACTGAGCTCTCTGTTTGGTTAGATGCGACAGTAGAATACATTGTGAGAGTATCATTAGAAGAATATTTCGTTAAACCTTCTGTATAGCTATATGATGCACTTGCACCATTAAATTGTGGAAATAATGATAAAGTGCTTACATACTCAGAACCAACACTTACACCATAATTAGTTGATGGAAATGATCTCTCATAGTCTGGAAGATATAGATTCATGTACCTGGCAGCATCTGCTTCGTTTTCTTTACCCGCGGTAATTGATCCCCATGTACCATCAATTACTTTATCTAAAACAATATTAGAAGCATCATATGTGCCAGCTGTTACAGCAGCATCTCTTTCAGCCTGAGTCGGACATTTTATATCTGGGTTGGAATACATCATGCAAAATAGTCCGTCATAAGACATACCGGTCCCAATATTATTTGTTGCGTCATAATACCCATAAGCATATGTACCATTTTCGTAAGTAGCAGCAGCATTTGCTTGGTTAACTGCATGTTGAATTCCAAGCGAATGCCCAAGTTCGTGAGCAAAACAACCAAAACCTTTTATTATTCCCCTAGATATAAAATTACGCCTTACAACTCTGTCTTCAATAGGCCCCAGGCCTGATGAGCATTGGTTACCATTAGCAGAAGTCCATGTATTAACGAGATGGCTATGATGTATACCATTTCTTATTGCATATTTATTAACTTGCTCATTTGCCATAAATACATTTAAAGGATCTATAGAATCAAGTGCAATTGCATTAGCTTGTGCTGATGTAAGAGACGTCCACTCTTGTGGTGTAACCATCTCTGCCCTTAGATTAATTACACTATTGCTAAACCATTTATTTTGCCAAATCTCTGTAGTTTCCCATTGAGTTGCTAAATCTGAAGTAGTACAAATACCGCATACTAAATTACCATCTACAATTATTCTATCTGTTGCGTTTGCTAGAGTGTCACCGTCGTACCAGGTTACAACTTTTATGGTTGCGTATTCAGTTGTGTCTGTAACACTGACAGAAAGGGTTCCGGTTGTGGAGTCATTGCTATCTGTAACAGTAACTGTGGCACTATAACTTGTTTTTTGTTCGTAATTGGCATTTGAATTTAGAGTGACTACTCCGCTTGAGTTAATGCTCATAAGGTGTGCATCTGTACCAGATAGTGCGTATGACAAAGTGCCAGAACCAGTTGCTGCGACTGTTACAACAGATTTTTGATTCTCTGCAATAGAAATTGTACTCCCTAGATTACTAATACTAAGACCTCCAGAAGGCTCGCCACCTCCTCCTGAAACACCTGGTGTAACTCCAGGTGTTGGTTTTGCAATGAAATCATATCCTGCGTTCTTTAAAGTAGTAAACTCATCACAGTTTGTATAGATCAGAGAGTCTCCTTCTGCTCTCCATAATGTTCCACTTTCACCATGCCAAAGTTTTCCCCCATCTTCGCAGTCTTTCTTATTTGTAATCTCTTCAGATACAGGAGTAGTAACTGGAACTGTAGTAGTGGTTGTAGTAGGTATTTCTAATGTAAAACTAGCATATGGACTAGTGCAAGCTCTATAAGCTAAATAAGCTCCATTAAAACAACTAATAAAATTAGTATCCGATTTTTTTGTACAGGAATCATATTTTTGCATTGTCTTGTATGTTGTTGGACCAATTATCCCGTCAATTCTTATTCCCATAGCTTTTTGGAATTCTCTTATACTATTTTCAAGTTTTGAATCGAAGTTATCATTTATAGGACCATCAAAATACCCTTCATCATAAAGAAATATTTTGATATTTTTTACAACTAAGAAATCTATTTTTTCATAATTAGCTACAGAACAATTAACAAAGTCTTGATCATAATGCATTAGATCGGTACGAGTATCTATATTATTGCTATCAAAACTAAACAAAAATAAAAATAAAAATACGTATAAAAAATTCTTTCTAATTAACTCTCACCCAACCAACAAGGTCATCTTAACTGAAAATTCAAACTTATATCTTTTAATTAAAATCTAATTTTTAAGTATTCTTTTCTTTATTGTAAAAATCACAGTAAGCCATCATCTCACTAATCCACCCACGATTTTCAATAGATAAATAATCTAAATCAATATAGTGTGTCCATTTTCCACCATAAAAATATACAAAAATGTCAGCTAAATTTTCTTCACCACCAAATTTTTTATGAGCTAAACTTCTATAACTTTCACCACCTGGTTGTTTACAATCTTGAAGCTCCATAAAAGAATAAGCATGGGCTGCTTCATGAAGTAAGATGTCTTTCAAATGTCCCGACTCTATCCCTCTATCTGAAATCCATATTGACCGTGCCCATTCATTCCCAGGATTACCTTTTTCATCGTAACCACCCGGATCAAAAACTCCATAAACACACCTTCCAAAAATTGCTTTTCCATAAGGATGGCATCCATTTAATATAATTATTTCTTCTTTTAAAATCGTTCTAAAAGGATCAGGTAATTGATTAACTGCTAATTGAATTAATAGATCTTCTTTTGAGTCTCCCTCGTAACCTGGGAATAAATCAATATATTTTGAATTAAATATCTCAGTCCTCTCTGATGGGTCATGCATAGTAATTAGGTTGTTTCTGGGAATTGTTGTTCTAGTTGTTGTAGTTGTTGTAGTTGTTGTAGTCGCTTTAGCTATTGTGCTTGTAGTAGTACTTTCGTTAATAACTTCATCAATTGAAGTCTCTGTATTTTCTGTACAAGCAAGAAATATAAATAAGAAAATTAAGAATCTTTTAATCATGAACTAATAATTATTAATAATTTTTATATTATCCATTAAATGGCCAAGTGAATTTTGCATTGCTGAATTAATATCTTTAAATCTTACTCTCAATGTTGTGACACCATCAGGTACTGTATATGTTCCAGAATATTCTGTCCATGTATACTGTGTAGAATATTGTCCAATTTCAACTTCTGAACCAGGTGCTCCCAAATAAAATCCAACAGTGTCTGTACCGCTTCTTCCTCTGTGCCAGAAACTCCAGCTTATTTCATCACCTGGAGAAACACTCACGTCTTGATATATTGAAGATAATCCATTTGAGTTTAATTCAAGATGGTGAGTGCCCTCTACAGATGCAACACCATTATGTCCTGATTCCCAAATTTCAATTGGTCTATCACCCGATTCATCTAAATTCTGATTAGTCCATCCAGGGAAAGAACTATTAGTAAAAAATACAGCTGCATTACTTGCTACTGGATCGCCGTCGTAGTTTTCAAATGACCCATTTACAATTAAATCCGTCGGTGGAAGTGTAGTAGTTGTAGTAGTTGTAGTTGTTGGAGAAGTTGTTGTAACAGTCATAATTGGATTATCAGTGCTGAGGTTGCCATTATCATCGTATGCAACAATCTCTAAGGTATAAGATGTTCCAGAAGTTAAAGCATCTAAAAAGATAGAGTTATTATCGTTTTCTCTTATATATTCACCTTTTAGCACTCCATCTAGATAAAAGTAATAACCAGCAACATTGATATTATCTTCTGCTGGTTCCCATAAAACTTCAAAATATGTTTCAGTAGGATTAACTATCCGTAGCGTTTTATCTGGCCAAGTGGGTGACTCATCATCTACATAAACAGTTGTAGTTGTAGAAGTCGTTGTTGTAGATGTAGTCGTTGGTGCAACAGTTGTAGTTGTAGTAGAAGTTGTAGAAGTTGTAGAAGTTGTAGTTGTAGAAGTTGTAGTTGTAGTTGTAGAAGTTGTAGTTGTAGATGTAGTCGGGGCTTCGTCAGTAAAACTAATATCTTCAAGAGGTTCGAGGTCTGTAACTCCAGTATCGTTATCTTCTATAACAATCTCATTAGCAATTGGGTCAACAATATTTTCTTCTGGTTGGTTTGAATTAAAATCACTAAATGCAAATAGAGAGAAGATTGTTAAACCTGAAATGAGGCCATAAAGATATCCTCTTCTTGAAAACAGTGCAAGAAATGCTGAAAGAAAACCTAATAAATAATTCCACAACAAAATAAAAAATAAGAACCTTCTTTTTTCAGTAAAATATTTTGTTAGTTCAATTACCTGGTCATGGGTTAATTTTTGTTCTGAAGAATTAACATCTAGTTTTAATTTATTGGCAGCTTTTAGAACCTCATCAACTGATCTTTTTAATCTGTCTGCAAGAATGTATAACTTCATTTAAGAGTTATTTTAGTTGATTAACTAAGTTTTTCTTTAACTATTTTGCTAACTGCGCCGCCATCTATGCCGTCTCCTTTAGCCATAACAGCTCCTATTACTTTGCCCATCTGAGAAATATCAACATCACCCATTTCACTTAAGACTTCGTCAACTATTTTTTCTACATCTTCATCGCTAAGTTGTTCTGGAAGCCAACCACTTAAAAAATCTATTTCAAACTGAATCTTCTCTGCCATTTCAGTTCCCCTATCACCTAATGTCTTATACTCTTCAACAGCTTTTGTCATTTTTTTAACATACGATTTAATAACACCTAAAACTAGCTCATCGGTTATGTCTTCACCCTTCTCGGCTCGTTTTTCTTCTATCTCAGATTTAACTTGTCTTATTGCGTCGAGTTTTGGTTTGTCTTTTGTTTTCATAGCTTCTTTCAAAGCGCCGTTTAATTCATCAAGTATTGCCATATCCCTACTTTTTATATAACTGCATTGTATCAGGAATATCGGTAATTATTCCGAATAGACCTATTTCCATAAGTCGTTTAAATTCACTTTCATCATTTACAGTCCAAGCTGATGTTCTCTCTTTAGGTAGATCAAAATTACGACTATTCACTAATCCTTTTTCAACCATAAAAAACATTCTCTCATCATGAATAGACAAAGCTTTAGCTTCAAATAGATCATCTTCGTTATTTAAAATAATTCCATATTCAGAAGTAAAAATATCTTTAAAGTTGTGTATTCCTTCCCAGTGAAAAGAAGAGATAATATCATCACTATTTGCAATACTTGAAACCTTTTGAAAAAGAATATCTTCATTAGTTTTAATTTCAAAATTTACTTTGCCTTTAATCTGTTCTCTAGATTCAAGTATAAATTGATCGATTGAAATTCCAGGAAGCAATAACTCAATCTCGTTGACGGTAAGGTCTTGTATCAAATAATCGTTGATGTATGGGTCATGAAATAATATTAGATTGTTATCTTTTGTAAGCCTTACATCTGTCTCAACATATTCAGCATAAGTAAAAGCTTTATTTATTCCATCAAGAGAATTCTCAGGATGTACATGGGGTAAGCCTCTATGTCCAAAAATGTAACTCAAATTAAATCCTTAATTATATGATAGTACTACTATAGATTGTGAATAATTTCACAAGTAGAGGTGGAGTATGCAGGTACTTAACTTTGATATAGAACAAGAAAGTTGGATGCTTGAAGGAGCATGTTCAAATTTAGATTCAGACCTCTTCTTCCCTGTTGGATCTTCAATGAAGGCAATGAAAAAAAGTCTGGAAGCAAAAGCTATCTGTAATGAATGTCCAGTAAAACTAGACTGTCTCGAATATGCATTAAATACAAATCAAGATTCTGGAATTTGGGGTGGAACTACTGAAGATGAAAGAAAATCAATAAGAAGAGAATACAGAAAAACAGGCAACCTAATTAACTATTAGAGACTAAACCAGCTTCCCTTTTACCATCATCATCCAAAAATTCTATTGAGTTAATTTGGGTTGTATTAATACCAATCTCACCTTTATCATCTTTGAACCAATACATTGCTCCATCTTTCATCAATGCTTCGATTTCTTTCATGAATTTTTTCTTATCATCAACTTCAATTTCATATTCTTTCATTACTCCAAGTAAAGAAATTTTAACCTTATGTTTATCTGCCATACTATCTCCTTATAAAACGTTCTCACCCATGAAGAGTGCAGAAACTGAATCATCAGCAAATATAGATGTTAGTGCATTTGCAATTATTCCTGAAACACTTAAGACTTTTACATTTCCAAGTGCTTCCGAATTTCCATTTTGTTCAAGAGTATCTGTAACTACTATTTCATCAATTGGTGCATCTTTAAGAGTCTCTACTGATCCATCAGAAAATATTCCGTGAGTTGCCACAACACTAACTGTTTTAGCTCCTCTTTCTTTTAATATTCTTGAAGCAGCAGCTATTGTTCCTCCTGTGTCAATTATGTCATCTACTAATATTGCATGACGATCTTCAACTTCTCCAATAACAGTAAAGGCCTTTACTTCATTATGTTTGCTTGGATCTCTTTTTTTATGAACAAAGCCTACATAAGCTTCTAAATGTTTTGCAAAGGTTGTTGCTCTTTTAACACCACCAGCATCTGGAGAAATAACAGAAACAGGGTCTTTATATTTATCTTTAAAATACTCAACAAATAAAGGCACGGCCGTTAAATGGTCAAATGGTTCATGTATAAAACCTTGTATCTGTTGTGTGTGGAGATCAATAGATACTAATCTATTTGCTCCAGCAGCTATAAATAAATCTCCTATTAATCTTGCAGAAATTGGTTCTCTTGGTAAAGCTTTTTTATCTTGTCTTGAATAAGGATAAAAAGGAAGTACAGCAGTTATTCTTTTTGCGGATGCTCTTTTTAATGCATCAACAATTAATAACTGTTCCATGATTGTAAAATTAATTCCACCTGAATGACTTTGAAGGACAAAACAGTCAGCCCCTCTAGCGCTTTCAGCTAATCGTATATAAATTTCTCCACTAGCAAATTGTTCTTTCTCTACCTCAGCAAGATCTGTGCCTAGTTCTTTAGCTACTTTATTCGCAAGTTCTGCATTAGAAGAACCTGAGTAAATTAGCATTTTTTTCTTATTCTCTTGCTCAATCATTTTTTATCCTTAGAACTTTTTTTCCTGTCCATATAACCATCGATATTCTTTTGTTGGTTCCTCTCAATACCTAACGATTTAGCAGGAACATCTTTTGTTATCACAGATCCCGCACCAACCATTGCACCTTCTCCTATTGTTACAGGAGCAACTAGCATTGCGTCAGACCCAACAAAAGCACCTTTTTTAATTTCAGTTTTATGTTTTTCTTTTCCATCATAATTAACAGTGATTGCACCAGCAGAAAAATTTACTCCCTCTTCTAGTTCGGCATCTCCGACATAAGCTAAGTGAGGGACTTTACTGTCTTTACTAATTTTTGAATTCTTCGTTTCTGCAAATGCACCAACTTTAACATTGTCACCTAACGATGATCCAGTTCTTAAGTGAGCATAAGGACCAATTTTACCATTACTTTCTATCTCAGATCCGTCTACAACGGAGTAAAGAACCTTTGAACCTTCTCCTATCTTTGAATCATTTATTAGAGAGTTTGGACCAATCTCACAGTTTTCTTGAATCTCAGTGTTTCCAGTTAAGTGACAGTTAGCAAATATTTTTGTTCCGGAATGAATTTTTACTGTTTCATCGATGTAGGTAGTTGAAGGGTCTTGGAAATAAACTCCATTTTCCATATGAGAGGTAATCAACTTTTCTTTAAGCGTATCTTCAACATCGTTTAGTTGACTCATCGAGTTAACACCTTTTATAGTATCTTCTATTACTTGTACTATAACTGCATCCTGTTTATTTTGAAATGCTATCTCAATTAAATCTGTAAGATAAAATTCGTTCTGTGCATTATCACTTTTAATAGTATTTATATTGCTAATTAGAAAATCTTTACTAACACAATATATCCCAGAGTTAATTTCATTAATTGATTTTTCTTTTTCACTTGCATCTGCTTCTTCAACAATTTTTTTTGCGTACTCTTTGTTACGAACTATTCTTCCATATCCTGATGGATTTTGAACTTCTGCAGTAATCAAACCAAGAGCTGAATTATTTTTTGTTACAGCACCAATTAACTTATCTATTTCACTTTTGTCAATAAGTGGGACGTCTCCTGGAGTAACAATTAAATAGTCACAATTATCTGATTTAAACTCATCACTATCTAATAAAGTAACGACTGCATGTCCTGTTCCAAGTTGTTCTTTTTGCTCAACAATTTTATATCCTTCAAAGATATGGTCTGAAACAGTCTCTGATTCATATCCAAGGATTACATACTTGTTATCTAAATTTTTTATTGCACTTTGTGCATAGGAAATCATTGCCTTGCCTAGTACGGGTTGCAATACCTTAGGTAAAGAGGACTTCATTCTAGTCCCCTTACCAGCTGCTAATATAACTCCTGATATTTTCATTTATTTACTAGCTGGCGGAGAAGGACTCGAACCCTCAACGTTGGGACCAAAACCCAATGTGTTGCCAATTACACCATCCGCCATAGTTCTTTGCACATTTATTCTAATCTGCATTAAATTACAAACTACAATCAATTTTTTTTGTTATTTTTATCAATCTAAATCTTGCTTTATCAACATTTTTAAGACCTTCTTCTAGTTCGTGGTAGTCGCCTATACCAAATAATGTTGACCCAGTTCCTGATAAAAAGAACTTAATGCTAAATACCTCTTCTAAGTAATCTCTATGTTCTTCTATCTTTGGTTCAATTGTTACAGCAGGATTCCACATATTGTTAAAAAGTTCTATATTATTAATTTTTGTTTTCTCAAAATGATTTTGATTGCCTAGTTCATCAAATGTTTTATAAGCATCCGCAGTTGAGATCTTTTCATGAGGTACTGCGACTAAAATATCTAGATTTTCAATACCTTCCTTCACATCAACTTTTTCACCTATCCCAGAAACTAATGCCGCTTTACCTTCAACAAAATATGGTACGTCACTCCCTATTTTTTTTGCTATATCTTCATTTGAAGGTACTTCTAAATCATAGGTTTTACATAAGTAATTAATTATTACACCTGCATTAGAACTTCCCCCACCTAAACCAGATTCAGTCGGAATATTTTTAATAACTCTTATTTCAAAATGGTTAGAAAAACTATTATTTTCTCTCAATAAATTTAAAGACTTCTCAATTGTAGATTTTCCATTTAATTCAATATTGGGAGAAAATGTAATAATATCTGAAGCTTCATCTATTTCAATAATTTGAATTTCATCATATAAATTTATAGGTATAAAAAGGGAGTTAAGGGTATGCAAACCATCCTTTATTTCAGAATTAATCTCTAGATTAAGATTTATTTTTGCTGAACTTAATAACTTCATTACATCTCCACTGCTAATTTTAGGTAATCATCAGGTGTTAAGTTGCTTGGTCTTACATTTGGATCTAAATTTAATGTAATTAATTCTTCTTCTGTAATAATTTCTTTTAATGCAGTTCTTATCTTTTTTCTTTTTTGTTGAAAAGCAACTTTAGCAATCTCAAAAGCTTTCATCCTTAGATCTGTATCATCTAAAGGTTCCCTCTGTAACGTAACTACTGTTGAAATTATTTTAGGTTCAGGAAAAAAACAATTCTTATTTACATCAAATTGAATCTTAGGTTGTGTAAAAAGAGAACAAAGTACTGATAAAGCTCCATAATTTTTTGTTCCAGGCTGAGCTACTATCCTTTCTGCTACTTCGCGTTGAACCATAACAACATATCTATGAATCACAGGTACTTCTGTAATAAGTTTTACAAGTAACCTCGTTCCAACATAATAAGGCAGATTCGAAACCATAATCCACCATGGACCTGTTAATTCAGAATAATCATATTCCATAGCATCTTTATCAATTAGCTCTATGTTTGGTATATCAATAAACCTTCTTGAAAGTATATCTATTAAAGATTTATCAATTTCAATTGCTTTTATTCTGTAATCATCTTTCAACAATTCACTAGTTAAAGATCCTGTCCCAGGTCCAATTTCTAATATAGGATCCCCAAGTTGACCTTGAACTAATTTTGTAATCTTTCTTGATATATTTGAATCAATTAAGAAATTCTGACCGAGATTGTTGTTTGCTTGATTCTCTAGTTGTTTGATCCAATAGATTTCACTCATATGTTTTAGATCCCAAGTAAAGTATTCGTATTAGCTATTGTATGACTAGATAGTTCCTCTAGGCTCACACCTTTGAGATCAGCAACTTTTTGTGCTGTATAAAAAACATAACTTGGTTGGTTATCTTCTCCTCTTTTTGGTGTAGGTGTTAAATATGGAGTGTCAGTTTCTAAAAGAAGTCGCTCTAGAGGAATTTCCTCAACAGAAAGCTGTAGGTCTTTTGCAGTATCATATGTAACAATTCCAGAAATAGAAAAATAAATATCTAAATCTAAATATCTTTTTGTCCATTTCTTTCCTCCAGTCCAAGAATGTAATATAATTGGAAATTCTCCTTGATACTCATGAACTAAATTATAAAGATCATCGAAACTATCTCTACAATGTATGATTATTGGTTTTTTGTAATGCTTTGACGCCTCAAGATGAAACTTTAAATTTTTATATTGGTCATCTTTAGATGATAAGTTTCGATAATAATCAAGACCCGTTTCTCCAATAAGATGAGCTTCTGAAAACAATGCTTCTAGGGTTTCTTTTTCATCCTCCATTTTCTTTGCATCATGAGGATGAAGTCCTGCTGACCAATAACCTTTTATAGGAAGAGATTCACATACTTCCCTAGCTTTAATTGAGGATTTTGTATCTACTCCTGGAATTATTAAATATTCAATGTTTGAGAAATCTATTTCACTAATCTTATGCTTTGAAAGCTGAAGATGGCAATGAGTATCAACCCATTTGAATTCTTGATTTGATGCAGACTCTTTCACTACTATATAAGAATAGGAGCAATTGAAATATGGGCAAAGGTAATAAAGGAAAGATTGATAATCTTGGAAGAATAGTTATTCCAAAGACAATAAGAAAAGCTTTGGATATTGATCATAATGATGATATTTCAATGTATGTTGAAAACAACCAGTTAATTATCACTAAAGGTCATAAGAGCTGTGATATATGTGGGAATAAAAAAGTAGATGTTCAGGTAAAAGATAAATTTTTATGCTCTAAATGTCTTAAAACAATTAAGAGTCTTTAATTTTTTCATAAATCTCATTAGCCCCAAAAGTTGAAACTGATGATAAAATTTTAGCAATTTCTCTTTTTGGTATATCAAAACCGAGCAACCTATCTGCTGCTTTCTCGATATCAATGTCTAAAGTCTCTGGAATATCAGATTTAGAGACAACAATAGTTATCTCTCCTTTAATATCTAATTCATGTAATTCATCTAATAATGATTTAGCACTACCTCTATAAATTGTTTCAAATTTTTTTGTCATTTCCCTACAAATAACAATCTCATTTTCAATTTCATAATTAATAAATTCATTTAAATCTTTTATCAATCTTTTGGGGGACGTAAAACTAATTAAAGTATTCTTTAAACCCTTCAAAGAAGTAAAAAATATTTCCCTATTTTTACCAGATTTAGGTATAAAACCATGAAATTCAAATTTATCAGTATCGAATCCTGATAATGTTAAAGCAACTAAAATACTTGAAGGTCCAGGTATTGAAATTATTTGAATATTATTCTCAATCAATACTTTAATTAGCTCTTGTCCTGGATCAGATATAAGAGGAGTTCCTGCATCTGAAATCAGTGCTATAGAATTTCCATCTTTTACTGATTCAAGAATTTCATTGATTTTCTTATTCTCATTTCCAAGAAAATAAGAACGTACTGATTTCTTTATCCCTATATGACTAAGTAGTTTATTTGCTCTTCTTGTATCTTCAGCATAAATTTCATCAACATTACTAAGTGTTTCAATTAATCTTTTTGATATATCATCAAGATTTCCTATTGGGGTAGCACAAATATAAAAAGTGCTCAATTTACTAAAAGTCTTGTTTGCAAGGTGAAGAGGAGCAATCAGAAAGGAGGTCTTTTAAAAGATTGTTATCTAAAGCGAGTATCATCCTTACATAATCACCATCATTATCAATCCAAACACTAGTTTCTCCTATAAAAAGTCTCCCAGTCCAATCTCCACCAATATATTCTTGAAATCTTTCTTGGCTTTCTGCCCAATCTATAAAAGCCTCATGTATTTCATTTAATTCAGTTACGTCATCTCCAGAAATTTTCAATGACATTATTAAAGCTCCTCGACTATCTACATAGTCTTTCCAAGCTCCACCGCCAAGTCCTACTGCAGCCTGAACAGCTGGCAATTGCTGACCGCTTTGTCCTTGTAATAAATATACAAGATCAAGTGCATCAAGCGTTCCCTCATCAATTAACGAATATCCTTCTATTTCTAAATCATTTATTACAACTTCTTGATATGGCTCAGAAGAAAAGAATTTGCTTGGTTCATATATTTGCTCGCCTGTTGGAAGTAAATATAGTGCATCATTAATAGCTTCCATACCACCGTTGTTATAAAGCTCTTTTGTTACTTGTGCACCATATCCATAATATAAGTCAAAAGGTATATATATATAATCTGGTAAAGCAATACCGCAACCTGCGGGATACTGAGATTGCATTGTCTGCCTATCATATGAATCTAATCCTGATTCCCAGCGAGCCTGTATTAAATCTGCTTGTCCTTCCATAAGTGACCTCCTTCCGTAATAATCGGAAAAGTCATCTGCATCCTTCATCTCGTGATACCAAGAAGATAAATCAATTACTTGACCTTGGAGTGTATGTGTTAATTCATGAACTAATACAGATTGTTCAAATAGATTAAACTTCTTTTGATTCTTTTTAATTGGAACTCTTAATATTTTATCATCTAAATTATATGATCCTGAAGAAGCACATCGCTGAAATGTAACATAAAGATCTTTTAATTCATCTGGTGTGAATGTATTTAAACCCCACATGTTCTCAGATAGAACTGCTCTCTCCCATTCTCCTTCTTCATAATCTTCTTCAAAATCATCTAAATAAGAATCAACATTGTAATCCCTATATCCTTCTAATGTATAGAGCTCATATTTTGGATATTCCGTAAATTTAAGACCAGTCCTTTTTTCAATAAAACTAATTAAGGCTTCAAATTGTTCTTTCATCTCTGGAGACATTTCAAGTAACTCTTGGCCATATTCGTTTAAAACTTTTTCTTCTTCAGGTATTGTTGTAGTTGTTGTTGTAGTTGTTGTAGTTGTTGTAGTTGTATCTTCAGCCACTTCTTCAACTGATTCTTCAGTTGTTCCACAGTAAGCAATAAGCAAAAAAGTAAGTAAATAAATTTTAAATTTTCTCATAGGATTTAAGAATACTTGTAATCTTAAATAATGAAAGAATATTTGGAGGTAAAAAATAGTGATAAAAGAATTTAGAAATTTTATTAACAGAGGGAATGTCGTTGAATTAGGAGTTGCTTTCGTAATGGGAGCTTCATTCAAATCTTTAGTAGATGTTTTCACAAAAAGATTAGTTGAGCCTGTTATTGGATTAGTCCTAAATATTCCCAATTTGGAAAATTTAGGTTTATTTGGTGACATAGATCCAGCTTCTGGAATAAATGCAGGTAGTATTGGTGCTTTTCTAGGTGAAATTATAAATTATTTAATAATTGCTTTTGTGATGTTTTTAGTTATCAAAGCTTATAATCACTTTGAAGATATGGTCGATGATGATGAAGAAACAGAACAGGCATCAGAGTCGAAAGAAGTTACTCTTCTTAAAGAGATAAGAGATGGAATTAATAATTTAACTAAAAGTTAAAATTAATTTTTATGAAGGAAAATAATCTTAAAAAATTATTTTTGTATTCTCAAAAGCAAGATACAAAAATTAAAAGAGGGATAATTTATTCTATTTTAAATAAATTATTTGACCTTGCTCCTCCAGTTTTGATAGGAGTAGCAATAGATATAGTTGTTGAAGGATCAGATTCATTTCTTGGAAATCTTGGTTATGAAGATAGAAGACACCAATTAATAATATTAGCTGTACTAACTTTTGTAATCTGGGGTCTAGAGTCAACTTTTGATTATGCGGCAGCAGTAACATGGCGAAATATCTCACAAGACATTGAACACAAACTTAGAACTGAAACATTTAATAACGCTCTAGAGCTTGATTTAGAATTTTTTGAAAATAAATCTTCTGGAAGATTAATGGCAATATTAAATGATGATGTTAATCAACTTGAAAAATTTCTTGATACTGGAGCAAATAAACTTTTACAAACAATGACAACTGTTCTTGTAATTGGTGGAACCTTTATTTATATCTCTCCATTAATTGCTATATTTGCATTTATACCAATACCAATAATAATTTTTGGCTCATTTAGATTTACTAAAACAATTGCTAAAAGATATACAAAAATCCGAAATACAATTGAGTCTTTAAATGCCAACCTATCCAACTCACTTACGGGAATACTGACGGTCAAAAGTTTTAATAGGGAAAGCAAAGAGTCTGAAAGAATAAATCAATCATCAGAAGAAGTAAAAGCAGCAAATTACCATGCTATAAAACTTTCAGCTGCATTTATTCCAATAATCAGAGTCGCTATCTTGTTTGGTTTTACAGCAACATTACTAATAGGTGGATTTATGGCCTTAGATGGAGAAATAAAAGTAGCAATGTATTCTGTTCTTCTTTTTATAACTCAAAGATTGCTTTGGCCTTTAACTGAACTTGGTGATACTTTTGACTTATACCAAAGAGCTATGGCGTCATTTAAAAGAATAAATACACTTAAAGAGACTAAGCCAAAAATCACTAATGGTGATAATGAGCTAAGTAATTTTAATAAGTCTATAGTTTTTCATAATGTCAACTTTTCTTATGTAGAAGGATTTTCAGTCTTAAATAATATTTCAGTTGAGATCAATAAAGGTGAAACTGTAGCAATTGTTGGAAGTACGGGTTCTGGAAAATCGACAATGATTAAGCTTATTTTGAGACTCTATGATGTAGATGATGGGAATATCAAATTTGACCATATAGATATTAAAGATATAAACCTAGAAAGTCTTAGAAATAAGATTGCATTAGTTAGCCAAGATATATTTCTTTTCGAAGGATCTGTCTTTGAAAATATTGCATATGGAAATCTTGAAGCTACTAATGATGAAATTTGGGAAGCAGCAAGGTTGTCTGAGTCGGATGAATTTATAAATCAATTACCTAATAAAGAACATACAATTGTTGGAGAAAGAGGACAGAAGCTCTCTGGTGGTCAAAGACAAAGAATATCTATCGCTAGAGCAATTTTAAAAAATCCCGAAATATTAATATTAGATGAAGCTACCTCAGCAGTTGATAACGAAACAGAGGCTGCAATCCAACGTTCTTTAGATACCTTAAAAGAAGGTCGAACAGTTATTGCAATAGCTCACCGTCTTTCAACTATAAGAAATGCTAATAAAATATATGTATTAGAAAATGGAGAAATTGTTGAAAGTGGTACTCATGATGAACTTGTTTCAATCGGAAAAGTCTACTCAGGTCTTTGGGATGTACAAACAGGTAACAGGTAGTAAATATTACCTCAATACCTTAGAAGCTATATGTTCCCCTATTGCTAAACATGCAGTTGCAGCTGGACTAGGTGCATTTAAAACGTGTAAAGAGCTAAGCCCTTCTTGGAACATGAAATCATCAACTAAACTGCCATCTTTATCAACAGCTTGAGCTCTAACTCCTGCCTCTCTGACCTGTATATCTTTAGTTGTTATTGCGGGTATTAATTTATTAATTTCATTTACGAATGCCTTTTTATTTAAAGATCTGTACATTTCTGAAATCCCAGTTTTATAATATTTTTTTCCTAGCTTCAACATTCCGCCATAAGTCAAGCTACTTAAAGTCTCCTTGAAATTAAAATTTGTCCATTTATAGCCTTCTTTAGCAAAAGCAAATACTGCATTTGGACCTGCTTCAATATCTCCATCAATATTTCGTGTTAAGTGGATTCCTAGAAAAGGAAGATCAGGGTCTGCAATAGGGTAAATCATATTGTTAACAAGATTACTTTTTGATTTATCAAGTGTGTAATACTCACCTCTAAATGGAATTATTTGGACATTAGGATCTAAACCATCCAACTTAGCTAATCTATCTGAATGAAGTCCTCCACAATTAATTAAATAATCTCCTTGGAACTTGTTTTTCTTAGTCCTAAGAGTCTTACCTCCTTTTATAGATTCTATAGATATTATTTCTTCAAAATATTCGACTTTTCCACCCAGACTATCGAACTCTTCTGCCAAAGCTTCTGTTACTTTTCTATAATTCACTACGCCTGCTTGAGGTACAAATAACCCCTGATTAATAATCGAGTTAGGCTCTTTATCTGAAAGTTCTTGATTGGTTAATATTTTTACACCTTCCATACTTAAATTTTTACTTCTTTCTAAAAGATGTTCTATCTTTTCAATATTTGTATCAACTACAATTTTTCCTTCTAAGCGAAAGGGAACTTTTTTTAACTTGAGGAAATCAATTAACAACTCCCTACCCCTTATTGAGAGTTGTGATTTAAATGAATTAGGCTTGTAGTAGATTCCTGAATGTATTACTCCTGAATTCCTCCCAGATTGATGAAATCCAGGAGTTTTTTCTTTCTCTAGAACTAGAACACTTTTTCCTGATTGTTGTATTTTTACAGCTGTAGAAAAACCAACAATACCACCTCCGATAATAAGAAAATCAAAATTACTATTACTATCCATATTGGTGGAGGTGCGGGGAGTCGAACCCCGGTCCTTTTAAGCTATCAAACAGCTTCTCCGAGTGCATCTGGTGTAATACTATTGAGAAAGTCACCAGAACCTATTCCTCAATAGTTTCTACCTTAAAGCTTAAAAGTTAGTCGGTAGCCTAACTTCGCATCCCACATTTCAACGCCGATACTACCCGAGGTGGGAACCCCGATAGTCGACGAGCCGCAATTAAGCGGCTATAGCCAATTTAGGTTTGGCAGTTATATTTTTTTTCCTACGTTTTTTACGAGGCCCTAGGTCCCTCGACTCGCTACTGAGAGACTCACTTCAAAGTCGAAGCCAGTTCACCCCCATATAACTATTATGGTCTTACAATATTTATTAACCAAGATAAAAAATAAGTTATGAAAACAAATGAAAATACTTTCAATCTAAACAGTATTCTTGAGGTTATTTTGGATTCTACAGATAATGATGGATTAATATTTATACCTAAAAATAGCGAAATTCATGTAATTATTGAAAATTACTTTGGAAAAATTGTAATAAGTGAAATAAAAATAATAAATATTGAAGATCAGCTCTCACTATCTAAAGATATGTTGGAAAGCTCATTGCCATTGCTTGATTTAAAACATCTAGATAGATATTTATTTAAGCAATTAAGCGACAGAGCTAGTTTTAATTATTCACCCTATAATTACTTTCCAAATTACGATTTCTCAGTATTTGAAAAAGGAAGAAGGCCTAATGAGATTGATTGGGCAATGTTTGCAATGTTATATATTTTTGCGTGTAATGTACTTCCAGAATCAATTAAAGTTGGGCTATCTCTAGCAAAAGAATTAAGGGTTTCTGAAGAAAACTTAAAAAAGTTTATCAAAAAAATTCCTGAAAATATATTTAGAAAAACTGGTCATTTAGAAAGCAGAGGTGGAAACTTAACTTTTGATGCTGAAGAACTAATAAAAAATAATTTAAATGAAGAAGACAAAATAGATTTTGATGAAAATCCTTATTTAAAATTTCACTCTGGCTCTGATTTAGCTTGAGGACGAATCATAGAATTCAATCTATCAACTTCTATAATCCATAATTCTCTATCTTTAATGCCTGCTTCGTCCCAGGAAATAGGATCTTCTCTTGCATAAGGATGCTTCGTGTATCTATTGTACAACTTATCAATGTGTTCATTTGCAGTATGATCCTCAATTATCTCAACAACTCTACCTCTAACTTCCCAGCTTGAATACATTTCTGATGGTTCAAAAACTACCAACGTAATCGAATTATTCTCTCTAATATTTAAAGTTTTTTGTCTACCTTTTTCTGTATTAATAAGTAGAGAATCATCTTTATAATCTACCCACATTAAATGGTTTTGTATTTCTCCATTACTTAAGATTGTTGCTATTGCTGTAAATGCATTATTATCGATAGCCTTTTTTAATTCCAAAGATAGTTGCATATAAATTATTTTAAGCAAAAATAATTACATATGGCTTTTATAAATATTTTTAACTTTGAAGAATCTTCCGGTCTTTTAAAAAAAGAATATGAAAAAGGAATGAGAAGAGCTGGGAGAATTTGGAAAATACTTAGTATCCAATCTCAAACTCCTGAAATACTTCAAGATTCAATGAGACTTTATGGTTCAACGATGTATGGAAAATCAAAATTAACTAGGTTTGATAGAGAACTACTTGCTGTGGTTACTTCGATTTCAAATGAATGTGAATACTGAATACGAGCACATTTATACGATCTCCGGTCGGAGACAGAAAACCAAGAACTTATAGATGAGGTTGCTAAAGATTGGAAAAGTAGTTCCTTATCTCCAAAACACATGGAGCTATGCAAATTTGCAGAAAAATTAACAATCAAACCAGATAAAATAAATAAAAATGATATTGAATCACTTAAATCTTTTAAATTTAATGAAATAGAAATTTCAGAAATAGTCCAAGTTATATCTTATTTCAATTACATAAATAGAGTCGCCGATGGTTTAGGTTTAGAACCTGAAGATTTTATCGACAAATTAGGCTATAAAAAACATATTGATGAATAAGTAAGTTTCTCTAACATAGCTTTAGTGGAAAAAAGAAAAACTTTAATACTATTTAATACTTTAATATTTATATTTCTGTCTACTTTTATAGTGTCTGAAAAATTAAATATTGCTGGAAATACATTATTCAATAATCAGAAAGAAATTATTGCAATGAATGATGAAATAAAAGTTTCAAATAATGAAGATGGAATCATAAATACAACAACTACAACCGTACCAACATTACAAGATAGTTACGAAGAAGAAATGCAAACTAGTCTCAACTTTAACTTGCCTGAAAGTGATGGTGTAGATATTTATTCATCAAAAATTTCAATTTATTCAACAGAAGAACAAACAGCACTCAGTAAATTAATACCAGGAGTAAGCCTTGAAAGTGGATGCATTGTGGAAGAAGCTCAAGAGTTAGAAAACCAATGGATTAATATTATTAAAGCTAATGCTTATAGCGAAGATAAAATTAATTTCTCTATATCGCTTGAATCGAATTTACCAATAGATATAAATTGTCTTTCAAATTTTATTACTTCTATATTAAACGATAAGCGTGGTTGGAAAACTGTAGTTGAAAAAGAATTCCAGGTTGTTAGCTATGATGATGCTGACTTCCATATCTTTCTTGCTAACCCAGATGCGGTTGATGAGATGTGTTTCCCTTTACAAACAAATGGTATCTATTCTTGTCGAAATGGAAATCAAATAATTTATAACTATTTTAGGTGGTTATCTGGAGCAAAAGATTTTGGACTCGATATAGCTACTTATAGACTTTATCTAATTAATCATGAAATAGGACATATGCTTGGATGGGGTCATACGAATTGTCCTTCTCAGAATGCTTTAGCACCACTAATGATGCAGCAATCTAAATCAACTGATGGATGTATTCCAAATGGTTGGCCTATTTATGAAAGAATTAGCTATCTATACGAATCTGTAGAAAATTTTAAATAAATTTTAATTAACTATTTGCTTCTAAGATATCTTGATCTTCTTCTGGGTTATTGATTAGTGAAACAGTATTTGAAGAATTAATAGCTTTAGTATTTGGTTCTATTCCTCGACTATTATTCCAACACATCGATGACACTGCTATTAGTACAGCAATGAAAGCCAAGCTAGTTGATTGAACTGGTACATTTGATTCAATCCCACCAAGAAAATTGCTTAGAGCAAAACCTGCAAACATTACTGAATAGAATCTCATAATTATTTTTTGAGCATATACTTCATCTACAAATCTAGCCCAATTTGATAATAGAGAAATCGAAATACATAAAATCCAAACAACTCTTGAAGAGTTAATCCAAGAACCTTGAGCTTGAGATAAATAACTTATATTAAAAACATTGGAAATAGTAGCTGGAGCTAAAACTAAAGCTACTGCGACCAACCCACTAAATATAGCTATAACACTATTCATTGTTTTATAATCACTAAATTTATTATTTAACATATTTACATTATGGGATACAAGTTATTCATAAACAAGAGTTTTTTTAACGATTAATTAAAATTGTATTTGGTGCCAGCAAACAACTAAATCGTATAATAATTATGGCGGTTTCTCTGTAGTAAGACAACAACTATTATGATTTTTTATTAATTACTGAAGATAAATCATCATTTAAAATATCTTTGATATTTTTAATAAGTTGTTGACCAGCTCTTAATTGAGCTTCTTTAGTTGAGGCACCTAGGTGAGGAAGAGTAATTACCTTACTATTTACATGCTCTTTTTTTATTTCTGGAGGTTCTTTTTCATAGACATCTAAACCAGCTGAATAAAGTTTATTTTCTTTAGTTAGATTAAATACTTCATGCTCATCTATTAACCCACCCCTAGATGTATTAACTATTATCGATCCTTCTTTCATTATTGATAGTTTCTCCTTGGAGATTAGGCTATCTGTTTCTTTGTTCTTTGGTATATGGATTGAAACAAAATCTGAAGTCATTAACAACTCATCAAGATCTATTTTTTCTTCCTTTTCAGTTGAGCTATCAATAAACGGATCGTAGAAAACTATCTTCATATCAAAGCTCTGCATTCTTGTTGATACTAATTTTGCAACTTTGCCAAAACCTATTAAGCCCAATTGCTTTTTATGTAATTCAATTCCCATAAATTGTGATCTTTCCCATTCATTTTTTTTAACTGAATTGTTAGCAACAGTAATGTTTCTAGCAGCAGCAATTATTAAACCAACTGTTAATTCAGCTGCTGAAATGACATTAGCTTCAGGAGTGTTCGTTACATAAATATTTCTTTCTGATGCTTCAACTAGGTCTATATTGTCAGTCCCTACTCCACTGCGGCCAATAATTTTTAGATTTTCGCTAGTATCAATTAATTCTTTGTTTATTTGAGTATCGCTTCTAACTAAAACAATTTCTGCATCAACAATATTTTCTATAACTTTTTCTTTTTTATTCTTTTCCTCAGAAACGTCGATGCAATTTCCTATTTTTTGTAATTCTTCTAGTGTTAGTTTGTCTAATTTATCACAAATAAGTATTTTCATTATTTATATCTCAACCTATCTAATGCTAACTCATATACTTGCTTAGAGTATTTATATTATTTTTGATAACTTTTTATTTTCTCTAATAGCTCTACATCAGTAGGCTCTACTAAATAGGTACCATCTTCAAATATAATTGTTGGTATCCTTGGTTTTCTATTTTGTAACTCACTAACCTTCTTATAAGCCTCTTTATCAAAATCAATATCAATCTCTTCATAAGAAATGTTCATTTTCTCTAATAATTTCTTAGATCTTACACAGTCTCCGCACCATGCAGTACTGTAAAACATGATATTATTCATCAATATCCTTCTTACCCTATATAGCTTTTTGCATGGTTAGCTAATAGCTTGAATCTTTTCTTTTATAACTTCTTTTGGCTGAACCCCTACAAATCTTTCTTTAATTTCTCCATCTTTGAGAATTACTACAGTTGGAACACCCATTACTTGGTTAGCACCAGATATTTCTGGGAACTGGTCTACATCTAATTTTACAAATTCTACATTTTCCATTTCATCCTGAAGTTCTTCAAGTATTGGACTTAATATTTTGCAAGGCCCACACCATGTAGCATGAAAGTCTATAACGACAGTATTTGTAGAATCTTTAAGTTGTTCATATTCTTCTGCATTTATGTCTTTAACCATCTTTATTTTCTCCTTGAATCAATAAATTGAGTATATAAATAAATCGTTTATATAAGAGATGCATAAATAAATTATTTTGCTTTTTATCTATTTATAGTCTCTAATTTCTTTAGATACTCTCCTTTCATCAATCTTCTTTCTTTTATCGTAATCTTTTTTTCCTTTTGCTAAAGCAACTTCTACTTTAATGAATCCATTTTTTTCAAATACCTTTGTTGCAATTAAAGTATTTCCTTTTGTCGAAGTTAGTCCGATTAATCTCTTGATTTCTTTTTTGTGTAATAACATTTTTCTTGGAGCCTTTGGGTCGTAATCAATTAAATCAGCATATTTATATGCTTCAATATTCATTTCACGAAGTATTGCTTCCTCATTCTCAATACTTGCAAAAGCATCGATAATTGAAACTCCACCATTGCGTATGCTTTTTGTTTCTGCTCCTGTTAAGACTATCCCAGCTTCAAAGTATTCGAGAAACTCATAAGAGTTCTTTGCCTTTGTGTTTTGTGCAAAAACTTTCATAACTCAATCAAGAAAACAATATGGGTTCATTCTACCTCTTGATGTTGGATCAAGGTATGGAAGACTACATCCTACAGAGCTAGGGTTTTTTAATCTTACTTCAAAATGAAGGTGAGGGCCTGTCGTTCTACCAGTTGTGCCTACACTTCCAATGGTATCTCCTGTAACTACAGTTTGACCTACTGAAACATAAATTGTATTCATATGGAAATAAAGTGTTGTCATACCGCCACCATGATCTATAAACACTGTTCTTCCTGCTGCACCGTAATACCTAGCTACAATTACAACTCCTCCTGCTGCTGCTTTAATAGGAGTTCCTGTGCTAGATGGTATATCTATTGCACCATGAAAGCTTGTAGTCCCTCCGAGTCTTCTCCATTTATATCCACTAGAAACATAACTACCTGTAATTGGCCAGGAAAGTTTTCCTGGAGCAACTCCACCAACAGACATCAATCTGTCAATATCAGCTTGAATTGCATCTTCAAGCTTTTCTAAATCAGCGTGTTCTTTATCTAATTTTTCTAATTGTTTATTTGCTTGGTTCAATAAGTTCTGTGCATTTCTCCTCTCGGCTAATACTTTTGCTTTTTTATTTTCAACTTGTTGTTTTTCAGATTCAACTATATTTTTTTTAGTTTCTACATCATCTGCAAATTCTTCAGCTTCAATAGAAATTTGATTTTTTTTCTCTTCTTCTTCTTGTAAGTTTGTAATTGATGTCTCTCGTTCTACTTCACGTACTGTTAAAAATTCTGTTTGCGTTTCGGCAAGTCTCTCAAAAGCATTTAACTGTTCAACGATTTCATAAGCAGAGTCAACAATAGAGGAAGCATATCCTAATGCTGCCAAAAAATCAGATAGCTCGTTTAAGTCTATGAAAAGTGCTGTTGTTGGGCTCATTACTCCATTAATGTACAATTCTATAGCTTGTTCTTGTAGGTCCTCTTTTGCGATATTTAAGCTTTTTTGTGTTTCAAATAACTCTTCTTTAACATCTGTAATTTCATTTTTTATTTTTCCTAGTTTTGTTTGTTCTTGAATAATATTTTGCTGAACTGCTGCTAAATTCTCTAATGATTGATCATATCCAGCTAAAGCTTCTTCTAAGGCATCTTCTGCTTGAACTAATCTTGCTTGTACTTGATTTAATTCATTATTTACCTGATTAAGGGCAGTGTCATTAGCTAAAATATCTTTTTCTAAATTAGTTTTTTCTCCTTGATATTGTTTTATTTGATTAGCTACAGCTTGTAACTGCTTTTCAACCTCTATTAACCTTTCCTCTGCTGTATTAGCATTTAAATCATCAACTAAAACTATTTGGCTTAATAAGGAAAAAAAAAGTATTGGAATGATTATTCTTCTATTCATTTAAAGCTTTCCTTATTCCAATAAAACTAGCAAATAAACCAAATAAAACAGAACATAAAATTAAACCCAAAGTTAAATTAATTAAATAGGTATCAGAAATCGTTATATCAAATATACTCTCAGAAATTACTGAACCTTTAGAATATTGAATGACACCCCAGCCAAAACCAATAGCTATACACGTACCTACCAATGATTCAAATATAGCTTCAAAAATAAAAGGCAGTCTTATATAGGTTGACGAAGCTCCTAAAGTTTTCATAATTTTTATTTCTCTTCTTTTTGCATATGCTGTAAGTCTTAGTGTGTTGATTATCAATATAAAAGCTGCAAAGGCTATTAAAACTGCGAAAACTGAAGCGGAAATTACTAAGGTATTTGTTAAACTGAGTAGTCTGTCAATAGCTTCACCAGATGCTCTTATTTCTTTAACAGCTGGGTTTCCTTCCATTCGTTCAATAATTAATTGATAATCAGATGGATCATTTAAATTAACTCTTAGTGAAGATGGCAAAATTTCAAAATCTACTTCTTGAACTAATTCTGGTTGATCCTTAAACAAAAATTTGAACTCTTCTGTTGCCTCAGATTTGCTAAAATAATCAACCATCCTAACTTCTGGATATGATTCTAAAGAATCTTGTAATTGTTTGTGGGCTGTTGTTGTTACTCTGTCATCAAGAAATATGACAACGTGAACTCCATTTTGCCATCTTGAAGTATTATTCTCTACAACTGCCCTTCCTGATAAAGTAGTAAATACTAAAAAACTTGAAACCAAAACTGCAAGCATTGTAGCAATTACAAGCAGTGGATTTCTTCTCATATTTATAAAAGTATTTTTTACTACATAAGAGAGTTTGTTCATGAATACATCCTAAATATACCTACCTTCAGCTGCATCGCTCATAAGCTTTCCATCTTTAAGCTGCAAAACTCTCTTTTTTCTTCTATTAACAATAGATGAATCATGTGTAGCCATTATCACTGTTGTTCCTGCCCTATTAATTTTTTCAAGCAAAGTTGTAATCTGAATACTCAAATCAGGATCTAAGTTTCCAGTCGGCTCATCACAAAGTAATAATAAGGGGTTACTTGCTAATGCTCTAGCTATGCTTACCCTTGTCTGTTCACCACCAGATAATTGATATGGGAATTTATAAACACTCTCATGAAGCTCAACAAGATCTATCAAAGTGCTTGTTTTTTGTTCTATTTCTTTAGAATCATAACCAAGAATTTCCAATGCAAAACTTATATTTTCAAAAGTTGTCCTATCTTCTAATAATTGCGGTTCTTGTGTCACAATTCCAAGTTTTCTTCTTAAAACTGGTATTTTCCATTTAGGTAAAGACGTTATATCCATATCAACAACTTCAATACTGCCCTTTGTTGCAAAATATTCTTTATATAACAACTTAAGAAAAGATGATTTTCCACTTCCAGATGGGCCTATTAAGTATACGAATTCACCTTCCGAAATTGAAGTAGAAACATTTGATAACGCAACACTTCCTCCTTGGAAAACCAATGAAACATTTTCTAATTTAATCATTTAATCCCTGTCTTCGCCATTTTAGATACTCTTTTACAAAAATGAAAATATCTCCATCTAATACAGATTGGATATTACCTACTTCAATATTAGTTCTAGTATCTTTTACTTGTTGATATGGTTGCATAACATAGGAACGAATTTGCCTCCCCCAGCCAGCTTCTACCTGTTCTCCCCTAATTGCATCTAATTTTTTTAACTGTTTTTCTCTTTCTAGTAAAGCAATCTTTGACTTTAGTAAATCTAATGCTCTAATTTTATTTTGTAATTGAGATCTTTCAGCTTGACAGGCAACAACTATTCCCGTTGGAAGGTGTGTTATTCTAACTGCAGAATCTGTTGTATTAACATGTTGCCCTCCAGCACCTGATGATCTGTAAACATCAACTCTTATTTCATCATCTTTAATAACTGTTTCATCAGAGTCTTCAATCAAAGGAACCACATCTATTCCTGCAAAACTAGTATGTCTTCTTTTATTACTATCAAAAGGACTAATTCTAACTAGTCTATGAACTCCTCTTTCACTTTCTAGTATCCCGTAAGCACGATAGGATTTAACTCTTATTGAAACTGATTTGATACCAGCTTCTTCACCACTAGAAATTTCTTCAATTTCATATTCCATTTTTTCACTATCTAAAAACCTTGTATACATTCGAAATAATATTTCCGCCCAATCATGAGCATCTACACCGCCAGCTCCTGCATTTATATTTAAAACAGCACTCAAGTCATCATACTCACCGTTAAATAAAGATTCCTCTTCTAAAACTTCGAGCTTTTCTTCATAATCTTTTATCTGAGTTTTTACTTGCTCTAATTCAGAAACTTCATCTTTGCTTAATTCAATTAGTTCATATAAATCATTTAATTCATTCTCAAGATTATTTAATAAAGTTATGATTTTTTCTATTGAGGAGGCTTCTTTAGTAATAGTTTTTGCATCATTATTATTAGACCAAAAATCTTTATCAGAAATTAAAGAATTAAGTTCATCTAATTTTTTTATCTTAGAATCAAAGTCAAAGATACTCCTTAGCAGAAGCAAGCCTCTCAGCTAACCCTTCTAGTCGAGTTAATAATTCTTTATACATAATTTATCCATGACACTTTTTGTATTTTAATCCAGACCCGCAATGACATGGGTCATTTCTTCGAATCTTTTGATTATTGCTTTGTTTTTCAATGTTTTTTGGCTTTGAAGGTTTATCTTTTTTAATAGCAGAAGAATCAAAATTAAGTAAAAGCCTTATTACAGATAATTTAACATTGTAAATTAGCTCTTCAAATAAATCGTATCCTTCTTTTTGATATTCAACTAAAGGGTCTCTTTGACCCATAGCTCTTAATCCTATGCCAGATCTTAAATAATCCATTTCTGATAAATGATTTTTCCAGAATTGATCAATAAAAGAAAGCGAAGCTAATCTTCCTACATTCCAAAAATCTATATGATTTGAATCACTATTTTCTTCAAATATTTTATTTATTGAATCAGAAATTTCTAATTCTTCATTTATTGTGTTCTGATCCAAAAGTTTTGATTTATTATTTTCATTTAATACTGTATTTAGTTCTTCATTAACTAAGCTTTCGTAATGGTCTAAATTTTCATAGTTTCTTTTATGAATCTCTAAATTATCTTGTAAGCTATGATTTATATCTTCTAACCATTCATAAATTAGATCAGATATATCGTCTGACTTTAACAATCTTCTTCTCCATTTATAAATTACTTCTCTTTGTTGATTAAGTACTTGGTCAAATTTAAGTACGTTTTTTCTAATTTCAAAATTTAATGATTCTACCTGTGCTTGTGCCCTCTCTATGCTTTTTGTAACCATACTTTGTTCTATTCTCTCATCATCAGGTAGTTTCAACTTATCCATTATTGATTGTATTCTTTCACCTTGAAATCTTCTCATTAAATCATCTTCTAGACTAATAAAGAACCTTGACTCTCCCGGATCACCCTGTCTTCCTGACCTACCTCTTAACTGGTTGTCAATTCTTCTTGATTCATGTCTTTCAGTGCCTATTACGTAAAGACCACCGAGATTTAAAACTTCTTTTTTTTCTTCTGATGTAATTTGTTCATTTACTTTAATTTGTTGGCTTATGTAATCAGCGTCATCTAATTTATTTTCATTTTTTGCTGAGAGTAAGGCCATGTGCTCACTATTACCACCTAATTTAATATCTACTCCTCTACCAGCCATATTCGTCGCTACTGTGACAGCTTTCAACCTCCCGGCTTGAGCTATAATTGAAGCCTCATCTTCGTGGTTTTTTGCATTTAATACTGAATGTTTTATTCCATTATTTGTTAAAGATTTAGAAATTTCTTCAGAAGATTCAACTGAAACAGTACCAACTAGAATAGGCTGACCTTTGTTGTTTCTGTCTTTAATATCTTCAATAGCAGCATCCGTTTTTGCATTATTAGTTTTATATACTGCGTCTTGGTTGTCAATACGAGCAATTGGTAAATTTGTTGGAATCTCTACTACTTCGAGATTATATATTTGTATTAACTCTTCTTCCTCTGTTTTTGCTGTTCCTGTCATTCCTGAAAGATTTTTGTACATTCTAAAATAATTTTGATAAGTAATTGATGCTAATGTTTGATTTTCATCTTGAATTCTTACATTCTCTTTTGCTTCAATTGCCTGATGTAATCCATCCGAATAACGTCTTCCTTCTAAGATTCTTCCAGTAAACTCATCAACAATCTTTATCTGCCCTTCGGAGACAATATAGTCTACATCTTTTAAATAAACAGCATTAGCTCTTAAAGAAGCTGTTAAGTAATGTATGAAATTTGTTTCTGTATTTTCATACATATTTGCAATTCCTAATCTTGATTCAACAAATTCGATGCCTTCTTCTGTAGGATGAATTTGTTTTTTTGATTCGTCAATTTCATAATGAATATCTTGTTTCATTGACTTAACAATTTTAGAAAATTGTTGATACCATTTTGTTGACTCTTCTACTACTCCAGAAATAATTAGTGGCGTTCGAGCTTCATCAACCAAAATTGAATCTACTTCATCAACAACAGCATAAAATAAATCACCTTGGGTTAGTTGTTCTTTATTTTGAGCCATATTATCTCTTAAATAATCAAAACCAAACTCATTATTAGTACCGTAAGTTATATCTTTTTTATAAGCTTCTATTTTTTGTTGATATTCTTGATTTGAATAAATTAATCCTACATCTAAGCCAAGGAAGTTATAAATTGGTTCCATCCATTCAGCATCCCTTTTAGCAAGATAATCATTAACAGTTACAACATGAACTCCTTTCTCAAATAACGCCATTAAAGAAATTGGCAAAGTCGAAACTAAAGTTTTACCTTCTCCTGTTTTCATTTCAGCAATCTTATTTCTAAGCAAAACTAATCCCCCAAAGAGCTGGACATCATAATGCCTTTCATTAATTGTTCTTTTTGCAGCTTCCCTGACTAGAGCAAAAGCATCTACTTCAATATCATGTTTATCAATTTTGTCTATATCAGTTTTAAGCTTTTGAAATGACTCTTTTATTTCAACATCGCTGAATTTAGTAATCTCTTCTTCTTTTGAATTTATTGAATCAATTTTTGCATTAAGCTCAGTTGCAAGTTTTCCGCTTCCAATTGTTAGAGCTTTTTTAAATATATTCAAATTTCAGCTTGTACCATGCTCCCAAGAATCTAGATATTTAATTTGATCATCAGATAATATCTCTAATTCGCCACCCATTAAGCTTAATTTTGTAGCAGCTATTTTAATATCTACTTCCTTAGGTAATGTGTATACCTTTGATTCTAATTTCTCATGATTGTCTTTTATCCATTCTGATGCTAAAGCCTGATTTGCAAATGACATATCCATTACTGAAGCTGGATGCCCACTTGCTGCCGCAAGATTAACTAACCTTCCTTCAGCTAGAACTAATATTTCTTTACCTTTGTATTTATAGCTCTCTACATGTTCTCTTACTCTCTCAATCTCTGTGCTTTCATTCTTAAGAGCTTCCAAATTTATTTCTACATCAAAATGTCCTGCATTTGCTAATGCAACGCCATCTTTCATAACATCAAAGTGTTCTGTATCTAAAGCATGTAAATTTCCTGTTACGGAAATAATTACATCTGCGATTTTTGCAGCATTTATAGAAGTTTTTACTTCATAGCCGTGCATTAGTGCTTCTAAAGCTCTTACTGAATTTGGCTCAACAACTGTAACTTTTGCTCCCATTCCATAAGCCCTTTCTGCTACTCCTTTTCCACAATCACCAAAACCAATAACTACAACATTTAAACCTGCTATTAATAAATCTGTAGCTCTAACTACTCCATCCATTGCGCTCTGTCCTGTTCCAAACCTATTATCAAACAAATGTTTAGTATCTGAATCATTAACAGCTACCACTGGAAATCTTAATTTATTATTTTTTTCCATTGACTTAAGTCTTATTACTCCTGTTGTTGTTTCTTCCATTGAGCCCATTATCGGTAAATCTACCCTCTCAGTGTGTAATAGCGAAACAAGATCAGCACCATCGTCCATTGTTATATCAGGGTTAGTATCTAAAACAGAATTAAGATGTATAAAGAAGTCTTCATTTGAAACACCCCATACAGCATGCACTTCAATGTCATTCTCTGCAAGATACGCAGCAACGGAATCTTTTGTAGATAAAGGATTGGATGCACATAAAGCTACCTTGGCTCCTCCTTCTTTTAAAGTAAGCATTAAGTTTGCAGTTTCTTTAGTTACATGCATGCACGCACCAATATTTAAGCCCTCTAAAGGTTTGTTCTTGGAAAAATCATTTTTGATTTCTTCTAAAACAAGCATTTGCCTAGCAGCCCAAGCAACTTCTTCATTTCCTAATTCAGCTAATTTTGCATCTTTTATTGTTGACAATTTAATCCTCCAATAATTTTTTTAAGTTCTCTATTACTTCTATATCTTCGGGAATCACATTTAATTCTTCGGCTAAAGATATACTTACAAGATCACCTAATAATACTAACTCCATAACTTTACTTAATGTTGATTCTGAAGCTTTAGGCTCTATATTTAAAATATCTACCTTTTCACTTAGTAATTTTTTTGATAAATCAAACCTTTTTATTATTTGAGAATGTTCAGTGTTGTCTCTTAAAAAAATTAATACAAAATCTGTTTTACTAGATTTAAGGTCTGCATCCCATGACAATATCTCATTATGATGAACTTCAGGCATTGAGCCTACATAAGCTTTAGATTTTGCATTTTCATTAATTTGTGTTTTCCACCTTGAAGCTACTAATTCAGTTAAAAGTGTTCCCCCATAAATAATAGAAGTTTTTTTATTTATTTGTTGAGCAATGTTTTTTGCTTGAATAAAAATTTCTGAATCTGTTTTTTGATTTATAAGTTCATTCAAGTAATCCCCTGCTTTTCTTACTTCGTTTAAGTAATCAGTACCTTCAGCTTGGTCTATAAATTTACATACAGCTTGAGTTAAATATCCGAAAGCAGCTCTTGGTTGAAGACCTTTAGGTATTTTTATATATTCTTTATTATGCTCTAATGCTTGGTCTATTAATTTTCCACCACTTGAAATAACAGCCCAATCTAGTTCATTCTTTATTGCTTCCTCTAGTCCTGATATTGTTTCTTCTGTATTCCCTGAATATGAAATAAACAAACAAAATGGTCTAAGTTCTGTTAATTTTTTTGGAATTGAATATGTCTTCCTTACAATAATATTTTTTGAACTTACTTCACTTGATAATAAAGAAAGGACGTCACCTGCAACTCCAGAACCACCCATCCCCATAACTAACAAAGAATCGTATTCTATTAAATTAATATTCGAAGAAAATTCGAGATCTTCCTTAACTTGGTCACCTAAATCAAATGCTACATTTACCATTTATATCTTAATTATATTTGTTATCTTATTTATGAGTGCTTTAAGAGTTTCTTCATCCCCTGCTTCAGCATTAAGCCTTAATTTTGATTCTGTATTGGAGCCCCTTACATTAAACCAATAATTATCGTCAAAATAAGAAATTCCATCTAATTTATCAAAAGAATTTTCAAATGAGTTTTCAATTTTTTTAAGACTTTCATCTACGCTCTCAACTTCAAAATTGATTTCTCCTGAAGAAGGTGGAAAATTATAACTATCAATCAAACCAACTGCATTTGTATTCTTCTCTGAAAGTATTTGCAAAAATATTAGTAGAGTAACAATACCTGAATCAGCATAATAATTTTCTTTTAAATAAAAGTGTGCACTATGTTCTCCCCCAAAGTCTGCTTCTTCTTCTCTCATTATTTGTTTAATGTATGAATGTCCAACTTTAGATCTAATAGTAGTAATTCCCTTTCCGTTTAAATATTTAACTACTGCAGGAGAAACATTCACATTGTGGACTACTTTTAAACTTTCTTTTTTTTCATTTAACCAATCTGAAACAAGAGCTGTCATTAAACTTCCCGAAATTAGATTTCCTAAATTATCTATAAAGACTGCCCTGTCAGCATCTCCATCAAAAGCAACTCCAAATGCTTTGTTTTTTTTAATTACTAATGCTTTAAGTTCTTTGAGATTATTTTCATCTGAAGGGTCTGCAGGATGATTTGGGAAATTTCCATCAACATCCATATATAAAGAATCGAAATTAAGTTTGTATGAATTCTCTAGTTTTTCTATAACAGAACCTAGTGCTCCATTTCCTGCATCAATACCAAAACTAATTGAATCATTAATATTTTTTGTTTCAACAATTGAATTTAAATGCTCTATGTATGAATCAACTATATTTTCCTCTTTAAAATTATTTTGAATGTCGATTTCAATATTTAAATTTGCTACTTTATTCTTTATCTCTAACAAGCCAGTTTCAATACCTATAGGTGTAGCACCTTTATTACATAATTTTAATCCTGTCCATTCCTTGGGATTATGAGATGCAGTAACAACAACACCGGGCATGTCTTTAATGCCTGATAATGAATATACAACATCAGTTGGAACAGTTCCTATATATAAAATTGATTTATTGTTTTTCTTTATACCTGAGGCAACAGCATTCAGCATTTCTTTATTCGATAATCTACCATCATGTCCAATTATTATTTTTTCAGAATCTACAAAATCTGCATAAGCATATCCAATTTTATATGCTGTTTCAGGAGTTAAGGTTTCACCGAAAATTCCTCTTATATCATAAGCCTTAAAAATTAAATCAAGTTTATTTTCACTCACTATTTAGTTATTGTAATGATAATGGGAGCCAACTTTACAATAAATAATTTTTCAGTAGTTGTACCTATATACAATGAAGAAGAGATACTAATAGATTCATGCAAAAAAATTTTTGAAATTTGCAAAAAAACGAGATTGGATTTTGAGATTATATTTTCTGAAAATGGTTCTACTGATAAAACATTAACTTTGATAAATGATTTCTCATCTGGAAAGAAAGAATGTAAAGTTATTTCAAATGATTTAGCTAATTACGGAATAGCTCTAAGAAATGGTTTTAAAGAAGCAAAAAATGAAATGATTGTTTCTTTTGATATTGACTATTTTTCAGAACAATTCCTTATCGACTCATTATCTCTAGAAAATAAGTTTTCAGCAATAACTGCATCAAAAAGATTAGACGAGTCTCAAGACGGAAGAAAAATTGTCCGAAGAATTGCTACTAATTTCTTTGTCTTAATATTAAAAATACTATTTCAAACATCAATGTCTGACACACATGGAATGAAAGGAATTAAAAAATCTGCCTGTGAGGAGCAAATACAAAATGTGGTATCAACTCAAGATCTCTTTGATACAGAGCTACTTTTAAGAATTGAGAGATCTGGTGAAAATATTTTTGAAGTACCTGCGATGGTAAATGAAATAAGACCTAGTGTTTCTGTCATATACTCAAGAATTCCTAGAACAATATATAGTTTAATTAAATTAAGAATTCAATTATTCAAAGAATCCTTAAAAACAAAAAACTTATAAATCAAATACTTTAAAGGAAGAATCGTTCCATGAATTATTACTGTTGCAGCTAAAAATTGAAGTTCGTTCTCTTGTATAGATGGTTTAAATCTATCAATAAGATACCAAATGAATAATGGAACTATGAGATTTATTAAATTTGTAATTGAAAAATTTATAAATTCTTTTAAATTACCTCTCCTAATTGAAAGTTTAAAAATAATTTTTCTAGAAATAAAATAGGAAACAATTACACCTATGGAAAAACCAAATATGTTGGTCAGGTAAGTCCTAAGAGGAATCTCGATAGTGTTTAAAACTATAAATTGAAATACATACGCTAAAAAAAGACCGAAAACTAAATTAAACCCACCAACAATATAGGTTCTAATTAATTGGGCGAAAGGTGTATCACCAGAAAGAAATGGCATTTTTCTAACAATTGAAAGTAATTTTTCATACATTCTGTTTAACTCTCCAAAAAAGTATTAATGATAAGACTAATGAAAATAATCCAATATAGAAAGAGTAGGTTTCAATGTTAGTTCTTTCAAAAGAAAGTAAAACATTGCTCTCATAGGGAACAATAGCCATAAACGATGGAGAGATTCTATATGGACCCAAACCTTTATCTATTTTCCAATTAGGAAAATAAGACACCTTAATGATATGAAGCTCATTAGGTTTATTTGTAGTAAATTTAATTACATCAGATGAAATTATCAAATCACTAATTTTTAAATCAACATGATTTGATGGTTTTAGATTTACCTCGGTGGGAAGCTCAACAACCCTATATTCATCTAAATGTTTAAAATTATTATAAGCTTTTTCAAAAAAGTTTTGATATTTCGTATCTCTAAATAAAGAACTGCTGGTCCTTTCATAGAATGAAATCCTTGGAAATATTTCTATTCTTTGGTTAACTAATTCAATTTTATTAGTTTCAATTTCAAATAATGAAAAAGGATCTGAAACGAACAATAAGCTAAGGTCTTTATTATTCATCGCTTTATCTCTAATAGACTCTGTATAAGTTATGAAGTAATCAACACCAAGATCATTTAAATATTCAACTCCTTTTTCAAAATCATTATTTATATAAGAAAGACCTCCTACAGGATTTGAAGGCTTTTCAGCGAGCCCAGAAACAGCTATAAAGTGAAAAGGAGTTGTAATGCTTGAATCAAAATAAAGTCCCTCCATGCTTGAGTGGTCTGTGAATAAAGGAATTGTCATAAGCACCATAGGTGTCCCATATTTGTTTAAATCAGAATTTGGTTCCCACATTATTCGTCCAGGAGGTAATTTTTCTAATGATGAATAAAGCGTCTCAATTTCTTGCCAGTCCTCCTTTCCTTCATATCCTGTAAAATTCCAATTAACCCAATGTGGCAAGAATGACATTGATGACATAATGAAAACAAAAACTCCCAAGTTAAATAATTTATATGAAGAATTATAAAAAAGGACTAACCCTAAGAAAGTTAAGCCAATTATTCCGAAAACAAATAGCTTATATCTATTAAATTCAAACCACTTATCATAAAAAATATAGATACAAACAACTATCGAGGAAAGTATTAGCAGATTTGTATTTAATTTACCTTGTTGAAATTGAAGAATATCATTTAATAAGAAATCTATCATCTTGAAGAAAATAATTATTATTCCTAAATTGAAAAATGGAACTAACCTTCCATTCCATAAAGCACCTTCAGGAACAAAAAAATATAAACTTACAGACATTAAAAGAAGATAAAACTCAAATAAAGAAAAAGTTTTATTTTCTATTAATTTTTTAAAATTAAATCTTCCTAAAAGAAATAAGAATAATAAAAATGCATATGGCAAAATATCAGGCTTAATTAGATCCTTCAATCTCGTATATGGGGTGTAGCTCATATTTGTAGTGAATTCTAAGTTATAAATTAAAGGAACAATAAATCTAGTCACCATCGTTGTGAATATGAAAATAGAAATAATCTTTAGTTGAATTTTATCTTTCTTAATCAACCAATAAATTGAATAAGCAGGAAGATACAACATAAATGGAATTAAATGTGATAACAAACATAAAGATAAAAAGATTGAACTTATTGGAACTTTATATTTATGTTTTGATTTAGTTATATAGTAAATGGCTAGATTCGCGAAGCCTAAGGAGTAAGTAAATGAAAACTGTCCTGCAAGAGTTGAAGCTAAGTTACCTCCATAGATTGTAAATGACTCTGTAAGAGCAAACATTAAACCTGCTCCAATGCCTATATGTGAAAATAGATAATCTTCTTTTCTGAACAATTTCTCAATTGAATAAATAACAAGAACAATTGATCCAGCAACCATGAGTTTAAAAGCTACCCCATAAGGAACTATTAAATTAAACAAATAAGTCAAAATAGCTGGAAATGGAAAATAGAAAAAATAAAGTGGATAACCAGCAAACCAGTCATTTGACCATCCATTAATTTTAAAACTTGATGCAAAATTCTCTATAAAATATTTTATAGGGACTACATGTGCACCCATATCTCCCCCAGTAGGAGTATTGTCTATAAAAATTAGATCAACTCTCAGTAGAATTAGAATCATTGAATAATAAATGACCTGAGTTAAGTCAAATTTTAATATTTTTTCATTCAATGATTTCATTTAATATTTTTCCTAAATATTTAGTTTTTCTTTTACCAGACTCAGTCCATTCAGCATACCAATAAGGTCCGTGGGGGCAAGAATTACAAGATTCTCTCCCACATTTAATCTCCTTACTTCTATAGGATATTTTTTTTGGATTTAAATCCCCACCGAGTTTGTTATCAATTAAAAGCTTAAGTCTTTTTAGATCTGATTCATCTAATTCTGCAATTGCTTCTATGATATCTTTATCTACCATTATTAAAATGTTACATGAATATTTAAGAGAGTTAATTTAAGTATATGAAAAAAATTGTTTATTTATCAGGTGGTATAGGAGGAGCTAAGCTCGCAAAAGGCTTTTATCACTCAAAAAATATAGATTTAAGCATCATTATTAATACCGGAGACGATGAAATAATACATGGAGTTCCTCTCTCACCAGATATTGATTCAGTAATGTATGCATTAGCTGGAATTGAAGGTGAAATGGGTTGGGGTGTTACAAATGACACATTTACTGTAAGCGATGAATATAAAAAATTTGTTCCCCAAAATTTTAGTATCGGAGATAAGGACTTAGCTTTAAACCTTTATAGAAATCAATTACTTTCTGAAGGTAAGTCTTTAACCAAGATTACAAAGTTTATTTCAGAACACCTAAGTTTGGAATGTAAGTTAATTCCAATGACAGATGACACCGTAAGTACAAAATTAAAAACTGATGACGGTTCTTTATTGGACTTTCAGGAATATTTTGTTGAAAAACAAGCAAAACCTAAATTAGCTGAAGTTGTTTACGCTGGTGCAGAAAATGCAAATGTCTCCGATGAATTAATTATGAATATTGAAGAAGCCGAAATAATAGTTATTGGACCTTCTAACCCAATACTCTCTATAGGACCAATACTTTCATTAAATAAACTTAAAGAAAAATTGTCTATTCATAATAATGTTTATGTAATAAATCCATTTATTGAGAATAAAGCAATCAAAGGCCCTTCGAAAAATAACTTTGAGGATCTAGGTTATACATCAGATATCCGAGGAATAAAAGAATTCTACAAAGATGTTGGCAATAAATATATTGTTCATCCTGGAGATTCAGATGGGGCTCAAGACACATTTGAACACAATATTTTATTTAATGAATTAGAAAATTCAAAAAAATTAGTAGAGTTTATTGTTAATCATGAATAAGGTTTCAATTTTTCCAGTAATGCACTTACCTGAATTTGATACAGGTCATGAAATAGTTAAGGAATTAATTGAAGTCCTAGAAGAAAACAAAATTTCCTTAGAAGATAGTGACGTTATAGTAATTACTCAAAAAATTATCTCTAAAGTTGAGGGAAGAAAAATAGATATTAATAAGGAAGATATAGAAGAAGTAATCAAAAACGAATCATTACAAATTATAAGAAAAAGAGGAGAAACAATAATCGCAAAAACTAAACACGGCTTTATATGCGCAAATGCTGGAATAGATAAATCAAATATCGAAGAAGGTTTTGCTCTACTTCTTCCAGAAGATCCAGATAAAACTTGTAGAGATATAAGAAAAAAGATAGAACATGAAACAGGAAAAAAAATTAGTGTAATTATTTGTGACACTTTTGGAAGAGCCTGGAGAAAAGGTCAAACTAACGTAGCAATAGGATCTTCTGGAATTGAGCCTTTAGAGAGCTACATTGGTGAAAAAGATACCTTTGATAATGAGCTATTTGCTACAGAAATTGCAATTGTTGATGAATTGGCTGGTGCGGCTGAGTT
Organism: uncultured Candidatus Actinomarina sp.; assembly: GCA_902510995.1. Classification (GTDB taxonomy): domain Bacteria; phylum Actinomycetota; class Acidimicrobiia; order Actinomarinales; family Actinomarinaceae; genus Actinomarina. Next base: position 42,351 of record CABXDL010000003.1, read on the forward strand.
GGTTATGAAAAAATCAGACAACATTCCAATCGTAATTATTAAAGGGGTTAAATACAATATATCTGATTTAGGAGTTGATGAACTTATTAGAAATCCTGAGGAAGACTTCTTTTTATAAAAAGATAAGACCTAGTTTTCTAGGCCTTATCTTCGACTAAATTCTATTCTTCGTACTTATTCCAAGCTAGGTAGTTACCTATACCAAATCCATAAGTAAGAGGTAAATAAGAAAACCATAAGAAACCTAACGTCTCAGTTGAAAATAAGTAATTCTCAAAGAGAATGAGTGTCATACCAAATGCACCAATGCCAGTAATATATCTCCAAACATTAGGTATCACGCCATCTGCTGCAGATACGTAGCTCATAGTTATGATGCAAAAGAATAGATAAAAAATCGCAATATCATCACCAGGCATAGCGCCGGAAGTCTCCAACAAGTTTGCAATCAACATAGTAGTAGCAACCATTGCTGTTCCAGTTTTCCAGTTTTGAGGAACACCTTTTTTTTCAATCAAAGGGTAGCTCAATAAAATTAGATTCGACATAGACACAGCTAGTAAAAATCCCATGAAGAAATCTAAACTTTGTATATCTAGTTCTAGCATATCAAAAGTTAATGCAACAATATATGTTGCAGCAGCAAGCTTACCTTGCGTTTTTATATCTAATAAAAATATATTTAATTTTTTCATATAACCTCTTTCTTTATATACCTACAAAGCTAACAGATAATTTAAAAAAAATATTCTTGCGACAATTATCCCTTATTTTTAAACCAATCAATTAAACCGTTTAAACCAGTATCAAGTGTATGAGCAGGCTCCCATCCAATCTGATCTTTAGCTCTTTGATTGTTTAATACGCTTCTAAGCAATTCACCTTCTCTCTTAGGTTTATATTCTGCTTTTCCATCCCATGAAATTTTTTCTGAGAGAATAGATACCAAATCATTTACTGATGTTTCTACACCTGTACCTATATTTAAAAATAAATTCTCATCTGATTCTGAAGATTTTATTAGTGCATCTACTACATCTAATACATATACGTAGTCTCTTGTTTGCTCTCCATCCCCATAAATAGTTGGAGTTTCATTGTTAAGAAGTTTTCCAGTAAAAATAGACATAACACCAGCTTCTCCATGTGGGTCTTGTCTTGGTCCATAAACATTTGATAAGTTCAATATTGAATAAGACATTGTCTCATTTTGTAACATTGCTTCAATCAATTCATTTAACTTTTTCTTTGCTAAACCATAAGGAGATGCTGGCTCTCCTGCATAATCAACTTCTGAAGTAGGAATAACATCAGGTTCACCAAAAATTGTTCCTCCTGAAGAAGTAAAAATGAATTGGTTACAATCAGTGTCTAACAATGTTTTAATTAATTGAACTGGTTGTAATAAATTATGTTCAAAATCCAGTAACGGGTCTTCAACTGAAATAACCACAGATGATTGTGCAGCTAAGTGAAAACAAACATCTGGATTAAAATTCATAATATGTTCTAAAGTATCTTCTGAACCAACATCTCCATAAATTGTGTTTTCTAAATCTAGTGAGTTTAAATTTTGTTTTTTTCCAGTTAATAAGTTATCAACAACTAAAACTTCAATATTATTTTTATAAAGTGTCTCTACTAAATGAGAACCAATAAATCCAGCACCTCCAGTAACTAGAGCTTTTTTATAATTCATATTTTTTTATATATCTCCTCATCAATCACTTCATTACTTTCTATATTTGAATTTGTACATATTATAGAATTACTCATTGCAACATTATCTCCAATAGAAGAACCCCCTAAAATTACAGAATTTTCTATTTTTGTATTTTCACCAATTACTACACCATCTGCTATCCAGTTAGTATTGTTTTCAGTATGAGCAAATATAAAAGACTCTCTTGTACCTACATCTATCATTTCACCCTCAACTGTATAACAATCTAATAACTGATTACTTGCTAGTTCTGGAAATAATGCTTTTTCAAAAGAACAAGGTATTTCTAATTCATTTTTTACTTTTTGTATGTCTTCCTTAAATAAACAATAAACACCGAGGCTGATATTGTTCCCATATTCTAAATCTTGAGGCTTTTCAACAAAATTAATAATCTTAGATCCATCCAAATCTAAAACACCATACCTAGAAGGGTCGTCTACTGGGATAGAGCAAATTGTAGAGTTTTTAGCTTTATCTACTTCATTTAAAAACAAGCTAAAGTCCATATTTATTAATAAATCTCCATTCATACAAATAAATTTCTCTTCAAAATTATCTATATTTTGAACTATATATCCTGCAGTATCAAGCTTTTCTTTCTCAAAATGTAATTTAATGTTAAATTTGGAATTTCCTTGATACTCTTTCCACTGAGATTCATGCTTTATTGAACAAATTAAATTTATATTATCAATATCTGTATTAGATAAATTACCCAAAATTAAATCTATTAATGGCTCTCCTTTTATTGTTAATAGAGCTTTAGGTATTCCTTCAGATAAAGGTCTTAGTCTTGTAGCTTCTCCGCCAACTAATAAATAGATGTCTTTAATCATTACTTAGAAGTTTAATGATTTCTTTAAATTCAGAATCAACATCTATTAATAATATTTTATCCCATATATCTTTCGCTTTATCTTCAGAAAAATGAGAAGACATATTATTAATAAATTTTTGTTTTAATAAAGGTTCTGCTTCTTCCCTTCTATTTGGGTGTCCTATAGGGGTTTCTACTGTTTCTTTATTTGAAAATGAACCATCAGTATATTGAAAATAAATTGTGTTGGCTATATGCCTTTTTGATAGATCGTAGTAACTATCTGTAAATTCTTTGTTCTCCTGTACTTTTATTTTTTTTCTCAAATTTTCAATTTGCTGTAATCCAGAAAAATTATCTTCATAAGTTTCAGACTTAACTTCCTTAAAGAGAAGTCCTGCTGCAATCATATATTCCAATGAATGATCTCTATCTGATGGGTTCTTTAAGTTTGCTTTATTGCTAATAATTCTTATTGCTGGTTCGTGAGTTTCGACAATAATTTTTTCAATTCCTTCTTCTTTTTCTTTATATAAATCAGCTAACTTAACTGAAGCTTCTATAGCTGACTGCCCATGAAATTCAGCTGGATAAAGAACCTTAAATAAGATATTCTCTATAACCCAATCACTTAAATCTTTTCCAAAACTTAGTTTTTGATTATTCAAAAATATCTTTTCAAAACCCCACTCTCCATCTTGCTGAACACTTGAATAAATTTCATCTTCAAATTCACTAACTAACGCTATCTCCATGCCTCTAGAGACTGCGTCTCCAGCAGCCCAGCTTTTTCTTTTTCCAACATTTGGTTCATGTCTATATGCTCTAAGATTGACCCCATCTAATAAAATATTATTTACTGTTCTTTTTATTATCTCTGAATTATTTTTTGAAATTAATGAAGAAAATACTGAAGCTGATGCCAGTTTTACATAAAATACATGATCGTAACCCTCTTTATTGAGTGAAGTATGTAAAGCAAGGCATCCTTGTATCTCATACATTTTTATCAAAGAATCAATAAAAGTACTTACTTTCATATTATTTTTTTCTATAAAATAACTAAATATCGTTCCAATATTATCCGATGGATGTGCCCATTCTTTAGCTAAGAACGTGTCGTTGTAATCAAACCATCTAGTAAATATAGAGAAAAACCTAGCTCTTTCTTTTATAGACTCAATATCTTTCATATAAGAGATTGGATTATCTATTGCATCACTTAAGCCATACGTAGCAAAAATTGTTGCAGGTGTATTTAAGGAAGCATTGAAAACACATCCTATTGTGTCTAATAGGGCAAGCTTGGATGCTTTAATGTTTTTTTCGTTAAGTTGAATATCTTTATTTAAATAATCAGAAATTATTTCATCAATATTTTTTTCATCCAATAGGATTATTCTCTCTCTTCAATTCCAATATATTTTGCAGCTGGTCTAATTAATGTATCTTGTTCTCTTTGTTCAAAATAGTGAGCTGACCATCCTACAGACCTGCCTGCAACAAATATTGGCGTAAATAAATCTACTTCAAAACCTAGCTCAGAAAGAAGTAGACCTCCGTAAAAATCAACATTAGGAAAGAGGTTTTTTTCTTTTGTCATAATTTCATCAATTTTTTTTGCAATTTCAAATCTATTTTTTGAAAAATCATTTTCTACCAAAGTTTCAACCCATTGTTTCACTACAACGCTTCTTGGATCTTGAACTTTGTAAACACCGTGGCCAAATCCCATAATTTTTTTCTTTTCTTTAAGCATTTTAGGAATTTCAATTTCAGCTTCTTGAAGGGTCTTAAAACTGTTAACTAATTTTACTGCTTCCTCGTTTGCACCACCATGTAGCTCACCCTTTAATGTTCCAATTCCTGAAACAATAGCACTAGTTAAATCTGATCTAGTTGAAGCAGTAACCCTTGCTGCAAAAGTAGATGCATTAAATCCATGTTCAGCATATAAAATTAACATGTCATCAAGTGCTTCGAGTTTCTCTTTATCTGAATTATTTGGGAGTAGTGAACTAGCTACTAAATATTCATTATCTAATTCATCACAGTTCTCACTGTGATATGAAGCAATAATATAACAAACTGTTGCATTAATCCTTGCAGATAATTCTGTTTTATCTTGGTTGTCCAATGTCTGTTTCATTAATGTTGTTAATTCTCCCATATAAGAAACAACTGTTCTAACTACATCCATTGGATGTAGTTTTTCTTTAACTTCATTTAAAAGTTGATTTAGATTTTTATCTTTACTTATTTGTGAGTAATATTTTGAAAAGCTTTTTTTAAAATCTTTTTCATCTAAAGAATCATTAATTATTAACGAGGCAACAGTTTCATAAGTATGTGTTTTAGTGAGACCTATGGCATCATACCCTCGGTATCTCAAGGAAGTTCCTTCCATACCTACAGTAGATATAGCTGTTTCTCCTGCAATGACTCCTCTAAGTCCTGGTGAATATTCCATTGATAAATATATTTTACATACATTTTTTAAAATACGACTAATACAATTTTGAATTTTATAGATACTAAAATCGTTGCATGGCACAAATACACAATTTAGAAGCCAAATCAAGATTTGGAACTAGGTATATAGCAGGATTACTTCTAATAATTTCCTCTCTTTTAATTGCAGGTTGGTTTGGTTTCTTTATTTTTCTTCCAATTAAATCAGGAATGGAAGTAGTTACTACTCTAGAAGAAAAGTTTTTACCTAGAGCAGAGGGTATGGTTTTAGATTTTGTTTCTTTATCGGAACCATCAATAATTATTACCTCTGATAATCAATTATTAGATGAACTACATGATGGATTAAATAGAGATCCAATCAAATTATCAGAAGTACCGCCATTTGTTATAAATACTTTGTTAGCAGCTGAAGATAGTAATTATTACCAACACGAGGGTGTTGACTTTGTTGCAATATTAAGTGCTATATTGGACAACTTAAGAGGCATAACAAGAGGAGGCTCAACTATTACCTCTCAGGTTGCTAAACAATCTTTTGTGGGAGACGAGGTATCAATAAGAAGGAAAGTTGCTGAAGCTGTTGTTGCAGCAGAATTAGAAAGAAGATATACAAAAGATCAGATTTTAGAATATTACATAAATTCAATATATTGGGGATCCGGAGCTTACGGACTTCAATCAGCAGCTTACGAATATTTCAATAAAGATGTCTCTGACCTTACTCTTGATGAAGCGGCTACTTTAGTTGTAATCATCAGAAGTCCTGCATATTACAATCCTAGAAAATATCCAGAAAGAGTACTAGAGAGAAGAAATAATGTATTAGACATTATGCTCAAAGAAGGTTTTATTGTTGATATCCAACATAGATCTGCAAGATTAGCACCTTTAGTTGTTGTTGAAAAAGTTGATATTACAAGTAATGCTGAACATGTCTCAGCAGAAGTTAAGAGGCAGCTATTAAATGATCCTCAGTTTGCAATCTTAGGTAATACTAAAGAAGAAAGAAAAAAGAAACTATTTGGATGTCCTTCTGATGATACAACCTGCACTGGAGGAGGGGGTTTAAAAATTTATATAACATTAAATCTAGAGTATCAAGATCATGCAATCTCTGTTTTAAACAAATGGGTTCCATCAAAAGATTTAGATGATGAAGAAGGGGATGAAGAGCCCAATCCTACAGGTGTAATCACATTACTAAATAATTACACAGGAGCTATAGAAGTTATGGCTTCTGGAATACCATTCAAAGAAGAACAATATAATCTGGCAACTCAAGGGAAAAGAAATCCTGGTTCTGCCTTTAAACCTATAACTTTACTTGCAGCATTAGAAACTGGTTCCAAACTATATAGCCACAGAGACTCAAGATCACCAGTTGAAATAGACTGTGGATACCCATGTGCTCCTGATGGAATAGGCACAAATTGGGTAGTAAGAAATTATGGAACTTCAATAACGGCGGACAGATTTATAAATAAAGTTTCAGCTCAAGATAGGGCTATAGAATTACAATGCCTAGGTTTTCATATCGAAGAAATTAAAAACAAAGATTTTATTGATCAATTTCCATTAGCCCAAAATATTGATGAATTAGAAGAAGAAGAAGAAAAGATTCTTGCTATAGGAGTAGCTCTAAACCAATACACGGAGGAAGGGGAATCAATAACATACCGGGAAGCAAACGAAGATGAAGTAATTGACCCTGAAGATAATATCATTACAGATTTAGAAAAAATTGAAGAACAAGGAAATTTAATTCAAATTAATTTAGAAAATGAAAAACAATTTATATTTAAACCTTGTCAAGATAAGTCAGAATATAACAGATCTATAAGGTTACTAAGCACATCAGGGATGATCTCTTTAGAAGAGGCAACTAGAAGATCTATAAATACTGTTTTTGCTCAATTAGCATCAGAAATTGGTGGAGAAAGACTTGCAAATACTGCAAAAAGAATAGGAATAGAATCAGAACTAGATCCTGTAATATCACTTACCTTAGGTGCAGGAGCTGTAACTCCAATTGAATTAGCTTCTGCTTATTCTTCTTTCGCAACAAATGGAGTGCTAGCTCCTCCGTATCTAATTGAAAAAATTGAAGATAGCAAAGGAGATTTAATCTACAGACATATCACGTCTCAAAGAGTAAGTATCCCTGATCCAGCAGCAGCAGTAGCTGTTCGTAAAACTTTAGAATTAGCAGCACAATATGGTACGGGTACTCGAGCTGTTTTGGATGATAGAGGGATAGCTGGAAAAACAGGAACTCATCAAGGTTTTAGAGAAGCATGGTTTATCGGTTTTATACCTCAATATACTTCTTCAGTTTGGATTGGCTTTGCTGAAGAACAACTCCCTCTTACTGATGTTGAAATAAATGGAGAAGTAGTTTCAAATGTTTCAGGAGGGAGAGTACCAGCACCAATCTGGAAAGAATTTATGGAAAAAGTTGTTGAAGATTTGCCTATTGTTGAATGGCCACAAGATCCTATTGAAATTGATAGATATTATGAAATTCCAAAAGTTGAGATACCTGATCTTATTGGGTTAAATGTTTTGGATGGGGAAGAAATAGCATTTTCAAATTATATATTGCCAATAATTAATTTAATTGATTCAGAAGAAACACCTGGATTAATTTTATCTCAAACAGTTGAAAATTGTGATCGTGAAAATAATACAGAAAATGAAAATGGTGATAATTGTATAGGTGTAGAAATGCCTGAAGGTACAGTTATAAATTTAGAAGTTTCTGGAAACAAATTCAGTGCGGAAATTCCTAATATACCACCTTGTACTTTGTCTATTGAAGAAGGCCAAAGTTTAATTAAAGAGTTTATGAGAGAAACAAATGTAATTTTATTTTTAAAAAGCTCTTTTGATTCAAGCGAGTTACCAGGATGTGAAGGTAAAATAATTGGAACAAACATCCCTCAAGGAGGAACTGTATCTACAGGAGATACACTAATTTTTATTATTGCTAATTCTCAAGAAGACCAGTAGTTACAATTTTAAAAAATTCGTAAAGAGAGAGGACCCCAAATCCAGTAGCACCTTTTCTATTGTCTGATCTAGCCGGACCAGCAATATCTAAATGTATCCATTTATTATCATCTATAAACTCCTGAAGAAGCAAAGCTGCTGTTATGGCTCCTCCATACCTTCCTCCTGTATTCTTCATATCAGCAATGTCTGAATCTATCAACTTTTTATAGTCAGAATATAGAGGAAGAGGATGGTATGGCTCCAAAGATTTCTCACTTGCTTTCATAAAAGCAGATTGAAGATCATAATCATTTGAAAAAAGAGCTCCTACGTCTAAGCCGAGAGCTCCTACTGCGGCTCCTGTAAGGGTTGCTATATCACAAATTATATCTGGTTTTTTTTCAGCAGCGTATGCTAATGCATCTGCCATAATAAGTCTTCCCTCAGCATCGGTGTTTAATACTTCAATTGTTTTGCCATTTCTAATTGTGAGTACGTCACCTGGCCTAATTGCAGAACCACTAGGCATATTTTCCACAAGAGGGGTATAAACCGTTAATCCAACATCAATTTTGTTTTGAGCTACTAAATTAATAGCTCCCCATGCTGTTGCTGCACCTGACATATCAGTTTTCATTGTTTCCATTCCAGAAGGGCTTTTTAGTGAAAGACCACCTGAATCAAATAACACACCCTTTCCAATTAATGCAATCTGAAATTTTGCATCAGGATTATATTTTCCAATTAAAAAATATGGCTCACGTACAGAACCTTGCGATACTCCTAAAACTCCACCAAAATTATTTTTTTCAAGCCATTTTTTATCATGAATCTCAAGCTTTATTTCTTTGTTTGAAGAAATTGCTTCAACCTGTTCAATAAAATATTCTGGGGACCTATCAAAAGCTGGTGTATTTATTAAATCTTTTACCCAAAAAAGAGCATCCCTCTTTTCTAAAAGTCCTTTGGTCTCAAGAGAGTCACTAAAAGTAATTTCATTCTTGTCTTTATTCTTTGACTGATATTTATCAAAATTATATTGAGAAAGAAGAATGCCAAGAATAACTGGTTCAAATTCTCCCTTAAAGTTAAGGATGCTTAATTCACAACTTTCTTTTAACTTACTTCCAATTAAGTACCCAAGTTCTAATAATTCTTTGTTATTTTTAGTACTATCTTCGCACCCAACTAAGAGTGTTTTGTTATTATTTATTGACATTGAAGGAGGTAAAAATAATAAATCTTTATCCTTGCCTTCAAATGAGTGAGTTGAGATATACTCCTCAAATTGTTCTTGATTATCAATAAACTCTTCTTTTTTTTGAAAACTTGATTCAAAAAATAATATATCAATATTCATTTACTTGGTGTCCAATCTTCTTCAAAATCTCGTGCCAGCATCCATAATAAATCAGATAATCTATTTAGATAAACCACAACTTTAGAATCATCTATTTCTAGTCTGTTTTGCCAAGTTACACATTTTCTTTCTGCTCTTCTTGATACAACTCTAGACCATTCAAATTTTGCTGAAATAATACTTTCTCCAGGAACAACAAAGAATTCAGGTATTCCATTTTTTTCTTCTAAGAAATCTATTTCCTTTTCCAATACTTCTACCATTGAATTATCAACTAAAGTTTTTTTAGCTTTTAACTTAGTCCTATTCTCTTTTGCTGTCGCCAATTCAGCACCAACAATAAACAGTTCTCTTTGAATTCTTAATACTGTTTCTTTTATTTCAATAGGAAGTTCTTTCTCTGCTCTAATTAAGCCAAGAGATGCAACCAGTTCGTCAACTGATCCATACGCTTCTGGAGCAAGACTATCTTTTGGTACGGTGTCTCCATACAATAATTTTGTTTCACCCTGGTCTCCAGTTTTTGTATAAATATTCATATTGTAAGAATAGATACTGTTAGGACAAAAGTAAAAGAGTTCCCGACGCTCCAATTGATACTATAAGAGAAAGATAACTCAATCCCGTTGCTGCCATTACTCCTGTATAGGATTTTTCATTTAAAGACTTATAAGAGGCAAAAGATAAAATTGCAGTTGATAAATATAAAAACATTATCACTAGTTTGTAAATATAACTTATATCATCAGTTAAGTAATTAAAGTAAACTAATGGAATAATTAATAAGGGTTGAACTGAAGTAACAATAGCAATTTTTTTCATACCTTCTTTAGATATAGTTGGATCAACTAAAAACCAATGGCCAATCATCATTAATGAAAATACACCACTAATTAATGAAATAGGCAGAATATATTTGAGTATGTAAGTTAATATTTCTGTCTCGAAACTATTAATAAGAATGCTGTTCAATATTAGAAAACTTACAAAAAAAAGAAATATCTCGATAATTTTATTTTTCATAAATATTGAAATAATTAACAATAATAGAGAAACTATTATGAAAATATCAAAATTAATTAACCCTGTAGAACAAATAAGTGATAAAAATAATATGCTAAATCCTTGTCTAGGTTTAATCATATTTCTTATATAGCCCAAATATGGAATGCAAAAAACTAATAAAACAAAGACAAAAGTGCTCAAACTCATACTTCTTTTACAATAATGTTTATATGAGAAACGATACAAATAAACGAAAATTATTTCTTGCAATAATATTTGGATTACTATTTGTATTAATTCCTAACATCCAAACTATTTCAGAAAATTTAGTTATTAATCAGAATTTAATATTATCTATGATAATTTATTCAATCCTTTCATATTTGGCAATTTATTCTTACTCAACAAATAAGGTCGCAGGAATTATATTATTAAGCAGCATTTCCTTTCTCTCACCTAATTTATATAAAAATTTCAAGGGTGAGCTTTATCCAATAACAATTGTTATTTTTTGCTCTTTTTTAGGTTATATTTTTGGTATTAAAAGGTATAAGAAATGGAAAAGTTCACTCTAAATAAACAATTTATTTCTAATAATCTAAACTGGAATAATGGTGCGGGGCATTTTTAAGAAAATTATTATACTAATTGGTTTTATTTCATTATTTTTAGTTGTTAATGAATCACCATCTTATTCATATACTTTACCTATTCCAAATTCTTCCTTTAGCTGTGCTGATAATGCAGTCGCTCCTCTAACTACCACAAAAGATATACAAACATGGCTAAGTTGTAATGGATTTAACCCTGGACCTATAGATGGTGCACCGGGAGCAAGAACAACTGCAGCTGTAAAGAGCTTTCAATCTACAAATGGACTTTCTGCTGATGGAGTAGTTGGTCCTGCTACCAGGCGTGCTATGAGAGCATACTCCAGTGTAACCTTTACTTTTACAGGAAGTGGCTGGGGACACGGTGTTGGCCTAAGCCAATACGGGGCTAAAGGTTTAACTGAATTAGGAGCATATTTTTGTTCTAATACTGCTTCATGTACTTCAAATGAGGTAGTTGATTATTACTTTACAAATACTGAAGTTAAACAATTAAGCAATCTCTCATTATCTTCAACAGATATTTCAAGTTCAAATAATGTACTGTGGGTTGGCTTAGCAAGAAATGCAAAAAATATAACTTTAACAACATTGCCATCCTCAAGTCCTCCAACATTGATGATTTGTCAAGATGGGCTTAACCAAACAGCTGGCGTCCAATCTTTTTTAACTTCAAGAGGTTATGAGCCAGGGCCAATTGATGGAGCATTTGGCGATAAAACAGCAAATGCTATAAGAAACTACCAATCATCAATAGGAATAAATCAATCAGGTGCAATCGACGATGAGACTGTTAACAGAATGAAAAGTGATGCAAGTGCAGATGGACCATGTGAATCTCCATTCGGTCCATTGAAGATTTCGGGTGGTGCAACAATAAATATTATCAATAGTGGAAATAATTGTAGGATAAATGGTCACCCCCTTACTCCTGCAACAGCAGGAGGTTGTAATGTAACAATTAAATGGTCTGATGGAGGCCGAGTAAGAATAGGCCCAAGAGAACATAAACATGGTGAGATAAAGTTAAGATCGAAAAACGTCTCTTCTGGATTTCATGTAATTCTTGCTGCAAATATTGAAAAATATCTTTACGGTTTAGCAGAAATGCCATCAAATTGGAACGTACAAGCATTAGAGTCACAAGCTCTTGTTGGAAGAAGCTATGCTGTTTATGCATACTTACAACAAAATCGACCTGCAAATAAAACTAACTTAGATGCTGGATTAGACACAAGCAGGCAAGCATACTGCTGGTGTCATATTGGATCTACTGCTTCAAGTCAATATTATTATGGATACCTAAAGGAAATTTCAGGACCAAATTGGGTTCAAGCAGTTAATAACACTTCAGGAAAAGTTATAACTTATAATAATAATGTTATTCAAGCTTTCTATTCATCCTCAACTGGTGGAAAAACTAATAATAACTCAGTAGGTTTTGGCTCTCCAACGATCTGGCCATATCTTCAAACAGTAGACGACCCTTGGTCTGTTGATAATAGAGTTGGTAACCCAGCAGCTGCATGGTCCTATGACTTCACTACTTATCAACTAACTAGAAACATTTTATGTGGAGATATACCTTGTTTTGATTCAATAACTGATATATATATTTCAAGTTCTGCTGAATCTGGAGCAGCAGTTGAAGTAACAATGAAAGGATATTCCGGTGGTTCTTTAAAAACAGTTAAAAAATCTGGACGGAATATTAAATCTCAACTTGGTTTTAAGTCACATTATTTTAAAACATCAAGTACTTCAGATATTTCTACCTTAAATGTTGGCCCTATAACAGTCTCAACTTCTTCAACTACAACAAGCAGTGGAGAAGTTACAACCTCTAGTGGTGAAACTGCTCAATATGCTACATCTACTCAAGGATTAAGTTACTTGAGTAAAGCGGGTCTCCTTAATAAATGCTCAGAAACTTCAACAGCATGCCAGGCAAAAATACTGACAAGAGAAGAGGTAGCAGCGGTTGCTGCTATCGTTGGAGGCCTTCCACTTGATTCACCTAACATATATAGTGATGATGACCAAAGTATCTATGAAAGGGCAATTAATGCAGTGCCTTATAATGGAATGCAGGTTTGTTTTAGTAGCCCTTTTCAATATTCACCAAAAGAATCGGTTCTTAGGGAACAATTTGCATGCATGCTTCATCGTGCGATTCTTAAAGGAACAACTAATAACCTAGAAGGACTTTCAGATCCATATTCAGATGATGGAGGAAGTGCACACCAAACTGCAATTCACACGTTAACTGGAAGTGACCTTATACCTCCATGTAGTTCTCTATCTGATAAATTTTGTCCAAGTAGAAAAATTTCAATAGGAGAAGTTTCTTTCATAATTAATAAAATGGTTGATAGTAATCTAATTAGCTCAACTCTTTTTGATACATCTCCTTTTCAAGCAGGATGGAGCCCAGGTAGCGGTGAGGTAGAGGATGCAGCTTCTACAGCAGTTTCTAATCCAAACTCTGGTAACGATGACTGTGTTGGAGCTGATAATACAAACGTAAAGCTGGATACCACTTTAGATATTCAAAGATTTTTATCAGATAATGGATTTAATCCAGGGCCAATAGATGGAAAGAGTGGCTCAAAAACTAAAGCTGCAATTAAAGCATTCCAGACTAAAAACGGTCTTTTATCAGATGGAATAGTTGGAAATAGAACTAAATCAGCAATGAGAGCCTACACAGGTTGCTCTATTGAAAATACTTGTAAGGCAAGAAATAACACGAGTGCAAAATTAGATTCTGTTGAAGACATTCAGACTTATCTATCTAACAATGGATTTAATCCCGGAATAATTGATGGAAAAATTGGTTCATATACCAGAGAAGCAATTAAAGCATTCCAAAGGAAAGTTGGTTTAATACCCGACGGAGAAGTTGGTAATAGAACAAAAGCTGAGATGCGTTCTTATACTGGTTGCTAATTTAGATACTTAATAATTTCTTTAGTAATTGAAGGTATATCAAACCCAAAGTTTTTTTCAAGATCTTCAATAGGCGCTGACTCACCGAAAGTATCAATAGAAAAAGTCTTTGTAAGCCTCCCTAAATAACTCTCCCAACCAATTGATCTACCAAGTTCAATTGGAAAAACGTGTTTATTCTTTAATAGTTCATTAATTTCTTCATTTTTCATATTTGAAAGTTTATTTAAGATAGGAACACTTACGATTCTTATCGAATATTCAAGAAGAGCTGCTTTAATCTTAAAAGCTATTTCCAATTCGGATCCTGAAGCTATGATGGTAAAATCGTCTCCATCAGAAACAACATATCCTCCTTTAATAAATTCATCATATTTAACATCAATTTCTAAATAATCTAAATCTTGCCTTGTTAATGAAAGTACTTTTGGATTTTTAGAATAAGAAAATGCATACCTATAAGAATGCTCCATCTCAATACTATTAGAAGGTCTAATAACATCTACATTAGGGATAAGCCTTAAAGACATTAATTGCTCTATAGGCTGATGGGTTGGACCGTCTTCACCTAAATAAATAGAATCATGAGTGAAAATAAATACAGAATTAACATTCATTAAAGATGCAAGACGAATACTTGGTCGCATATAGTCGGAAAAAACTAAGAAAGTTGAGGCATAACCAATTAAATTACTATGTAAAGTAATACCATTTGTAATTGCTCCCATAGCGTGCTCTCTAATTCCAAATTCTAGATTTCTACCTTGATAATTATCAGATGAGAAATAATCTTCACCAATAATTTGTTTTGTTGAGGCAGCTAAATCTGCTGAGCCTCCAATTATTGAATTTGTACTTTCTGAAAACTGCTCTAATATTTTTGAACCTAAAATTCTTGATGCATGTTTCTCTCCACTGTTGCTTTTTAACCTACCCAAATCATTTGAAATTAATAAATCCCAGTTCTCTTTAAAATTTTCATCTTCATCATATTTTTTATTAAAATTTTCTTCCCATTTATTAAGTTCTTCATTATCTCTATCTCTCTTTTCATTAAAGTATTCGTAAATATCCTCACTATGAAGAAAAGGATCTACATTCCAATCTAAATTTTCAAGAAATTTATTCATTTCTTCGTTACCTAATGGAGAGCCATGAACTCCACTTGTATTTTCTTTATTAGGTGCAAATTTTCCAATAGTTGTTTTAGCAATAATTAAACTTGGTTTATCTTCTATTTTTTTTGCTTTTTTTACTGAATTAATTATTTCTTTCTCGTTATGTCCATCAATCTCTAACACATGCCAGCCTAATGATTCAAATTTATTTTTTTGATTTGTTACAGAAACCTTATCAACAGCGCCATCGATTGAAATATTATTATTATCAAAAAAGTAAATTATCTTTCCTAACTTCCAAACAGCAGCAAGCTCTGCGGCTTCAAATGAAACTCCTTCCATTAAGTCCCCATCAGATACTATTCCGAATGTATAGTGATCAATAATATCTTTACCTAGCAAGGATGATAAATACCTTTCTGCAACAGCAAAACCAACACCTGTTGCAAACCCCTGCCCTAATGGACCAGTTGTTGTGTCAATGCCCATAGAATTGTCAACTTCTGGATGTCCAGGAGTTTTTGAATTTATTTGACGAAAATTTTTAATATCATCAATACTCAAATCAAAACCATTTAAATGGAGAAGGCTATATAAGAGCATGGAGCCATGGCCCGCACTTAAAACAAATCTATCTCTATTAATCCAATCTGGTTTTTCATTTGAAACTTTTAAGAAATTTTTATATATAGCAACACCCACATCTGCCATCCCAAGTGGCATTCCAGGATGCCCTGAATTAGCTTTTTCAACAGCTGCTGCTGATAAAACTCTTATGGATTTTGTTACTTTATCGAACATTTATATCAGTATAGTTATTTAAACAGAGGCAAAAGAATCTTTTGCATGATATGAGGACCTAACTAAAGGACCGGATTCAATATGTGGAATACCAAATTTTTCACCAATTAATTTATATTCAGTGAATTCATCCTGAGTTACGTATCTGTGAATAGGCCTATGTTTAGATGTAGGTCTTAAATATTGACCTATTGTGACAATATCAATATCTATTTGAGACAAATCTTTCAAAACTGCTATAACTTCATCAAACTCTTCTCCCATACCAACAATTAGTCCTGTTTTAGTTTTTCCTGAGAAATTAACTTCTTTAGCATATTGAAGAAGAGAAAGTGACCTTCCGTAGGAGGCAGCTGTCCTTATTTCTCTCTGAAGTCGAGGAACAGTTTCTAAATTATGATTTAGTACTTCTGGTGCTTCATTAATTATGTTATCAATTGCTGTTCTATCTCCTTTAAAATCTGGAATTAAAACTTCTACAGAGGTATTAGGATTCATTAATTTTATTTCCTCAATAGTTTTTGCAAAAAATCCGGATCCTCCATCCTCAAGGTCGTCTCTATTAACAGAAGTAACTACAGCATGAGTTAGATTCATAGTTTTAACACTTTCTGCAACTCTTAAAGGTTCTAATTGATCTAATTCACCAGGCTTTCCTGTATTCACATCACAAAAACCACAAGCCCTTGTGCAGGTATCACCCATAATCATGAATGTTGCAGTACCCATTGACCAACACTCATATATATTCGGACATGAAGCTTCCTCACAAACAGTATTTAATTTTTTTTCAGTGATTAAATTTTTTAGTTCAATATATTCAGAACCAAGATTAGCTTTAACCTTCATCCATTCCGGTCTTTTAGGCTCTCCAGGTAATAACCCTTTTATCGTGACTGGTATTACATTTTTATTTTTATTAAAAACTCCCCTATCAACCATTTCATCTATTTCATATTTTTTAACTTTCTTAAGTTGAGTTGGTGTAAATTGAGAAAGCTGACTGTTAACAATCTCATAACTAAAATTTTTTGAGAATTCTTTTGATATCTCGTCAACAATTTCTTTAAACGAAACTCCTTTATTAAAGGAGTGAACCGATGCAATTTTTTCATCTGAATTTCCACAAGGATTAATTAAATCAAACCCTTCTAAATCTTCAAAAATATTAAGTGAAAAACCATGATACGTTGTCCATTTACTAACTTTTATACCAATTGATGCTATTTTCCCTTTATTTGTCCAAACGCCTGTATCTTGTTCTTTTGAATAAGAATCAATATTAAAGCTGGCTAAAACATTTATTAAAGATTTTTCAATAGTCCTAACGAATGGGATGACTTTTTTAGGATCCGATAACCTAATTATTGGATAACCAATTAATTGACCTTTGCCGTGAAAAGTTATGTCACCACCTCTGTCAGTTTCAAAATACTCTATTCCAAGTTTTTCTAAAATATCTTTATTCGTTTTAAGGTTTTCTTTATCTCCTGACCTTCCAAGGGTTATAACATTGTTATGTTCAAGTAAAAGTAAATAATCTTCCTCATTGTTCTCTTTAGAAACTGAATTATGAAGACCTTTTTGAAGTGTTAAAGCCTCTGAATATGGAAGGTTTCCAAGCCATCTAATGTTTAGAGCTCTCAACTTAATTCATCTAACCAATCATGGCTTTCAAGCCTATCTTTTATCGAGTTTAAAAACAATAAAGCAGTTGATCCATCAAAAACTCGGTGGTCCCAAGTTAAACTTAATATTCCTGAATGTCTTATTTCTATTGAGTCAGGATTATCTTCGGATTCAACTACTACAGGCTTCTTTTTTACTGACTCTGTTGAGAGAATAGCAACATTAGGTTGGTTAATAATTGGAGAGGTTAAGAAAGAATTAAACGATCCATTATTCGAAATTGTAAATGTGCTGCCTGAAACATCTTCGAGGGAGAAGTTTTTTTCCCTTAATTTCTTAGAAAGCGATGATATTTCTTTTGCTAAAGCTTTAACATTATACGAGTCTGAGTTTCGAATTGTTCCAACAAGTAGGCCTTCTTGATTTATATCAACAGCTATCCCTAAATCAATATTTGAATGTAATACATGTTGATCTTCTTCTAAATTAAATGAACTATTTACCACAGGGTGTTTCTTTAAAGCTTCTACAGTAGCATTGGCTATGAAAGGAAGATAGGTTAGTGAAAATCCTTCTTCTTTCTTAAAAGCTTCTTTTATTTTGTTCCTTATTCTTGCTATTGTCTCATAATCAATTTCAATTGTCGTCATCACATGGGCAGAGGTTTTTTTAGATTCAACCATATTTTCAGCAATTTTTTTTCTTAGCCTTGGTATAGATTCGCCATTAGTTATATTTTCAGTTTTAACTTGTTCTGTTAATGGTTCTTCTATTTTATCTACTTCTTTTGTCTGACCAGAATCTAAATAAGTCTGCACATCTTCTCTAGTAATTCTTCCATTTTTTCCTGTCCCATTTAATGAATCAGGGCTGATGTTGTTTTCACTTAATAATTTTCTAACAACTGGAGATAGTTTTTTACCTGACTCACTTTTGATATTTACATCTAGAACTTCTTGAATTGTTTCTTTTTCTACTACTTCTTCAGTCTTTTCTTCTTTTTGGGGTTCATAGTTTTCTTTATCATCTTCAACTGAACTTCCAGAGTCTCCATCAAGTTCAAGTAAATTAGCACCAACAGCTACAGTCTCTCCTTCTTTAACAAGTAAACCTGTTACTGTTCCACTGAATGGAGAAGGAACTTCTGTATCCACTTTATCTGTTGAAATTTCCAAAATAGGATCATCTTCATTCACCACATCTCCTTCTTTTACTAGCCAAGTTAACACCGTGCCTTCTGTAACTGTCTCTCCAAGTTGTGGCATTGTAATGATTTTGCTCATTATTTTATTGTAATTCTTTAATAGCTTTTATTAAATTCTCTGCGTTTGGAATAAATGCATCTTCTAATACTGGTGCAAAAGGTATATGAGTATTTGGAGACGTAACTTTTAATATTGGATTGTCTAAATTCCAAAAACCTTTTTCTGCTACTACTGAAGAAATCTCAGAAGCTATTGAAGAGAAAGGAACATCTTCCTGTAAAATTACCAAGTTTGAAGTTTTTTCAATAGAATTCAAAATAATTTCCTCATCTAATGGAAAAATTGTTCTTAGATCAATTACTTCAACTGAAATATTTTCATTTTTTAATTTCTCAGCTGCCTCTAAAGCTGTCGAAACCATTCCTGACCAAGCAACTACTGTAACATTTTCACCTGTTTTAACAACTTTACCCTTTCCTATTTCTACCTCATATAAACCTAATGGAACCTCCATTTTTAAATCTGGTTTCCTATATAGCTTTTTATGTTCTAAATACATAACTGGATTTGGATCAAAAATTGAAGCTACTAATAAGCCTTTAGCATCATAAGGATTCGAAGGAGCGACAACCTTAATACCTGGATGATGTGCTAACAATGATTCTGGGCTAATTGAATGGAAGGGACCAGAGCGTGTTCCAGCTCCAGTTGGACCTCTAACAACCATAGGAACAGGTTTCCCTGCTTTCCAATAATATTTAGCTGCTTCAGTTGTGATTTGATCTAAAGCTGGATAAACAAAATCATAAAATTGTAATTCAATAATTGGTTTTTTCCCAGCTAAAGCTGCACCAACTCCAGCTCCCATGAATCCAGCTTCTGATATAGGTGTATCTAAAACCCTTGATGGTCCATATTTTTCAGAAAGTCCTTTAGTGGCTTTGAAAGCTCCTTCAAAAACTCCGATATCTTCACCCATCAAAAAAATATCTTCGTCTTTATCCATGACCTCATATAATCCATTAGTAATAGCTTCAATAAAATTCATTGTCTCAGTATTTGATTCGTCATTTTGAAAAACTGGAGTAGTTCGACTAGCAAACATATCATCAATTTCTTCTTGAGGATCTGGATCGTCTTGTTCTTTTGCCCAGTCAATAGTATTTTTAATTTCTTTTTCTAACTCTTCTGTTAAATTTTCGAAATCAGTTTTTGTAAATAGTGATTCTTCAATTAGTGCTTCCTCAAATCTCAATATTGGATCTCTTTTTAACCAAAATTCTCTTACCTCATCTTCAACATATTCAGCAGGATCATGGCCTGCATGGCCGTAGTGTCTGAAAGTCACTAATTCAACAAGAGTTGGACCTCCTTTACTCCTTGCTTTTTCACAAGCATCATACATTGTGTCGATTACTTGATAAATATCATTACCATCTATGAGTTTAGATTCTATTCCATAACCTAATCCTCTATCAGCAACATTAGGTGTTCCAAATTCAACTTCATTTGGAGAAGAATAAGCAAATTGATTATTTTGGACGGTAAAAACAACAGGCAAATTATGAACTCCTGCCATATTAATGCTTTCATGCCATGTTCCAGTAGCTGTTGCTCCTTCTCCACAATTGGCTACTGTTACTACACCACTATCAGATTGTTGTGAAGCTAAAGCCCAGCCAACTGCTACTGGTGCAGAATCAGGTAAGGGAGAAACAACCATTAAAGTTCCCTTATCTACAACCCCAAAATGACTATTTCCGTCTCTACCTTTAGAAGGGCCATGTTTCTTTCCTAAAAAATTTAATGCAATTTCATTTAAAGAAACACCCCTTTTAATTTGAACCCCTAAATCTCTGTGTGTTCCACCAAATATATCATTCTTCCCCATTCCAGCTCCAATACCAGCCATTGATGCTTCTTGGCCTATTCCTGGATAAACTGCTCCTGAAAGTTGTCCTCCTTTATAAAGCTTTAATAGCCTTTCCTCTAGTAGACGCTGCGTTTTCATTGACTTGTATATATCCCATAGCTCTTCTTTATTTAAACTTTTTGAATGCCCTTTCCTTTTAATTGCTTCAAGTCCCATTAATGTAAACCCTTACCGCTTAGAGACATTAAAGATTCTCCGATAGCTTCACTTAATGTAGGGTGCGCATGAATAAATTCAGCAGCTTCACTTGGAAGAGCTTCCCAACCAACCATATACATTAGCTCATGAATTAGCTCTCCTGCATTTGGTCCGCATACACTTGCTCCAACAATTGGACCATCTTCTTCTGCGTAAACTTTAACAACCCCTTGGTTTTGATTTTGTATCATAGCTCTACCTATTCCTACAAAGCTATGTTGAGATTGTGAAATATCCAACTCAGCTACCTTTGCTTTATCAGAATTTATACCTACTTCAGCTAATTCTGGATTTGTATATACAACATAAGGAATTGCTGAATAATTGACCGGGCTTTTCTCACCTGTAGCTATATGTGTAATTGCTGAAATTGCTTCTGCGAAAGCTACGTGTGCTAACTGTGGGGAGTCTTTTACTATATCGCCTAATGCATAAATACTATCAACAGATGTTTTCATTGTTTCAAGATCTACTGGTATGAATCCATTTTCAATTGTTATACCTACATTCTCTAACCCCATACTCTCAGTAAATGGTTTACGTCCAATAGCTACTAATACAGATTCGAAATTTTCTTTCTCTCCATCAGAAAATATTAATTCTTTATCATTTACACTTTCTATTGAAGTTTGTAATTTAAAATTAACCCCTCTTTTTGTTAGCTGTTTTCTTAGCTCACCAGAGGTTCTTTTATCTAATCCTGGTAGTATTTCCTCCTCAAGCTCAACAACAGTAACTTCTGAACCAAGATCTACAAGCAAACTTGCAAATTCACAACCGATTGCTCCTGCACCAACTATACAGACACTGCTAGGTGGCTTGTTCCAGTTCAATGCTGTATCTGAACTTATTATGAAATCATTATCAAACTCTAAATTAGGTAAATTTCTAGGCTGAGAACCAGTTGCTAATAAAATATAATCTGAAGCTATTCTTTCTTCCTCACCGTTCTCTTTTTTTACTACAACAACATTTTTTGACTCTACCTGTCCCCATCCTTCAACTACATTAACTTTTTTACTTTTTAATAAAGCTCCTATTCCAGAAACTAATTTATTGACTATCTCATTTCGTTTATTTGTTGTTTTTGCCCAATAAATTTCTTTTTTGCCTACTTCTATTCCAAACTCATGAGCATGATTAATTTCATGATTAAGTTCAGCAACATGGAGCCAATACTTTGCAGGGATACATCCTCTATTTAAGCAAGTCCCACCTAATACATCTGACTCAACAAGGGTCACTTCTAATTCAAAATTATTTGCATATAAAGCAGCAGCATAGCCTGCCGGACCGCCACCAATTATTGTTATTTTTTTCAAATTACCTCTTCCAAGATAGGGTCTCTATCAAATTGAGATAATAACTACACCAAATCTAGGGGTCCCCTAGTAGGTGGTCTAAGTTATTTTCAAAATCAATTTTAATCGAAAAGAATAATTGTTCACACTCAAGATAAAGCAATAATTGGATAAAATATATCTATGCAAACACGATACTTAATTATTGCTTCACTCTTAACTGGTTTGCTTATAGTTGCGTCTTTTGCTGTCTGGCTATTAACAAATTAAAGTGAAAAAATTTAAATTATCTAACGGTATCACTCATATTCCACTTGAGCTTCCTTGGCAGTCTCCAGGGTTTGTAAATGTTTACCTTATTGAGGATTCTGATGGATACATAATGATTGATTGTGGAGTTAATGGCAAAAAATATTTTTCTTTACTTAAAAACTATCTACAGGAAGAAAAGATTGACTTAAGCCAAATAAAGCTTTTGATTGGAACACATATGCATAGTGATCATATAGGTCTGTCTTCTTCGTTAAGGGAAGAAGGAATACCATTTGCACTTTATAAAAATTCAATAGATTTTTTAAATGAATATAACGATTGGACTTTAAGATTTAAAGATTTCATTACATACTCAGAAAAAGAAGGTGCTCCTAAATCATTCTTATTAGATTTAAATTCTATTTCTACACCTTCATATGCAGGTAAGGTTGCCACACCAGATATGTTACTTGATGAAGGAAAAATAAAAAATGTAAAAAGAAACTTATCAGTAATATTTACACCCGGCCATGACCAGAGTGAAATTTCAATTCATGATTTAAAAAGTAAGGTTATATTTTCTGGAGACCATATTTTGCCTAGAATCACACCTTTTATACCTACAGTTGATAGTGAAAGTAACTTGTTAAATGATTTTATTATTTCTCTGGAAAAAATAGAAAATATTGATCATAAAACTATTGCACCAGGTCATGGAAAAATTATAGAAGAGCCGCATAAAAGAATAGAACAAATGATTCTGCATCACCAAAGAAGATCTGAAAAAATAGTAGCTTTATTGGAAAATGAAAAATTAACAGGGTGGGAAATAACTAATTTGTTATTCCCAAGAAAATTAGATGCTCTAAATCTTAGGCTTGCTTTCCAAGAAACTTTGGCTCATTTAAAATACTTAGAAAAGAAAAATATTTTAAAACATAATATTTCAAAATATAATTCTTGGGAAGTTGTTAAAAAGACTTAAAACCTCTATTTTTTGCTTCAGCAATAGTATCTGGAGCAAAAGATTGAATTGAATTATTGGAAATTAAATCCTTATTATTAACTAAATTTTCAAGTTCAGAATATTCTTCTTGATTATCGCAATCATATACTCGCATATTTTTTCGGTTTCCAAGAAACCTATAGTTTTCAAATTTAGATATTCGTCCCAATTTTTATAAATCTATTAAATTAGCTATTTCACTTCTCGCAGATTTTGATGTACCAAACAATAGTGAATCTGATTTTGCTTTTTTAAAATATAAATGGGCCGGATGCTCCCATGTAAATCCTATCCCTCCGTGTACTTGTATATTGTCACCTGCAACCTTGTTAAAAACCTCTGAGCAATAAGATTTTGCCATCAAAGCTCCCATTTCTAATTCAACAATATCCTCCGTATTGACTCTTACAGAGCTATATGCAAGAGATTTTGCACTTTCAATTTTTAACAACATATCTGCACAAATATGTTGAATTGCTTGGAATGAACCTATTGGTCTACCAAACTGAATGCGTTCCTTTGCATATTCAGTAGACATATCGAGACAAGCTTGTGCTCCACCTACTTGTTCCATTGAAAGAAAAGCCAAGGCAATGTTCTTTACCTTATTCCATTGACTTAATTCATCATCAAGTTCAATCATTATATTTTGTTGATCAATTTGAACATCTTTGAAGTCAATCTCACACATTGGCCTTGTTTGGTCAAGAGAGGTTGTTTCCTTAATTGTTACACCCTCGTAATTTTTATTAATCAATACAAACTTAAAATTCTCTCCTTCTTTTACTAGGACTGCTAAGTAATCTGAGGAGTCTCCAAACATAACATATTTCTTTATTCCGTTAACAACCCACCCATCATCAATTTTGCTCATTTCTGTAGAAATATTTTCTTTATTTATTTCGTACTTATCATTTTCGTAAATAGCAAAACTTCCTATTTTTTCACCTGAAATAACCTCTGGAAGAATTCTTCCTTTTAATTCATCACTTGAATGCATAACTAATTGTTTAAAAACAATTCCAGAACTAAATAATGGAATTATTGGCATATAGTAACCCAAGACTTCTGAAAGTATAGCTGTGTCAACTATTGAAAAGCCGAGGCCGCCTTCTTCTTCAGGAACATCTAAAGCTAACCAACCTTGTTCTATAACTAATTTCCAGAGATCTTCATCCAATCTTGTGTTTTCATCTATTTTTCTTATTGTTTCTTGGGCATCAATTTTCTCTGAAAGTAACTTTTCAGCATTCTCTTTAATTTCCTTTTGTAAATCTGTAAGACTAAATTGCATTCTTTCAGTTTAATTTTATTTTCATATTTAACTAATGAAATCTCGTTTGTTTTTATTAACATTTATCATAGATAATATGTTAAAAATAAATAACCTCCATGCATCAGTTGATTCAACTGAAATATTAAAAGGAATAAACCTTGAAATAAAGGCAGGAGAGGTTCATGCAATAATGGGCCCAAACGGTTCAGGAAAGTCAACTTTAGCAAATGTATTAATGGGTAACCCTGTTTATGAAGTGACTGAAGGAAGTATTGAATTTGACGGAGAAGATGTAACTGAAGACCCTGTTGACAAGAGAGCAAAAAAAGGAATATTTTTAGCATTTCAATATCCAGAATCAATCCCGGGAGTAACAATTGTAAATATGTTAAAAACTGCTCTCACAAATATTGAAGAGACTGACTACACAGCAGTTGAATTAAGGCTAAAAGTTGCTGATGCAATGAAAGACCTAGGATTGTCTCCAGATTTTGTAGATAGATACCTAAATGAAGGTTTTTCGGGCGGAGAAAGAAAAAGAAATGAGATACTGCAACTTGCTGTTCTTAATCCTAAATTAGCAATACTTGATGAAACTGATTCTGGATTAGATGTTGATGGATTGAGAGTTGTTGGAGAAGGAATAAATAAACTTAGAACACCTGAAAGAGGATATCTTATTGTCACCCATTATCAAAGACTTCTTGAATATATCAATCCTGATTTTGTTCATGTATTTGTTGATGGAAATATTGTTGAATCAGGATCTAAAGATTTATCTGATAAGCTTGAAAAAGAGGGGTATGAATCTTACTTATGAAAAGTTTTGAAGATATTAAAAGTGATTTTCCAATCTTTAAAAGAGAAGTTAATGGAAAACCATTAACCTACCTTGACTCTGGTGCAACATCTCAAAAACCACAAATTGTTTTGGATAAAATGAATGAGATTTATACGGTATCAAATGCAAATGTTCATAGAGGAACTTATGTACTTTCAGCTGAAACAACTCATGCATATGAGGGAGTAAGAAATAAATGTAAAGATTTTATAAATGCTTATGAATCTGATGAAATAATTTTTGCTAAAGGCTCTACAGAGGGTTTTAACTTCTTAGCAAATTCAATTTCAAAGAAATTTATGGAGCCAGGAGATGAGATACTAGTTACTGAAATTGAGCATCATGCAAATATTATCCCGTGGCAAATGGTTGCTCAAGAAAATGATTTAGAAGTTAAGTATATTAAAGTTAATGAAGATTTTACTTTAAATTTAGATGATTTAAGTGAAAAATTAAATTCAAAAACTAAAGTTGTTTCAATTGTTGGCGAATCAAATTTATCTGGATTATTGCCAGATATAAATGAAATTACCACAATGGTAAGGGAGAAATCAGACAGCCTTCTTATTATTGACGGTGCTCAATTAGTTCCTCATAGAAAAATTGATGTACAAGCTTTAGGAATTGATTTTCTCGTATTTTCAGGACATAAAATGTTAGGCCCTACAGGAATTGGTGTTGTGTGGGGTAGAAAAGAACTCCTTGAAAAAATGGATCCAGTTTACGGCGGTGGAGACATGATAGAAGAGGTTTATTATGATAAAGCTACCTGGGCTCCTGTACCACATAAATTTGAAGCAGGAACTCCTCCATATGTTGAGGCAATTGGACTTGGTTCCGCAATAGATTATTTAACTGAGCTAGATATGGAAAATGTACAAAATCACTCCGATGAGCTTAGAGAGTATGGGAAAACAATATTTGATGATATAGATAAAGTAAATGTAATACATTCCTCAGCAGAAAAAGCTGGTTGTACTTTTGGAATGTATGTAGATAATGTTCATGCAACAGATTTGTCTTTAATGTTGGACACTCATGGTGTTGCAGTAAGATCCGGACATCACTGTGTTCAACCTTTTCATAGGAAATTAGGCATAGATGCAACAATTAGAGCTACTGCTTATATTTACAATGACAAAAATGATTTAGATGTCTTTAAAAATGCTTTAATCGAGAGCATTAAAATGTTGAGTTAAAAATATGTCAATTGAAGAAAAAGTAGAAAATTATAAAAAAACACTTGAGCTATTTCCTAATGATCAAGAAAAATACCAATACTTAATAGAACAGGCAAAAGAAAGTTCTGAGTTTCCAAAAGAGTTAAGGCAAGATTCATTTAAAGTACATGGTTGTCAAAGCCAAGTTTGGTTAGTTCCTGAACAAAAAGAAGAAAAGCTTCATTTTTTAAGTGACTCTGATGCTCTCATATCTAAAGGATTAGTAACTTTAATTGCTTCAATTTACTCAGATGAAACAGCTGAAGAAATTGCGAGTTCAGAAATTGATCTAATGGAAGAATTTGATTTAGGTGTAATTTTAAGCCCCGCTAGAAGAAATGGTGCTTACAGTATGTTGAAAACAATTAAGGAATACGCTAAAAACTTAATCAATTAGAGTCTTGTTGCCACCAAGCTTCATGACTAAATTCGATCCATACCTCTTCTGTATTCTTTGCAATTTCTTTAGTAAAATAATGAGGTTTAAAGTCACATTCATTGTTCCACCATAAAGATACGAACCTTACATCACATTCATGATTTATATTCTCTTTTATGTATTCCGAAAGTTTTTCAAAGGTCTCACCACTATCACAAATATCATCAACAATTAATACCTTGGAATCTTTTGGTTTAGGTAGATAATTCTCCCAATGTGGAAAATCTCTAGTTGAAGCATGTACAGGTTTAAAAGGAATATTTAATTTATGAGAGATCATCACACCTGGTATTAGTCCTCCTCTACTAATTCCAACGATGACATCTGGCATAAAGTTATCTTCTTCAATGAGCTTGCAGACTTTTTCAGTATCTATTAACTGCTCTTGCCATGTGTAATGTAATTTTTCCATTTTCGTAAGAACTAATTCTATCAAAAATTAATAACTTGAATAGAAAATTATAAAAAAGAAAATGGCTTTAATTGAATTAGGTATTTTGTTGTTCATCTATAATAAAAAATATGAAAAGGAGGTAAGGATGCGAAGAAGTTGGGCAGTAGGCCTAATTATTATCAGTATTCTTACTATGGCTTGCGGTGGAGCCGCAACCGTAGATGATTACAAAGCTGCATTTGTGTACGTAGGTCCAGCAGACGATGGTGGATGGTCACAAGCACATGATGTAGGTCGACAATATCTTGTAGATCAAACTGGAATTGAAACTCAATATACAGAACTTATTCCAGAAGATGCTACAGCTTTCCGAACAGTTGCAGAAGCTTATATTGATCAAGGTTACAATATTATCTTTGGTACAACTTTTGGATATATAGATGCAATGGCAGAAATGGCAGAGGAATATCCAGATGTTATTTTCTTACATTGTTCAGGTTATTTAAAAAATGATACAAACTTCGGAAATTATTTTGGAAAAATGTATCAGCCAAGGTATCTTTCAGGCTTAGCTGCTGGTGCCATAACTGAATCAAATAAAATAGGTTATGTTGCAGCATTTCCAATCCCTGAAGTTATTCGAGGAATTAATGCATTTGCCGCTGGAGTTAAAGAAGTAAACCCAGATGCAACTGTTGAGGTTGTTTGGACATTTACATGGTTTGGACCTGAAGAAGAAACTCAAGCAGCAAATGCTTTGCTTGAAACTGGTGCAGATGTATTAGCACAACATCAAGACTCTCCATCAACTGGAGTAGCTGCTGAAGCTGCTGGTGCAAAATGGATTTCATATAATACCGCATATGGAAAAGATGCAGCACCTGGTGCTTTTGTTACAGCACCTGTTTGGTCATGGGGACCATATTATGTTGATGTTGTTGAATCAATAGTGAATGGTGAATTTACAGCTGAAGCTTATTGGGGTGGAATGGAAACAGGACTTGTTTCATTGTATGAACTTAGTTCAGATGTTCCTTCTGATACAGCAGAGTTAATTTCTCAAAGATCTGAAGAAATTATTGCAGGTTCTTTTGATCCAGAAATTGTGGAAGAAGAATTTATTGACAACGTTATTGGAACTGTGAATCCATAATAGTTTTTAAAACACTCCAGCCTTTTGGTTGGAGTGTTTTACTATTAATTTAATGAATCAAAAAATTTTAGAAGCAAAGAATATATCTAAGTCTTTTGGAAAAGTCCAAGCTCTAAATGATGTAAATTTTTATCTTCATAAAGGAAAGATTCATGGACTTTTAGGTGAGAATGGAGCTGGTAAATCATCTCTGATGAACATTTTATCTGGAATATACCAACCAGAAAAAGGTTCGATTATTTTTGAAGGAGAGAAACAAAATAAACTAAATCCTGAATTAGCAGCAAGGCTCGGGATAGGTATGGTTCATCAAGAATTTAGATTAATTGAAAACTTCAGCATTAAAGATAATTTGACTCTCTCAAAAGCAAACATTTTTGTTAACGATTTCGATGATGCATTTAATAAATATTCTGATATTTTTTCTTTATCAGTTGATCATAATTCACTCATTTCTCAATTATCAGTTGGAGAGAAACAAAAGGTAGAAATTATGAAATTAATTTTTAATAACAATAACATTATGTTGCTCGATGAGCCTACCGCAGTTTTAACACCGCAAGAAACAAATCAATTAAAAAACTCGCTCGAGACTCTTACTGAAGAAGATGAAAAAACGATTGTTTTTATTACTCATAAGTTAAAGGAAATTAAAGAATTTACTGAAACTATTTTTGTAATGAAAAATGGTCAAATGGTTGCGGAAGACCTAAAAACAGAATCGGTAAACGATAAAGAATTGATTGCTTTAATGATGGGTGAAATAGCTACAACTGATGTTGATAAAAATAATAAAAAAGGTGAAATTAAGTTAGAGGTTGAAAATATTAGTTTGGAAAATGATATTGGAAGTTTCAATAATTTAAATGATATTAACTTAAATATAAGATCTGGAGAAATTTTAGGAGTTGCTGGCGTATCAGGTAATGGACAGGTTGAATTGGCAAATATTATTTCTGGGATTCAATCCAACTTTGATGGCAAGGTAACAATAAAGGGAGAGAATGTAACTGAAAGAGGTGTAAAGGCAAGAAAAAAACTTAACTTATCTTATATTCCTGAAAATAGACTTGGAGTTGGTCTTGCTCCAGGTGTATCTATATTAGACAATTCTGTTGTAAGAGAATACTTTAATGCAAGTTATGGTCCACATCTGTCTTCAAATAAAATGATAAATTATCTAAATTTACTTATTAAAGAATTTTCTATAAAAACAGGCGATCCAAAGGCAGAAATATCTACTTTATCGGGTGGAAATATGCAGAAATTACTTATGGCGAGAGAGTTAATATCTAATCCTGAAGTAATTATTGCTGCACAACCAACCCGAGGTTTGGATGTTAGTGCAGTAGAAGCTTTACATGAGCTCATTGTAAATCAAAGAGACAATGGCTCCGCAATAATGTTAATTTCAGAAGATCTAGATGAGTTATTCAAATTAAGTGACCGATTAATTGTTTTATACGAAGGAAAAATTATAAAAGAATTCAATATAAATGAAGCTAACACTAATAACGTTGGCCTTGCAATGGCTGGTGTAATTGAATAAGTATATTCTATCTAAAAAAACTGTTGTTAATGATTTAGCAACCTTTTACTCCTTCTTAATTGGGTTATTTGTTGCTGTTTGTATTGGTTCAATAATTTTATTAATACAAGATCAGAATCCAATAAATGTCTTCTCACTAATGCTAAAACTTTCAGTTGGAAGCATCAATAGCCTAAGCAATTCCTTAAATAAAGCCATACCGTTAATCCTTGCGGGTCTAGGTATTGCAATTATGAACTCCGTGAAATTGTGGAACATCGGTGCAGAAGGTCAAATTTTTCTTGGAGCAATTGCTGTTAACTTAATTTACATCAATATCAATATCTCTAATTCAAGCTTATTTATTTTTATTCTTTTAATTTCAGGCTTTATTGGTGGTGCAATTTGTATTTTACTACCAGCCATTACAAAAGTTTTTTTTGGAGTGAACGAAATTATTACAACACTCTTAACCAATTATGTAATTATTGGTTTAACTGTTTACTTAGTAAACGGTCCTTGGAAAGATCCTAAATCTTTGAACTTTCCTGCTGCTGCTTATGTCGGTAAAGAAGTTTATCTACCAACAATATTTGGAAAACTGAGTACTGGTTTTCTTATATGCATCCTTTTTGCAATCGGGGCTCATTACTTAAAAGAAAAATCTGTATTCGGATATGAAATGAGAATAGCTGGTGGCTCAGCAATGACCGCTATATATGCTGGCATCAATGCAAAACAAAAAGCATTCTATGCAATGTTAGTTGGAGGTGGTTTTGCAGGACTTGCAGGAGCAATTGAATTACTTAGCCAAACACATAGAGTATCTCCAGGTATTTCACAAGGTTTTGGATATACCGCAATAATTGTTGCTGCGATTACAGGTATGAGGCCAATTGGAATATTTTTAGTTGGATGCTTATTTGGAGCTTTAACAATTGGTGGTGCTGTCATACAAACGATTGGAGTAAGTTCTTATATTGCTGAAATTATCCAAGCATCAACATTAATTGGAGCTCTTATCTCTCAGTTCTTTTTTACTTACCAAATAAAAGAGGTTGAAGATGCCTGATATTCAATTGATGGGTTTATTAAATGCTACATTACAAGCTGCAACATTATTATTTATTGCTGCACTTGGAGAACTAATAACAGAGAAATCAGGTATTTTAAATCTTGGTGTTGAGGGAATGATCTCTATTGGAGCAGTAACTGGATTCATGACGGCTATAAATACTGAGAATTTATTTCTTTCAATAATTGTTGGTGTTTTATCTGCTTCACTCTTTTCTTCAATACATGCTTTTGTGACTGTCATATTAAAACAAGACCAAACAGTATCGGGGCTAATATTAACAATCTTAGGATTAGCCCTATCTTCCCTTTTAGGAAAAAAATATGTTGGAAAAAAATTAATGGTAAAAGTTGAAAGCATTAGAGATATTGCTGAACCAAGTAATATATTTGAAGTTTTATTAAGTCAAAACTTAATATTTTATTTAGCAATTTTAATGATGATAACAACAAGCTTTGTTTTAAAGAAAACTATGTTTGGAAGAAGGTTGGAAGCTGTTGGTGAAGACTCTCGAGCATCTGATTCAATGGGATTAAAAATAAATAAAACACAATTTATTGCAACTTGTGTAGGAGGAGCCTTTGCAGGCTTATCTGGTGTATACCTTACTTTAAGTTATGTTCCTTTCTGGACAGATAATATGACTTCTGGAAGAGGATGGATTTGTCTTGCGCTAGTTATCTTTGGTGGATGGAAGCCATATAGAACAGCACTTGGTGCTCTCCTATTTGGATTTCTTGAAGCATTAGTCCCTCGTTTACAAACTTATGGATTTGAATTAAGTCCATATCTTGTAAAAATTGCACCTTATTTAATAACAATTATTGTTTTAGTAATTTTGACTATTTATAAAGAAGGTAAAACTGGAGCGCCAGGAAATATTGGAAGACCTTTCTTTAGAGAAAATAGGTAATTAATTATTAAATAAAGTATTTTTTGCTATCATTATTACAGCTTTAATTGATACCTGTGAGTATCGAAAGGAAAAATGTGGAGATAGAAAAGACACTCTACCGTCTAAGTAAAGAAATCTCAGAATCAGATTTATCCAATCCCTTATTAATTGGTATTCCAAGAAGGGGTGATCTTCTTACCAAACGAATATCGAAGCATCTAGTTGAATGCGGATTTGAACACGATATAGACACTGTGAACTATAGGCCTTTCAGAGATGATCTAGATGAGGAATTGGAAAAAAGTAATCTAAATATATCACCAGAAGATAGAAATGTACTTTTGATTGATGATGTTATCTATACAGGGAGAACATTAAGAGCTTCTATAGAAGCTGTGATTCACTCAGGAAGACCTAAGTCAATAACTTTAGCCTGCCTTATTGACAGGGGTCATAGAGAATTACCTATAACACCAAAATTTGTTGGGAAAAATATCCCAACTAATGAAAGCGAGTACGTCTCAGTATTTTTAGAAGAAATTGATAAGGAAGATAGAATTGAGGTTAGTTAATTGAGCAAACATCTTTTAGATTTTAAAGATACAGATAAAAAAGATATTGAAAAATTAATTGATATTACAGGAAAAATAAATCCTGAAAAAACAAATAAAATTCCTTCTATTAGTTTATTAAAATTTGATGAACCCTCGACAAGAACTCGTCTTTCTTTCTCTGTAGCTGCTTATAGATTGGGAATAAAAACATTTGAATCTTCAGATATAAGTTCAGCAAAGGTGAAGGGTGAAAGCCTTAAACATGAAATTGAAACCTACAAAGCTATGGGAATTGAGTCTTTAGTAATTAGAACTAAAGAAGATAATATTGATGAATACAAGGAATTTGAAGATATCTCTGTTATCAGTGGAGGTTTTGGAACTTCATCACATCCAACGCAAGCAATTCTAGACGCTACAACTCTTGATAAGTTCAATAAATTAGAGAAAGACCTACCTGTTATCTATATAGGTGATGTAAAACACTCAAGAGTTTTTGAATCAGGAAGACAATTATTTGCTTCACTAGGAAAAAATGTTGGAGTTTTTACTCATGAAAGTTTTTTACCAGATGATTTAACAAATATAGAAGTCTTGAATAGCTGGGATGAAGTTTTAGAAGCAACAGAAGCCATTGAACTATTAAGAGTCCAAAAAGAGCGAATAGAAGATCTTGAAGATTCAGACCTTAATGAATATATAAAAAAATATCAGCTTACAAATGAAATTCTTGATAAATCAGAAGATGATTTTATAGCACTTCATCCAATGCCTATGAATGTAGATATTGAAATATCTGAAAAAGCTTCTCTACACAATAAATTTAAATACATAGAACAACTTTCTTTCGGTGTACCTTCAAGGATTGCATCATATATGTATGTCATGGAGCAATATGATTGAAATAGAAAACTTTATAGATCTTCATACCCATACTAGATATCCAGACAATAATAATTTTCCAGCAGTAGATATAGAATTTGCCGCAAAAAATGGTGGTTATAGCGATATCTTAGCCATGCCTAATTCGGAAATAGTCATTGATAATATTGAGAATCTTAACAAAGCAAGAGCGATGGATAATAAGTTAAAGATAAATGTTCATAGAGCTGGTGCTTTAACAAAAAACCTAGAAGGAACCGAATTAGTTAACTATAAAGAGTTTATTGAAAATGGTGTTTTAATTTTTTCTGATGATGGCAAATCACTAATAGATAACAATTTAGCTGATGAAGCCTTTAAATTACTAGCTTCTTTAAATGCAGCAATATTCCAACATTGCGAAAGTAATTGTCACTCAGAACCTGGTGATATAGCACCACCAAATGATGATTATGCTTTAATAACAATAGATGAAACTGAAGAGTCAGAAATACTGCTTAGAGACATAGAGCTTGTCGCGAAATATGGTACTAGATACCATGCTCAACATATATCCTCAAAAAAATGCGTTGATTTAATTAAAGAAGCTAAAGAAAACAATTTACCAATAACAAGTGAAGTTACACCACACCATATATTAGAAAATAATGAAAATTTAGACACTACCAATGGTTTATACAAAATGTATCCCCCAATAAGAACAGAGGAAGATCGGCTTTCTTTAATAGATGCTTTGTTAAGTAATGTTATTGATGCAATAGCTACTGATCACGCTCCCCATCCAGAAAATACAAAAACAATCGATTTTAAAAGTGCATCAAGAGGAGTCGTTGGTCTTGAATCTGCTTTCCCAATGCTCTATTCATCAGGAATATTATCTCTTGAGGAAATAAAGAGATTCATGATTGAGAATCCTAGAAAAATATTATCTGAAATTGGTTACGAAGTAGAAATATCTGAAATTAATACATGGCAGACTTGTGATAAAGAATTTACAACAAAATCAAAATTTAATAACTCTATTTTTGAAAAAAGAAACACAAAAATTGAAAAGGTTTCTCAAAATGTATAAAAAAGCTCTTCTTATTAATGAAAATGGAGACGAATTCATTGGATGGAGTACAGAAGAATTTAAACCAGTAACCGGAGAGCTTATTTTTAATACTGCAATGACTGGGTTTGTTGAGATATTAAGTGATCCCTCATACGTAAATCAAATTATTACTTTTACCTCCTCACATGTTGGTAATTATGGAATGTCTAAAACTGATTTTGAATCAAGTGAACCAAAAATAGAAGCGGCTATAGCTAACTCATTTACTTATAATCCGTCATCTTGGAGATCAGAGAAGTCAATTACAGATTGGTTAAATGAATACAATATCCCTTTCAGTGGAGGTTTTGACGTTAGAACAGTAACAACCCACTTAAGAGATGCTGGGTCAGATATGTATGCCTTTGGAACAGATGTTGACGCAAAAGATTTAAAGAAATTCCTTAAGAAAGCAAAGAACATAATAGGTGACGATTCAGCACTAAAAGCGGGGTCAGGAAACTCAGAATATATAAAAACCAAAGGAAAAATAGGAATTCTCGATTTAGGAGCAAAGACAAGTATCGTTAATGTTCTTAAAGAAAAAAATTTTGATACTGTTTTAATTAATCCAGAAACTAAACCTGATGAAATTTTATCCCTAGAGCTTTCTGGTTTACTTATTTCAAATGGCCCAGGAGACCCAAGGTCTTTAACTCAAGTTATAGAGAATGTAAAAAACCTTATTGGAAAGTTGCCTATATTCGGCATCTGCTTAGGACATCAGATTTTAGGGCTCGCTTGTGGATTGAATGTTGAAAAATTGGATTTTGGACACCATGGGTCAAATCACCCTGTAAAGATTAATGGAATAAAGAAAGCTTTAATTACCTCTCAAAATCATGGATTTAGTGTTGAGAGCTTAAATGAACCTATTAAGCATCAAGAATATGGAACTATAAATGCATACGCAACAAATTTAAATGATGGAAGCAACGAAGGTATCAGCCTTTGGGATTCGAATGCCTACTCAGTACAATTTCATCCAGAATCAGGACCTGGAACAACAGATGGTTTACAAATTTTTAATCCATTTATAGAAATGATTGAGGAAAAACATGCCAGCTAATAAAACGATTAAAAGCATCTTAATAATTGGTTCTGGACCAATAGTTATAGGTCAAGCATGTGAGTTTGATTATTCAGGTTCTCAGGCAGCTAAAGCTTTAAAAAATGAAGGCTACAGAGTAATTCTTGTTAATTCAAACCCCGCAACAATTATGACTGATCCAGGAATGGCAGATGCAACATATATAGAACCTTTAACGGCTAACTTTTTGGAAAGAATTATTGAAAAAGAAAAACCAGATGCTGTGTTGCCTACTTTAGGTGGTCAGACAGCTTTAAATCTTTCTATGGAATTGAGCGAAAAAGGTATATTTGATAAAAATAATGTTCAATTATTAGGAGCTTCAGCAGATTCTATAGAAATTGCTGAAAATCGATGGAAGTTTAAAGAGGCAATGGAGGATGTAGGGATAAAAACACTTAATGCTACTTATGCAAAGAGCTTTGAGGAAGGAATTGAAGCTTCAAAAAAGATGGGTTATCCGTTGATGCTTAGACCGTCGTTCATATTAGGTGGCGGAGGAACTGGGGTTGTAAATAATGACGAAGAGCTAAATAAAAAATTAAAAAATGCTTTCACAGCATCCCCTACTCAAGAAGTACTGATAGAAGAGTCTGTTTATGGGTGGAAAGAATTTGAACTTGAGGTAATGAGAGATAGTGATGGTAATGGAGTAATTGTTTGTGGCATTGAAAACTTTGATCCCATGGGAGTTCATACTGGAGATTCAATTACTGTTGCTCCGATACAAACTTTGTCAGACAAAGAATATCAAATAATGAGAGATGAAGCATTACTTTGTTTGGATACGATTGGAATAGCGACAGGAGGCAGCAATGTTCAATTCGCAGTAAATCCAAAGAATGGAGATAGAAGAATTATTGAAATGAATCCAAGAGTTTCTAGGTCTTCAGCATTAGCTTCAAAAGCTACTGGATTTCCCATAGCAAAATTTGCTGCTCTTTTAGCTGTTGGCTACAACTTAACTGAACTAAATAATGATATTACAGGAACAACTCCTGCTAGTTTTGAACCGGTTCAAGACTATGTAGTAGTAAAAATACCTAGATTTGATTTTCCTAAATTTCCTTCTACTGATGATATTTTGGGAACATCAATGCAGAGTGTTGGTGAGGTTATGTCAATTGCCTCAACATTTACAGAAAGCCTTACAAAAGCAATAAGATCTCTAGAAATTGGTAAAACCGGAATAAGAAATATTGATAATCGATTTATAAATCTAGATAAACACCAACTACAACAAGAGATCAACATCCCTCGTCCAAGAAGAATTTTTGCTATTTTTGAAGCAATAAGAAGGAACTGGCCAATT
>CABXDL010000004.1 GCA_902510995.1 uncultured Candidatus Actinomarina sp.
CAACTATTGATAATGTAGATTCTTCTACTGAAATTTCATATATTGCTGAAGTTGTTAAGCAAGACAATAATTTAGATCTTGCATTGCTAGTTATAAAGGAAGCAGTAAATGGAAATGTCCTGCCCTCAAAATTTGAATTTTTTGATATGCACCTAAGTTCTGAACTTAATTTAGGAGAAACTGTATATATATGGGGATTTCCATCAGCAAGAGGTGATGGAAGTACATATTCATTAAATATAAATTTAACTAAAGGAACTATAAGTGGCTTTGAAAGTGATGAAGATTATATAAGGGGATGGATTGTTACAGATGCAGATATTTCTTATGGAAACTCAGGAGGAGCTGCATTAAATGATCAAGGTGAATTGATTGGAATACCCACTTTTGGAGTTACTGAAGGAGCTTCGTGGATAGGTTACTTAAGAACAGCGGATGTTTTAATTGATTGGATTGAAGAATTTGTTACACCCAAAAGAGAAATAGAAATAGAAATAGAATTTAGAAACTACCCCCAACTAGAAATAAGAGAAATTGACTTTTCACAAATTCCAAAATACAACAGAGAAGATTGGAATTCTTGGATTGATGAAGATGGCGATTGTCAAAATACAAGACATGAAAACTTACAATTGGAAAGCTTTGTAAATGTAATTTATTCAGACAGTAATAGTTGTTATGTGCAATCTGGCCTTTGGTTTGATCCTTATAATGGTGAATATATATATTTTTCAAGCGACTTACATATAGATCATTTTATTCCTTTATACAATGCTCATTTATCAGGCGGTTGGGAGTGGAATGAAGAAAAAAAGACTGATTTTGCAAATAATCTAGATGACCCAGATATATTGGTAGCTGTTAAAAGCTTTACAAATATAGATAAAAGTGCACTTTCTCCTGACGATTGGAAACCTCCCAATGTCTCATATTGGTGTGAATATGCTTTTGACTGGATAAGAATTAAGGCAGAATGGAACTTGTCTGTAACACAAACAGAATGGGATGAATTAATGATCATGCTTTCAACTTGTCCGTTTGACTTCAATTATGAGGATGCAATAAATGAAAACCACACTTTTAGTAACGAAAAGATTGAAAAATATAAGAAATAGATATAGAAGTTAGAAACTTGTCGCTAGTAAATAGTGTATGAATGAATTTAATAAAAAAACTATAAGGATTGTAACACTATCTAAGAAAGTCTTTGAAGAAATCTCTTATAGGAACAAGCCAGATGGAATAATTTCACTATTCTTACAAAAAAATCTGTCAGTAGATAAAAGTAATATTAAAAAAAATGTGGATAGTGAATAAAGAAAGAATAAAAACGCTTTTAAGCTATAGGGTTTCTTTTAATAATGCCTTCAAATCATTTGCCTTTCTATCAATGTTTTATTTGTTCTTAGTTTCTTTTACCTCTTCTCTTATTTACGAATATAAAGTAGAAAATGTTCAATTAAAAAATGAGCTTTCTACTACAGGTAAAGAGCTAGCTTCAACCAAAAATGCTCATGCAAATGATTTACTTTTATTGATGAACGCCTCTAAAAAAATTGAAAAATTGGAGTACAACTGGAGCGACATGAATCCAGACTATAGTCCACAAGTTTCAATATCTCCATGTGTTGGAAGAGTTCCTCTAATGGAATCTGTTACCTATACCATAGGGTATAAATTTTTTGAAAAGCCACGTAAGTTTAAAATTGTCTTCACGGATTCAGTAAGTGATTTAGAGATTGATTTGCTTGAGCAAATTATATCAGAAAATCCAGATCCAATAATTGGCGTTAATGCTGAAATACCTACTTCTGGATACACAACCGTAAAAGCCTATGCAGAAGGTATGCCTGGTAAAAATATGATGAAAGCAGAAATTTATGCTCAAGATATCAATGGAAACTTTATGCAACTTTCATGTGAGTATGACCTTCATACAACAAATACAAATGTTGAAGGAGATTATGAAAGAGACCACATCAGAACAGCTCATGTACAAGATAATTACTACACAGAGACCCTTACCTTTGAAGGAAAAATCTGGGAACAAGAATGGGATTCTCCTACGGAATGCTCCGAAGATGAGTGGATTATTAAAGATGTTGAATATGATAATGAATATTTAGATGAGGGAGAAGATCCACAATCTCCACTGGGGTATTGTTTAACTGATCTTAATGAAATACCATATCTCGCTGAAAGTCTTACGAGTACATTTCGTTACCCACAGATCAATGAAAATCCTTCTATCAATTCACTCTATAGATTTGATGATGATATTGAAAAGATAACATGCGCAGAAGAAATAAACATGCAGTTAAAAGATTACGCAGTAGTATCGGTATCTACTTTTCAAAAGGATTTAGGTTGGGACTGGCATTGGGGAAGCTCACTTAGTGGGGACTATAGATTGGTTGGTCTTAATAACCAAAGAGATCGCAATCTAGATAAAGATGAAGATAAAGAGTACCCTCACACTTTCAGGTATGGACCATATGCAACAAGTCCTGCTCTATTTAGTTATGAAGATAAAAATTTTGATGGATTTAATGACCATGTAGGGCATTACAACAACCCTCCAGAATCAGATTTTTACCTATTTGAATATGGATTACTAGAAAATAAACCTTTAAATTATATTTCATTTATTTTTCAAATATATACCTTTACAGGTGGAAATCACGGTATGTATGCATATGAAACATTCAATTTTGATTTAAATACTTGTAAAAGAATATTCCTAAAAGACATAATGTCCGATAAATTACTAAAAGAACAGGGGTTTGAGTTGTCTCCTCAGTCCGATTCTTTATGGTTAGATCTATTAAGCTCTCGTCTTGGTGCTATATGGAATGCTGATGAAGATCGAAGTACTGGATGGGAAGATCAACAAGTTGACTGGACAAAGGGAGATTGGGATAAAAGTGGAAACTGGAATGATGCAAATTGTTGCAGTTATAGGAATATAGCTGCTGTCTCTATAAATGATGATGGGTTAACTTTTT
Organism: uncultured Candidatus Actinomarina sp.; assembly: GCA_902510995.1. Taxonomy (GTDB): domain Bacteria; phylum Actinomycetota; class Acidimicrobiia; order Actinomarinales; family Actinomarinaceae; genus Actinomarina. The sequence goes on from CABXDL010000004.1 coordinate 3,006, forward strand.
CCTTCCAACCCTACGCTGTAAACGGATGGGCTGCTGGCTGGCCTGAGATAACAATAAGTTGGTTGAATTTATGGGATATCTTTACCTGGGGAAACTGGAATATAGTAGAAAATACTGTTTATGAAGATACAGTAATTTTGCAAGAATTTGTTTCGTATTTAGACGAAGGAACGCCAATACCAGTTGAAGAGTTTGATCTACATGACAAAATCATTGGCGCTACTTATTTTTATACTGATTCATGGTGGAGTTCAACTTCTAAAGACCCAGACTATCTCCAAGTAGAAGTTGTAAAACAGAAAAAAGGAACTGTCTATGGCTTAGAGGGTAAGTTCACAGAAAAAGATACAGCAATAGTTAAACGTTTTGTTAAATTTGCAAACAATATTATTGGAGAGAATTATTTTAGTTTTAGCGATAACCCAGACGAGGTAACACTCCCAGTAGAATTTGATAATTGTTTAGGTAGGAGGCCTTTCGGTGGTTTCTGGAGCCACGCAACTGAATGCTCGAGTTATATTGGTCTATACAATTTTGATGAAAACAGCATCTGGGTAGAAAGTGATTTATATGGAAAAGAAAGAGATCACGTTTTAATTCATGAACTAGGTCACTCAATTGGATTAAACCATACTTCATGTTTTGCTTCTGGAACCTTGAGTTTAAAAAGTAACACAGACGACATACTTGCTTTCTCAGAGTTTGAAATTGCAGTAATAGATTTTATCTATTCTCCTATTGAGTTAGTAGGCACTATTGAGAACGGTATGACGTATGATGATGTAGTTTCTTTACTAGGTATAGATCCAAATCCTATAACTGTCGGTACGGAGTTTTGTCCAGATGAAATCCCAACATATATCCCAGAGGAGGAAGAATGAAAAAATTTATTAAAAGTCACCAAGTTAAAATTATTAATGTTGCCTTTCTTATAGGAGGTATCTTCATAGGCAGTTTCGGATATGATGCCTACTGGGAATATAAGTTCACATCCTTAGAAAATGAAGAGTACACCTTTATAGATTCTGAAGAAAATGAATATATGTTAAGAAGGATAGAACCTTCAGATTGTGATTCTTCCAGTAATTTTATAGATCAAGCAAATAAGATTTATTCTTGCAACAACCTATTTGATACTTACTACTCCGAAGGTTGGAAAAGCGGTGGAAATGATTGCTCAAATGAGTCTATTACTTTCTACTTTGATAAAACTTACTACATAGAATTTATGACTGTCCAAAACTTCATCGATACTTCTGAATTTAACAGTATGGATAAAATTAACGACTTTAGCCTCAGTTTTCCATATGGAGAAAATGAAAGTGTTCAAGAAACTCACTACCTTGTAAATGATAATTTCGAACAATGGAAAGATATAAACAAAGTAGTAGATGAGATCACTTTTGAAATTATTTCATACTATGACACTCCTGGAACAAACATATGTGGATTGCAGGAGATAACATTTTTCGGAAAAGATGTAGATGAGTGATTTAAACACAAAAAAATCTAAGATCTCTTAATATACTACCCTTTCTACTATTGAGCATTTTAGATTATTTCTGAATAATAAAGACCTTGTAAACGATAAAGAAGTCTGTTTTTTCTGTCTTAAGTCAATAAATGAAGTTAAAAGATTAAAAGGTTTGGATTTTGGATTTGTTGAATATTTTGATTATGACTTTAAATTTCTAGCCCAGCTTGCTGACAGTATGGGGCATGAGTACTCAGAAGATGATTTTATTCCTAGAATTATCTTGTCTTGTGCTGAATGTAAAGAATTAATTAATGATCCAGATCGTCTTTTTTACTTAGATGAGGTAGAAAAAGAAGAAGAACAATCAAAGAGCAACTGGGGTGTCTGGTTAGGTTTAATCTATTTGTTTTACTTTGCTCGAGCTATGGTGACCAGTCTTTAAAATGAAAAAACCCTGTAACCAAAAGGGCTTTTTCTAGTCTAAATTATGTAGCCAAAAAAGATAGTTGTATCTTTTAAAACTCAATCATCATAATTTGAAAATACTTTGTATGAATTATTGAGCTCAGGTTTACATAAAAACAAATATGTAATGAAGGAGCTAATAATTTATGTATGACGAATTGCTAAGTATAGAATTAAAAAAATCTCCAATGTGGGAAATCAATAATCCCAGAGTCAATATTTTAACAAGAGATTTACTAGCTTTTGTATTCGAGTCATCTAGCTTCAATAAAGAACAAATGGAGGAGGTTTTCTATATCTTATTATCTTTAATAAGAATATATGGAGATCCAAGATTTGGTCATGAAAGAATGGAGGAGATAAATGAATGAACTAGTAGAGGTTACGGAAGTAACTTTATTAAAAGAGTTACTAACTAGAAAAACAGAGAATGGTCATTACTTATTTAAAGAAGCATCCATAACTAATAAAGATGGCAAGGTTCAGCTCTTAGGCATAATTGCTAATGTTGAGATGACGTTGTCTGTTAAATAATGATTATTGTTCTAACAGTATTGTGTCTTTTTCTTATTTGGGCACTAACTAAGTCACATTTAAAAGTACACAGGCTTAATAAAACTCTAAAGATTTTCTGGAGTGATTTGAGGCACAAGAGAGTTGATTGGACTAGTACTATTTGCAACCAATGCAAACAACGCGATCTTAGTTACAACGGCTTTGAAGAGTATCTAGAGGTTGAAGTTTGTTGGCGATGTAAAAAGAAAAAATCTTCTCACGATACAGGCAGATTTCCAACGTGTCTGGATTGTTTTGGATATCAGTATGGCCTTGAAGGTATTGAGTTCTTGGAAGAACAAGGGTTCAGTGTTATTGAGTGATAATTGAAATAAATTAATGTATTGCTTGGAAATACCATTTCTTATGGAATTAAGCAGTATCTTTAAAGTATGAATGGAAATAAAATACCAATCATATCAACTACTAAGCTTGAAAAAGTTAAAAATTGTAATGCCTCAAACGCTAAACCAGAGCCTCGAGTTAACTCAGGAACATTAACAAGGTGGGGTATTCTCAATGACGCAATAGGCGATTGGTTGAATAATGATGCCCCTGAAGAAACTGCAATAAAAAAAGCAGAGAGTGAACACTTTGGAAGCTTTGATGACCTTCAAAAGAGAATATTATCAGATATGTTTAGTGACTTCAGAGTTCTTTATCCCAAGAGGAAAGCAGAAATTGATATAGACTTTCCAAGCAAAACAGTATTTAAGGAGATTAACGGTGAAGAACATGGCATGTCTGCTTATTTTCAGTATCAAGTTAGTGATAAAAATACAATTGAAAATATAAAACTAAAAATTGGAAGGCCAGATATTAATGAAATTGATAGAGCAATCTATTCAGCTGATAAATTAGAAAATGAAACCTTTTATGCAGGAGCAGTTGCTAATACAGAATTAATTGAGATTGAGGATATAGAAAATCATCAAACTATTATTGATGATTATTTTGATATCTATGAAGATTTTTTAGAGAATCCAAACAAAACAACTCCTGGGTCACACTGTTTAAGTAAATGTGGTCGACCTGCTGTATGTGGTGAGTTCCCTGTAATAGGAGATGAAAAAATCAACACACGCTATCGCGGGATAACTGTATCCAAAACTAACATCAGAGATGTCGAGAAGTGTGAAAGAAAAGCATCTTGGAATTTCCAGTATTCAATACCAAGAGATAAAGAAGACTCTTTCAGTGGTGATTTTGGAATAACATTTCATAATGTCGCTCAAACAATGCTTGTGAATAATAACAATCGAAATGATGAAGGTGAAAAAGAGCGATTGGCATCATTAATTGAGAATGAAGATGACGATACACAAAAAAAGATATTTAAAAAATACGAAGAATTATTAGAAAAATTAAAAGGGTATGAGAATTTAGATATTACGTTATCTGAATATCCAGTAGGTTTTACGCCTATAACAGAAGGTCTAATTGCAAATAAAGACTTAACTGTTAAAGAAGGAAGGGTTGCAACCTCATTTATAGGTAAAGCAGATCTCCTAGGGCGCTTAGATGGTGTACCAATTGTTATTGAATTAAAAACCGGTAAAAAACACCCAGGAGATTTAACAGAGGCTGAGCTTTATGCTTTAGGTGTATCGAAACGCTTAAAAGCAAAAGAAGTTATTGTTTTACATATTTATGTAAATGAAGATAAAGATGAAGCCAATGAACGTAGATTTGGAGAAGATGAGTTCATTTCTATAGAAAAGAAGTTTGAATCCTTTGCTGAAAAAATAGCTTCTTGGAATCCAAATGATGCTTTATCTCCAAGCTACGAAGTAGGAGATTGGTGTAATTATTGCGAATTTCAAGAAACATGTGCTGAATTTAGATAAGGTTATCTTTACAGTTTTTTTCTTAATATAATTATCTTGATGGACTTATCAAGAACACCAATAGAGCTTGTTGAATCAGTATATAAATCATTAACTGAGAATATTGCAACGCTAAGAGAGAGAAAAGGAACTCCCTTAACTCTTGCAGAAAAAATTTTGTTTGGCCATGCTAAAGATCCTTCATCAATTTCATTAGAGAAGGGTGAAGATTATGGAGATTTTGCACCTGATAGAGTAGCGATGCAAGACGCAACAGCTCAGATGGCACTTTTACAATTCATGCAGGCTGGAATGGAAAAAACAGCTGTACCATCAACTGTTCACTGTGATCACCTTATTCAAGCATATGAAGGTGCTACTAGTGATCTAGAGGTTGCAAATAAAACACATAAGGAAGTTTTTGATTTCTTACGTTCAGCATCACAAAAATATGGCATAGGTTTTTGGGGACCAGGAGCTGGAATCATACATCAAGTTGTTCTAGAACAGTATGCATTCCCAGGTGGAATGATGATTGGTACTGATAGCCATACACCTAATGCTGGAGGTCTTGGAATGGTAGCCATTGGTGTTGGGGGAGCTGATGCAGTAGATGTTATGGCCGGAATGCCATTTAATACAAAAATTCCAAAATTAATTGGTGTAAAACTTACTGGATCCTTAAGTGGATGGACGTCTCCTAAAGATATAATTCTTAAAGTAGCTGAAATTTTAACTGTTAAGGGTGGAACGAATGCAATAGTTGAATATTTCGGTGAAGGAACTACTTCAATTTCAACTACAGGTAAAGCAACTATTACTAATATGGGCGCAGAAATAGGAGCAACATGCTCAATTTTTCCATTTGATAGTAAAGGACAAGATTATTTAGTTTCAACTGGAAGGTCAGATATTGCAGAGCTTGCAGAAACAAGAATGGATTTATTAACTGCAGACCAAGAAGTGTTAGATGAGCCAGAAAAGTATTTCGACCAGGTTATAGAGATAGATTTAGATACTTTAGAACCACATATTGTAGGTCCTCACACACCAGATTTAGCTAGATCAATTACAGATTTGAAAGAAGATGTTGAAGAAAATGAGTATCCAATAAAAATTTCAAGCGCACTAATTGGTTCATGTACAAACTCTTCTTATGAAGATATTGGTAGAGCAGCCTTTATCGCACGAGAAGCTGCAAAGCATGGTCTTAAAGCAAAAGTTCCATTGATGGTCACTCCAGGTTCAGAACAAACAAGAGCAACTATTGAAAGAGATGGTTATTTGAAAGACCTAGAGGATATTGGGGCAACAGTATTAGCAAATGCCTGTGGTCCATGTATTGGTCAATGGAAAAGAGATGATATTAAAGAAGGAGAGAGTAACTCAATTGTTTCCTCATTTAATAGGAACTTTCCTGCACGTAATGATGGGAATGCAGAGACGCTTTCCTTTATTGGGTCTCCAGAAACAGTCATAGGACTAGCACTAGGTGGAAGATTAGATTTTAACTTTTTAAGCGATACATTAACTGATAAAAATGGAAATGAAATCTCATTAAGCCCACCGGTTGCTGATGAGTTACCTGATGCTGGATTTGAAACAACTCTTGAAGGATTTATTCAACCAGAAGAAGGTGAAGTAGAGGTAGTAATCGACCCTGAATCAAATAGATTACAAGCACTAGTTCCTTTCACTCCTTTTGAAAGTGATAATTACCATTCAATGACAGTATTAATGAAAGCAAATGGGAAATGTACAACTGACCACATTTCTCCTGCAGGAAAATGGTTGCAGTACAGAGGTCATTTAGAAAATATTTCACAAAACTTATTTATCGGTGTTAACAATGCATTTACTGAAAATGCCGGAGAAGGTATAAATCAATTAGATAATTCAGTTATGTCTTTACCAGACATTGCAAAATCATATCATGAAGAAGGACTCAACTGGATAGCAGTTGGAGATGAGAATTATGGCGAAGGGTCTTCAAGAGAACATGCAGCAATGGAGCCAAGATTTAGAGGGTGTAAGGTTGTTTTAGTAAAAAGCTTTGCACGAATTCATGAAGCAAATCTTAAAAAGCAAGGTATTCTTCCACTGACTTTTGAAAACAAAGAAGACTACGACTTGATTGATCAAGAAGATAAAATAACAATTAAAAATTTAGAGGAAATTGCACCTGACGTACCAGTTGTTATATCAATAGAGAAAACTGGTGGAGAGACAAAAGATATAAAAGCTAATCACTCTCTTTCAGATGAACAAATAGAGTGGTTTAAAGCTGGTTCTGCCTTAAATTCTATATAAATGGAAAATATTTCAGACAAGATTCAAAAGATACGTTCAGAGTATGGAGATAAAGCTTTAGTTCCAGAAGATCTAAATAGTGACCCTATACAACAATTTGAATCTTGGTTAGCAGATGCAATTGAGGTAGAAGCGAGTGAACCAAATGCAATGGCTATTTCTACAGTAGATACTGAAAACAAACCGAGATCACGTTATGTTTTATTTAAAAATATAGTTAATGATTCATTGGTTTTCCATACTCATTATGAAAGCTCAAAAGCTAAAGAAATTAATAACAATCCAAATGTTTCAGGGATTTTTTTCTGGCCTGAAATTTATAGACAAATTAGATTTGAAGGCGTCGCAAGTATTGCTGACTCAAAAGTTTCTGATGAATATTTCAAATCAAGACCAAGAGGAGGGCAGCTAAGTGCATGGGCTTCTCACCAGAGTGAAGAGATTGAAGGTAGAGAGATATTAGAGGAAAGAATAAAAGAGCTAGAAAAAGAATTTGAGGGTAAAGAAATTCCAAGACCTGAATTTTGGGGTGGGTACTTGATTGATGTTCATCATTGGGAGTTTTGGCAAGGTAGAAAAAATAGAACACATGATAGGTTTTCTTATTCTAAAGTAGATACTGAATGGAAAACAGTAAGGCTATCACCATAATATGAGAAACATAAAAATTACAAAAGACTTTATAAATTCAAAAAATACATCTGTCTTATATGAGTCAGGAAACACAAAAGTATTAATAACTGTTTCTATCTCCGACAGGCTACCTGGTTGGCTTGAAAATTCAGATTCAGGATGGCTCACTGCAGAGTACAATATGTTGCCAGGTTCTTCTGGAAATAGAGTTTCAAGAAAAGCTTATGAAGGTGGAAGGTCAAAGGAAATATCTAGATTAATTGGAAGATCGCTTAGAGCAATTTGTAATCTTAAATTACTTAATGGATATATGGTCACAGTCGATTGCGATGTTTTGGAAGCTGATGGGGGAACAAGGACCGCTTCAATTAATGGTTCCTGGATAGCTTTAAATGAAACATTTAATAAATTGGTTGAAAATGGTGAATTAGTTCAAAATCCTTTAGAGAACCAGATAGCTGCAGTTTCTGTTGGGATAGTTGATGGGGAATATATTGTTGATTTGGATTATGAAAATGATTCCCAAGCAGAAGTTGACCTAAATTTAGTGTTGAATGACAAGTATGAAATTCTAGAAATTCAAGGTACAGCAGAAAAGAAACCATTTTCAAAAGAAGATTTAGATAAATTATTTGAAATAACAAAAAATGAAATTAATGAAATATTTGAAGTTCAAAAAAATTAATGGAAATTTTATTAGCTACTAAAAATAAGAATAAATTTATAGAATTAAAAAATATTTTCGATCATTCAAATTCCCATCATGAAGTTGTTTTTTATCCAGACTTGATTGATGTTGTAGAAGATAAAGAAACTATTTTTGATAATGCAAAGAAGAAAGCAATTGAGGTATACAACCAGTATGAAAAACCTGTTATTGCTGATGATTCAGGTTTATTTGTTGATTCTTTAAATGGCCATCCTGGAGTTAAGTCAGCACGTTATGCAGGAGATGAAGCTAATGACGAAGATAATATTCAAAAGCTATTAAATGAAATGGCAAATGAAGAAAATAGAACAGCTTCTTTTAAAACTGTATTGTTTTTTTACGACGGAAAAAATGAATTAACAACAGAAGGAATTTTGGATGGTCAAATTACATTTGAGACAAGAGGGGATAATGGATTTGGATATGATCCAATATTTGAATATGAAGAAAGAACCCTTGCAGAACTTTCATTAAATGAAAAAACAGAGATAAGCCATAGAAATATTGCATGCACTAAGATGGTTGAGTTGTTAAATGAAAAAATATAAAAATCTATTAATAATCTTTTTGTGCATACTCTTTTCTTCATGTCAGGCTGAATGGATTATGGATCTTGAAATTAACGAGGATGAGTCAGGAAAGTATTCTATTTCTATTTTACTAGATCAAGAAGCACAGATATTCGCAATAGAAACTGGCCAGACTGAAATAGGAGGTCTGGAATCAATTGTTGAATCTTTGCCTGAAGGTTTTGGTTCAACAGTTTATCAAAAAGATAAAATGTTTGGAATAATGATACGTAATTCATTTAATAGTATTGAAGAGTTTGAACAACAACTTGATATTTTGTTAAGTGGTGAAAATACTGCATTGTTGCTCTTGCCTCTTCAGGAAATCAAAATTGAGAAAGATGAAAAAGAATTTAAAGTATATGGAGAATTTTCTGCATTACTTAATGGTGAGAATATTACACCAGAAGCAGCAGAAAATTTATATTCAGGAAAATTAATGGTAAAAGCACCAGGCAGGGTAACAAAACCAAAATTAGATGAAATAAACAATAATACAATTATTTTTACTCATGCAGGATTATTAGAGCAGTCTTTCGAAGTCCAATCTACAACATCAAAAATAAATATTGCACGTATATTGATTTTCAGCATTTTAGCTATAGCAATCTATTTTATTGGTAGACAAGCAATAAATAATAAGTAGTATTAATCAATAATGAATATCATAATTATTATTTAAGAACAACGAAATAGTCGTTGTTTCCCTTGCGTTGCAGGGGTTTTTTTTTGGAAGAGAGAAAATGAAGATAGACATATTTGATACAACCTTAAGGGATGGATTCCAGCAGGAAGGAATTTCACCTTCTGTTAAAGATAAGCTTGCTATTGCTAATTTACTTGATGATCTAGGTGTAGATTATATTGAAGGTGGTTGGCCTGGCGCATCTCCCAAAGAAGAAGAGTTTTTTGATAAAGCAAAAAAAGAATTAAAGCTTACAAATGCAAAATTAGTTAGTTTTGGCTCTACGAGAAAGCTAAACATAAAGGTTGAAGACGACCCTCAAGTTAAAGCTTTAGTTGATGCTGGGACAGACTATGTTTGTATTGTTGGTAAATCTTCTAGTTTACACATTACCAAGGCTATAGAAACTGACGTAGAAGAAGCAATCAAAATGGCAACAGACACTATTGAATACTTAAAATCAAATGGTAAAAAAGTGTTTTTTGATGCTGAACATTTCTTTGATGGATATAAAGAGAACTCAGAGGTAAGTTATAAAATCCTTGATGCAGTAATAAATGAGGGTGTTGATTGCTTTATTTTTTGTGATACAAATGGTGGAACCCTTCCTCATGAGGTAACTGAGATATTAGGTGAGATAACAAAAAAATATGATAAGCAAAAATTTGGAGTGCATTTTCAAAATGACAATGGTTGTGCTGTCCCAAATTCAATGGCTGCTGTAAACCTAGGAGTAGATCATGTCCAAGGAACTATGAATGGATATGGCGAGAGAACTGGTAACGCTGATTTATGTACTTTGCTTCCAAACTTAACTTTGAAAATGGAACATGATACCGTTCCTTTGGATTCTCTTGAAAAATTAACACCGATTGCAAATCATATTGCAGAACTAGTAAATGTAGCTATTGATTCAAGACATCCTTATGTTGGGTCATCAGCATTTACACATAAAGCTGGCCTACATGCTTCAGGTATGGCGAAAGATAGTTCACTTTATGAACATATCGATTCAAGTAAAGTTGGGAACTTTACAAGGACAACAGTTTCTGAGCTAGCTGGAAGAGCTAGCGTTATAACAAAAGCAAAAGAATTCAATATTGAACTTTCAAATGAAGATGCAAAAAAATTAATAGAAGAAGTACAGAATCTTGAACATCAAGGTTTTCAATTTGAAGCTGCTGATGGCTCTTTATATTTATTAATGAATAAGATAAAAGGTTCAAACCCGGATTATTTTGATTTTGAAAGCTTTAGAGTGTTTTCTGAAAGAAGAAATTCTGAGAATGTTGTTTCTGAAGCTGTTTGCAAGATTAACGTCAACGATCAAAGATATGTCACTACGGGTGAAGGAGTTGGTCCTGTTGATGCATTAAGCAAAGCTTTAGTAACTGCCCTTCGTAATGACTATCCAGACATAGAAGTTGTTAAGCTAATAGACTACAAAGTTAGAATCATTGACTCAACTGATGGAACAGAAGCTACAACAAGAGTGTTAGTTGAGTTTACAGATGGAAAAAGAAAGTGGAACACTGTAGGGGTGCATCAAAATATTATCAATGCATCTTGGAATGCCCTGTGTGATGGTTTCAATTTTTATTTTATGTCTTCTTAAATAGATTTTTTTATAACATTTTATTTATACTATTTAATGTAAGGAAAATAATATGAATGAAAAAATAGAGAATTTATTAAACGAAGATCGTTTATTTGAACCAAGTGAAGAATTAAAAAATAATGCAAATGCAACATCAGAATGGTTTAAAAATGCTGAAGAAGATAGATTAGAGTACTGGAAGCAACAAGCCCTTAATAGAATAACGTGGTTTAAAGAACCAACTGAAGTCTTAGATGACTCAAATGCACCATTTTTTAAATGGTTTAGTGATGGGGAGTTAAACCTTTCATATAATTGCCTTGATAGACATTTAGAAACAGACGGTGATAGAGTCGCATATTACTGGGAAGGCGAACCTGGAGATACGCAAGAGATTACCTATAGAGATCTTTATGAAAGAGTATGTAAGTTATCAAATGCACTTAAAAGTTTAGGAGTGCAAAAAGGAGATAGGATAGCTATTTATCTTGGTATGACCCCTGAGATAGTAGTTTCTATGCTTGCTTGTGCAAGAATTGGAGCAGTGCACTCTGTAGTATTTGGTGGATTTTCAGCCGAAGCACTTTCTGACCGTATAAATGATGCTGAAGCAAAGGTTGTTATAACAGCTGATGGTGCATGGAGAAGAGGGGATATTGTTCCTCTAAAAGAGAACGTGGACAATTCCTTAGAGCTAACTGAATTCATAGAAAGTGTGATTGTTGTAAAAAGAACCGGACAAGAAGTAGATATGAAAGATGGCAGGGATTATTGGTATGAGGAGATTGTTGGAGAGCAGTCTGCAGAGTGTGAGCCTGAAGTAATGAATGCAGAAGACTTACTCTACATACTTTATACTTCTGGAACCACAGCAAAACCAAAAGGCATTGTTCACACACAGGCAGGTTATTTAACTGGTGTTACTACAACTCATAGTGCAGTATTTGATGTCAAAGATGATGATATTTATTGGTGTGCAGCAGACTGTGGATGGGTTACTGGACATAGCTATATTGTCTATGGACCATTAGCTAACAAAACAACAAGTGTTATGTATGAAGGAGCACCAAATGCTCCAGATGAAAAAAGGTTATGGAGCATAGTTGAGAAATATAAAGTAAATATTTTTTATACAGCACCAACTGCGATTAGAGCATTTATGAAGTGGGGAGTTGAACATCCAAAAGCTCACGATTTAAGTTCACTAAGACTCCTTGGGTCTGTTGGGGAACCAATAAATCCTGAAGCATGGATGTGGTATCACGAAAATATTGGCAATGAGCAATGCGCTATTGTTGATACATGGTGGCAGACAGAAACAGGATCAATTATGATTTCACCTCTACCGGGAATAACAAGTACAAAACCAGGATCAGCATGTGGACCATTACCTGGGATTGATTCTGTGGTTATTGATGAAAAAGGTAATGAAGTTGGAAAAGGTGAAGGGGGTTATCTTGCTATTAAGTCTCCTTGGCCGTCCATGTTAAGAACTGTATATGGAGACGATAAAAGATATCTCGATACGTATTGGTCACAACACGAAGGTCTGTACTTTGCAGGTGATGGAGCTAAATATGATGATGATGGTTACGTATGGCTACTTGGAAGAGTAGATGATGTAATGAATATCTCCGGTCATAGAATCTCTACAGCTGAAGTAGAGAGCGCATTAGTTTCTCACGAATCTGTTGCTGAGGCTGCAGTAATAGGAAGGTCTGATGAGATAAGTGGCGAAGCAATTGCTGCATTTGTTTCATTGATTGGAACAGATGAAGGAGATGAAAATTTAATATCAGAATTAAGGCAACATGTAAGTGACAAGATTGGACCTATAGCAAAACCAAAAAGCATTGTTATTACAGCTGACCTTCCAAAAACAAGAAGTGGAAAAATTATGAGAAGGTTGCTTAAAGATATTTCAGAAGAAAGAAAATTAGGTGATGTAACAACCTTAGCTAATGCCGATATAGTTTCTGAACTACAGACTCGTTCTAAAGATTCTGACGAGGATTAATTCTTGGGCGAAAAAACTTTTACATGGGTAGACCCAAAAGAGCTTTCTGATAGCTTTCTACACTTAGATAGTGATGATAGGAAAAAATTTGTTCTAGATCACACTATGAAACCTCCTATAGGTGAGTTGATGAATTTTCAGGGTGTTGAAATAGATGAAGAAGGTTGTGTTACCTGGATCGCTTCTCCACAAGAGTATCATTACAACCCACTTGGCAATGTTCATGGAGGTTTTGCTGCAACATTATTAGATTCCTGTAACAGTATTACTGCTAATTGTGCTTTAGATAAAGGTTATGGCACTATGACTGCTGAAATAAAAGTAAGTTATTTAAGAGGAATATCTTTAGACACAGGAAATATGTTTGCCAAAGGGAAAATAGAGAAACTAGGTAGAAGAGTAATTTTTGTAAGCGGTAAGTTGACTGATAGTAATGGAACTTTATATGCAACTGCTACATCTACAGAATTAGTAGTAGAAATTAAATAAACTCAGTGCGGATGAGAGGACTCGAACCTCCACGAGCAAAGCTCACTAGATCCTAAATCTAGCGCGTCTACCAGTTCCGCCACATCCGCTAAAATGTCGCGTGGGTCGCCGGGGACTTGAACCCCGAACCTGCGGATTAAGAGTCCGATGCTCTACCAGTTGAGCTAGCGACCCTTTCATACAGAGTAACCTATGTAATATTAGTTAACTATAATTTTTTTGATTTATTGTTTCCATAAAACCAGTATCATGGAACAATAATTAGACGTGCGGGCTGTGGCTCAGCTTGGCTAGAGCGCCTGCTTTGGGAGCAGGAGGTCGTGAGTTCGAATCTCACCAGCCCGACGCACGCGGGTGTAGCTTAGTGGTAAAGCTCCAGCCTTCCAAGCTGGCTACGAGGGTTCGATTCCCTTCACCCGCTCAAGGCTCTCGTAGCTCAAACGGATAGAGCAACAGACTTCTAATCTGTAGGTTATAGGTTCGAGTCCTATCGAGAGCGCAGACGTGGTGATCGTAGCTCAGTCTGGTTAGAGCGCCTGGTTGTGGTCCAGGAGGTCGCGGGTTCAAATCCCGTCGGTCACCCAAAATTTAAGGAGAATAGTGAAATATAAGATAAAAAATAATTCTGATTTTGAAAAAACATTGGAAATTCAAGTTGATATAAAAGATTTAGTAGATTTTAGAGAAGAGGCAATTAAGAAAATTGGAAGTCAATTAAAAATAAAAGGATTTAGACCTGGAAAGATTCCTGCAAACATTGTCGAAAGAGAAGTAGGAGAAGAATATATTAACGAAGAAGCTGTAGAAATGTATCTACCTGAAAATTTATTTACAATTCTTAAAGATGAAGAAATTTCACCTGCAACAAGACCAGCTATTAAAGAGATTAAGAAAAAAAAGAACTCTTTCGATGTTGAAGTACTTATAACCTTGTGGCCTAAAATTTCTAAATTACCAAAGCTTGACCAAACTGTTGAAGTTGAGTCAATTAAGCCAACAAGTGAGGAAATTGATGATCAAATAGAAAGAGTGAGATCACAATTTGCTGAAGCAACCAAAACGGATAGAGCAGTTAAAACTGGTGATTATGTGTTAATTAACTTAACCTGCACAAAAAATAATAATGAGATTAAAGATTTCACTTTTAGTGATCGTTTATACGAAGTAGGAACCGGTTCTTTAATAAAAAGTCTTGATAGTAAATTAGAAGGTGTTGCTTCTGGAGCGATAATTAAATTTACAGATAATATTGAACAAATTAATGAGGAAAATGTTGATGTTACTGTTTTAGTAAAAGAAGTAAGAGAAAAGATACTTCCAGACTTAACTGATGAATGGGTCTCTGAAACAACGGAGTTTTCAGATATTAAGGAACTAAAGTCTGAATTAGAAAAAAATATTGAGAACGTCAAAAAACAACAAGTTTCGTCTCAATATCAAGCAGGACTAACAACAAAATTAATAGAAGAAGCGGATGTAAAATTACCTGAGCAGTTAGTTGTTGCAGAAATGGATAGTATTTTGCAAAATTTCTTAGCTGAATTAGAGCAAAATAATATTAAATTAGAAGACTATTTCAAAATAACTGGATTAACTGAAGAAGCTTTGAGGGAAGACTTAAACCAACAAGCTTCTAGGAACTTAAGCATGGTGTTGATATTAGATAAGGTTATTGAAGATTTTGAAATAAAATTAAATGACAATGATAATTCTCTAATAGAGGAACATATGGAATCTCACGATAGTGATAAAGATGAGGTTGAAAATACTACCCATAGGATGAATTTAGAGGCAGAATCATTAAGAAATAAAGCTATGTTACATATTTTGCAACATGGTGTGTCAATTGATAAAAATGGTGAAAAAGTAAACCTACAGGATGTATACAATCAAGAGAGTGAAACAGGAGAGGAAGAATAGTATGGAAAAAGAACCTTCAAATTATGTAGTGCCTACTGTTATTGAAAATACAAACAGAGGTGAAAGAGCATTTGATATTTATTCAAGACTTTTAAAAGATAGAATTATTTTCTTAGGAACACCTATTGATGATACTGTTGCAAATTTAATTATGGCTCAATTGTTACATTTAGAGTCAGAAGATCCGGAAAAAGATATTTATGTATATATCAATTCTCCAGGTGGTTCAATTACTTCTTTGTTTGCTATATATGACACCATGAAATATATAAAACCAGATGTTGCAACTGTATGTATGGGTCTAGCAGCTTCTGCTGGAGCAGTAATCTTAGCTGGAGGAACACCGGGTAAAAGATACTCTCTTCCACATGCAAGAATAATGCTACATCAACCTGCAGGTGGTGCAGAAGGAACATCAAAAGATATTGAGATTCAAGCAAAGCTTATAACTGATATGAGGCACCAAATTAATGGGTTATTGGCAGAATTTACGAAGAAAGATATAGATCAGATATCTGTTGATACAGATAGGGATTTCTGGATGACTGCACAAGAAGCCTTAGAATACGGTATAGTGGATGAAGTACTAACTCAAAGGGAGTTAGTAGACAAAAAATAACAGCAGGGTAATTATATGGCTAATAAAGAATCGTCATCAGAACCTTTAAAGTGTAGTTTTTGCGGAAAATCCCAGAAGCAAGTAATTAAATTAATCGCCGGTCCAGGTGTTTATATATGTGACGAATGTATTGAACTATGTGTAGAGATTATTGAAGAAGAAAAAGTTGAAAGCATAGATTCATCTCCTGAAGATTATTTACCACTACCAAAAGAAATAAATCAGTCTCTCAATGAATATGTAATCGGTCAATCAGAATCTAAAAAAACTCTTGCTGTTGCAGTTTATAACCATTACAAAAGAATTTATAAAGGCGACACAATTGATGATGACTTAGAAATACAGAAATCAAACGTATTAATTTTAGGACCAACAGGGAGTGGAAAAACTTTATTAGCTCAAACATTAGCAAAAATATTACAAGTTCCTTTTGCAATAGCAGATGCTACAACATTGACAGAAGCCGGATATGTAGGTGAAGATGTAGAGAATATTTTATTATCTCTTATACAAGCAGCAGACTTTGATATTAAGAAAGCAGAAAAAGGGATAATCTATATTGACGAAATTGACAAAATCACAAGAAAATCTGACAACCCTTCAATAACTAGAGATGTTTCAGGTGAAGGTGTTCAACAAGCTTTACTTAAAATATTAGAAGGAACGGTTGCTCAAGTACCTCCACAGGGAGGAAGAAAGCATCCTCAACAAGAATATCTACAGATAGATACTAAAAATATTTTATTTATCGTAGGAGGCGCTTTTGATGGCCTTGATGAGATAATAAATCGTAGACTTGGTGAAAATTCAGTTGGTTTTAATACCAACTTAAAAAATAATGATAAGTTAAATTCATATGAAATATTTCAGAATGTAGAACCAAGAGATTTAATTAAATATGGTTTAATTCCTGAATTTATAGGAAGATTACCAGTTGTAACGAGTGTTGATGAGCTAGATCAAGATGCTTTGATAGAGATATTAACTGAACCAAAGAATGCAATTACAAAACAATTTCAGAAAATATTCGCATTAGATGATATTGAATTGAAATTTACTGATGATTCTTTAGTAGCAATGTCCGAACTTGCACTTAAAAGAAAAACAGGAGCAAGAGGTCTTAGGTCTATTTTGGAGAAAATATTGCTTGATGAAATGTATGAATCTCCATCAAGAAAAGATATTGAACAGATAATTATTGATAAAGAAAATGTTACTGATGATATTCAGCCAAAGATGGTTTTAAAAGAGAAAAAAGAATCTAAAGATTCAAAACCAGCATAAATCTATGCAAGACGAAACCTACGAGCCATTAGCTATTGAGAAAAAATGGCAGGAGAACTGGGATTTAGGTAATAAATTTGCACCAGTAAGTTCTGATAAAAAATTTTCAATCGTTATTCCACCACCAAATGTAACCGGATCTTTACATATGGGACATGCATTGGAGCATTCAATTATTGATGTAATTACTCGTATAAAAAGGCTTCAAGGATACGAGACTTTATGGGTTCCAGGAACAGATCATGCAGGAATCATTACTCAGTTATTAGTTGAAAATGAGTTATCTGAAAATGGGATAGATAAAGAAGACATTGGAAGAGAAAACTTTATATCAAAAGTTTGGGAATGGAAAGAAAAATCTGGCGAGAACATTTCAAGTCAAATGAGAAAACTTGGGATGAGCTGTGACTGGTCTCGTGAAAGATTCACTATGGATGAAGGTCTTTCTACAGCCGTAAGAGAGGTATTTATAAAACTTTATGAAGATGGATTAATTTATAAAGGTACACGAATGGTTAATTGGGACACAGAACTTATGTCTGCAGTCTCTGATCTTGAAGTCACCTTAAATCCAGAAAAAGGAAAATTATGGAGTATTAAATATAAAACAGGAGACTCTTTTTTAACTATTTCAACGACACGACCGGAGACTCTTTTAGGGGATACTGCAGTTGCTGTAAATCCTGATGATGAAAGATATAAAAATCTAATTGGTAAAACAGCTGTTGTACCTTTAGTAAATCGTGAAGTGCCAATAATTGCAGATGAATATGTTGATCCAGAATTTGGATCAGGATGTGTAAAGATAACACCTTCGCATGATTTCAATGATTATGAGATTGGAGAAAAACATAACTTAGAGTTTATTCAATGTATAAACCTTGATGGAACAGTAAGTGATGAAGATTTCATTCCTGAAAACTTAAGAGGGAAGGATAGATTTGAAGCTAGAAAATTAATAATAAGTGACTTACAGAAAATAGAACAGCTAGAAAAAGAAGAAGATTATGACATTCAATTACCAAAAGGAGATAGGTCAAAAAGTATTTTAGAGCCAATGATTACAGAACAATGGTTTGTAAAAACTGAAACATTAGCAAAGGAAGCAATAAAAGCTGTAGAGACAGAAGAGATTAAATTTGTACCAAAAAACTGGGAAAAAACTTATTTTGAGTGGATGTACAATATTCAAGATTGGTGTATTTCAAGGCAAATTTGGTGGGGCCACAGAATACCAGCTTGGTACGATGAAGAGAATAATATTTACGTAGGGAACTCAGAAAAGGAAATAAGGGAGAAGAATAATCTTTCTAAAGAAACTAAATTAAGACAAGATGAAGATGTATTAGATACATGGTTTTCCTCTGCTTTATGGCCTTTTTCAACTTTAGGATGGCCTGAGGAGTCTGAAGATTTAAGCTCTTACTATCCAACATCATTACTAGTAGTAGGTTTTGATATTATTTTCTTTTGGGTAGCTCGTATGATTATGATGGGCATTAATTTCCAAAAAGCAATTCCATTTGATGACATACTTGTACACGGGTTAGTAAGGGATTCAAAAGGAAGGAAAATGTCCAAAAGTCTTGGAAACACTGTTGATCCTTTAGAGTTGTCAGACAAACATGGAGCAGATGCTTTAAGATTCTCTTTAGTTGAGAAGGCTTCTCCTGGTCAGGATGTACCATTTGACGAAGAATGGACAGTAGCAGCAAAAAAATTTGGTAATAAGATATGGAATGCTTCCAAATTTGTTCACATATATACAGACGGTAAAGAGTCGAACGACTTAAGCACAATAGAGTGTGAAGAAAATAAATGGATAATAACAAAGTTCGATAGTGTTCTTGACGAATTTAATTCTTTGTTTGAGAAATATAAAATTTCAGATGCTTATAAGTTACTTTATAACTTTCTTTGGTCTGATTTGTTTGATTGGTATTTTGAGTTTTCGAAAAATTTAATTGAAAACGAAAATCATAAATCAGAAACCATGGAGGTTCTTAATTCAGTATTTCTTAAATCAATAAAGATTCTTAACCCAGCAATGCCTCACATAACTGAAGAAGTATGGGAAACATTTAATGAGGAAGTATTAATTAGTAATAAATGGCCCGAAAAATATAATACAACTCAAGAAAATACTGGAAGTGTTGAAGATTTAAAAAATTTGATTTCTAAAATACGAAACTTTAAAGCCACTTATAAAGTAAAAAATAATACTGTTTTAAAAATATATTCAGATAGAGAGACAGAAGAATGGTTTAAATATCAACTCGAATCTTTAGCAAAAGTCGAAATACAACAAGATACCTTTAGCTCGAAGCAAGGTCACGCTGTTTTACATTTTAATTCAGGAAATTATGATTTCGTTATTTCTGCTGAAGAATATATTGATGTAGAAGTTGAAATTAAAAAATTAAATAAGAAGATTAAAGATATAGAAAAATCTATAGAGATTTCAAACAAAAGACTTGAAAATGAAAAATTTATGAAGAATGCCAAACCAGAACTTATTGATGAAGAAAAATCTAATAAGGAAGCTTTAGAAGCAGAGCTTAGTGTTATAAAAGAAACTCTTAAAGAATTAGGTAATTGATAGATTTCGAAAAATTCTTAAATGATAGAATCAACAATAATAAAAATTTAGAATCCCTTACCTCGTTTTTTACTGAAGATGAACTTTCACAACTTTCAGATAAATCTATATCAATAGTTGGAACAAATGGCAAAACATCAACAGCTAATTATATTTATCAAATATTGTCATCAATGGACATAAAAACACTTTTATTTACTTCTCCACACATGATCTCTTATGAAGAGAGGATTCAGTCAAACCAACATAAAATTAACCATTCTCATTATGTTGAAGAAATAAAAGAATTTGAAGAGAAAAAAAGTATAAAATTAGGATATTTTGAAACGTTGTTTTTAATTGCCTGTAAAACTTTTATTGATGAAAAATTAGATATGTTTATAGTAGAGGCGGGGATAGGGGGACGTTTAGATACGACTTCTATGATAGATTATAAAAATGTAATCTTAACTAATATTGGTTATGACCATCAGGATATATTGGGTGAAACACTTGAAGATATTCTTTATGAAAAAATAAAAATTTCAAATAAAATAGATAACTTAGTTTGTGGGGATATTTCAAGTAAACATAAAGAACTTATTTCTAATGAATTAAAAGATACTTCTATTTCCTATATAGATCAAAACAATAATTTTAAATCAAATGAAGAAGACTTTAGATTAAAGAATATTGATTTAGCTATATTTTCAATAAATAAAATATTAGGAAAAGAGATTAAACCAGAGATTATTTCAAAGATTAAAGAATATAAAGTAGAAGGAAGATTTGAAATAATAAATAATAATCCACCAAAAATTTTGGATGGAGCTCATAATATTTCAGGATTTAAGACTCTTTTTCAAAATCTTGATCACCTGTATAAAGACATTCATTTTCGGGTTTATCTAGGCTTAAAAGAAGGTAAAGAGTATAAAAAAATACTAGATTTTTTATTAGAAAAACAAAATATCTCCATAAACATAATTGAAGATAATAGTTTCTACAATCAAATGAGTAGTAAGAATTTAACTAGCTACTTAGAAGAAAGAAAAATTAATTATGAGTTATCAACGATAGAGAAATTTCATCTATCTAAAGAGCATTGTATTTTGATAGGGAGTTTATATTTAATTGGAGAGTACAAAAAGGAATTTAAATGAAAACATTTTTTATGGTTAAACCAGACGGCGTAAAAAGAAATCTTATTGGAGAAGTTATTTCTAGAGTTGAAAAAGAAGGATTTCAGATTACAAAAATTAAGATGATGGATATTTCAGAAGAATTAGCTAAAGAACACTATGGAGAACATGCTGATAAGCCTTTTTTCAATGATCTTGTAAGTTTTATAACTAGTGGGCCTGTTGTAGCAATGGAAGTTCAAGGTGATGATGTTGTTTCAGAGATAAGACGGATAATGGGGGCTACAAACCCTTCAGATGCAGATCCAGGGACAATAAGAGCTGATTTAGCTACAAAACTTGAAGAAAATGTTGTGCATGGTTCAGATTCACCAGAGAGTGCTGAAAGAGAATTATCACTTTTTTTTTAAGAATTAAATTTTTATTTTCTTTGGCCCTGCAGTCTATTAATCTGAATATACATGGCAGGAATTAATCTTAGAAGAACTTTATTTGGCGGCAATGATATTGCAATTGATTTAGGCACAGCAAATACTTTAATTTATGTAAAAGGAGCTGGGGTTGTTGTTGACGAGCCAACTCTTCTTGCAATCCAAAAAACTGATGGGTCTATATTCACTTATGGTGAAGAGGCAAAAAAATTAGTTGGAAGAGTTCCTGATTCAATTGAGTTAGTCAAACCATTAAGAGATGGTGTTATTTCAGAAATCGAATATGCAGAGGAGTTAGTAAAAACATTGTTGTCTAAAGCTATTGGAAGATCTTACTCTAGACCAAGAATAATTATTTGTGTACCCAATGGTGTCACTAGCGTCGAGCAGAGATCGATTGAGACCGCGGCACATGCTACAGGAGCTTCAGAAGTTTTTACTATTGAAG
Source organism: uncultured Candidatus Actinomarina sp. (assembly GCA_902510995.1). Classification (GTDB taxonomy): domain Bacteria; phylum Actinomycetota; class Acidimicrobiia; order Actinomarinales; family Actinomarinaceae; genus Actinomarina. Next base: position 24,760 of record CABXDL010000004.1, read on the forward strand.
AACCAATGGCTGCTGCGATTGGTGCTAACTTACAAATTTTTGAACCATTTGGAAATATGGTAATTGATATTGGTGGAGGTACTACTGAAATTGCAGTTATCTCTATGGGTGATGTTGTAAATGCTAACTCAGTAAGAGTTGGTGGAGAAGACATGACAGATAAACTAATTGAATGGCTGAGAAGTGAACATGCAATGTTAGTTGATGAAGGAATAGCAGAGTCATTAAAACATGCTGTAGGGTCTGCTTATCAATACGATAAGGAACCTCAAGTAACAGTTACAGGAAGAGATATTGTCAAGGGTGTGCCAAAGCAAGTGTTATTAGAAGCATCAGATGTTAGAAATGCTCTTGCCCCAGTAGTTAATGAAATTATTGAAGCCGTTAGAATTTCCTTATCACAGACACCTCCGGCTTTAGTGTCTGATATTGATAAATATGGAGCATGGTTAACTGGGGGAGGTTCAATGTTAAAACAACTTGATAGAAAAATTGCAGAAGATTTAGGTATACCAATTAATATGACTGAAGATCCATTAAGTACAGTAGTTGTAGGCTCAGGGATATGTTTAGAGAGATTTGAAGACTATAAGACTGTACTAAAATCTTCTGATAAACCAAATTAGTAAATGTTCCAAGAACCTCAAAAAAGAAGAAATTATGTAATTTATATATTATTTATTTTCCTTTCGGGCTCCATTTTTTTAGCAGATTTATTTTCAAATAAAAAATTCTCAGATCTTATTTCAGATAATGCAGATTTTTTATTCCCAGTTAGTCAGGAAGCTATTGATTTGTTTGACTCCTTAGATTTAAATATTATAAAAAATAAAAATACCTTAATCAATGAAAATATAAGATTAAAAAATGAGGTTATAGAACTTAGAAAACTTAAGTTAATTAATGAGAGGTTAGTTGAAGAAATAAGGTCAAATAATGAATTAATTAAGAATGTCAACCTTGAAAATATTATTTATTACAAATCTACTATTTTAATTAAAAACACTGAAGATGAGTATCTTATTTCTGGTGGTAGAAATATTAACCTTAACAAAAATGATCTTATTTTAAATGAGGAAGGTTTTGTTGTTGCCTATATAGTGAAGGTATTTGATGACCATTCTCTTATGAATACAATCATAAATAGTGAATTTTCTATTCCAGGAATTGACAAATATGGTAATCAATATTTGGTAACCTCAAACAGAGAAGAACTATTAATCAATTCAATTTATATTGAAGAAGAGAACTTAAATATTGATTATATTTTTACAGATGTAGCTTTTGATCATATAGGGCAATTTCCGATTGTTAAATTAACTAATGAAGAAGTGTCTAATGCTAATAATAAAATTTCAGCTGTTGTGCGTATAGATTATAAATTTAGTTTTGATTCGAATATCTATATCGTAAAAGAAAAATGAAAATCTTAAGGAACATTAGTTATATATTTTTATTTGTAGCTCTGCTTGTTTTAGAATTGTTATTAGGCATTTTTTCTGAGTTTTCAGATTTAGAAATATTACCTTTTCTAATACTTTTATTTTATATTTCAATAAATAAATTTTCTAATGATTATATTCCTGCATTTTTCTTTTCTGGTATTTATTATGATCTTTTCTACACTTCTAATTACTTTGGATCTACAAGTGCTAAATTTCTTTCAATAGGAATTGTTATTAATTTTATTAATAAAAAATTAGATGATAATTTGTTTAGTGAGTTTCTAGTTTTTTTACTTTCAGTATCCATATATAAATTTGAGTTTATTATTTTTTCATTTAGTTTTATTCAATTAACAATTGTTTTTTTAATAAGTGTTATCAATTACTTTTTATTTAAGTTAATCAACATTACTCTTAAAAGGGATGTTTTTAAGAAATCGATATAATTATTTAGCTTTATTATTTATTTCATATTTTTTATTTATTATTGTTAATTTTTTCTCATTACAGATATTAAATATAAATGATTCAATTGATAAAATAGATCAACAGACGTATGATATATTTTACCTTTCAGCTCCAAGAGGTGAAATTTATGACACAAATAAAGAAAAACTAGTCACATCTTCACTTGAACCGCATTTATTTATTAATTTGAGAAAAATTAATGCTGACAATATTGATCAATATAAACAATATTTAAAATATAATTTTGAAGAATTAAAAAATAGCGATTTTGAAGAAATTTTCAACAGTAGAGAGGCTTTATACCTAATAAGAAATATTAATGATTTAGATTATTTAGAAAGACAATCTTTATTAGAGTTAGAAGCTTTTGAAATATTTGATTATCCAATAAGACAATATAATTATGGGAACATTGCATCTCATATAATTGGTTACATTGGCAGGCCTACATTAGAAGAGTTTGAAGCATACCCTGATAGCAGAAGAAATGGGTTAGTTGGTAAGAGTGGTGTGGAGAAATATTACGAGGAAGAATTATCTGGAATAGCAGGCGAAATAGTATTTAAAGGCAATGAAATCATAGATTTTACAACACCACAACCAGGCGAAGATCTTTATTTGACAATAGATATTAGGACACAGCGCATAGCAACCGAGTCACTGTTAGAAGGTATAAAACTAGCAAATGAAAATTTTGATTCTGAAAATATTATTCAAAAAGGTTCAATTGTTGTTATTGATATAAATTCTGGAGAAGTCATCTCTATGGTGTCTCTTCCAGATTTTGATCCGAATAAGTTCGTTAAAGGTATTTCTTCATTCGATTTTAATCAGTTAAATAGAATTGATGCATTTAATAATTTTGCAATACAAGGTTTATATCCACCAGGATCTGTTTTTAAAATAGTAGCTTATTGGCTTGCAGAAAATGAAGGTTTATTTCCTGAAGGCATCAGTACAAGAAACAACAGGGTGAAGTGTGAAGGAAATTTATCGTTTAGTTTTACTGATGGATCACAACAAGTTTATAACGACTGGAAACAAGATGGTCATGGAAATGTTGATTTAAGTTCTGCTATACAGCAATCTTGCAACGTTTATTTCTGGGATATAGCCTTAAAAATCTGGAGAACTTATGAAGGAAGCTCTAATGAATCAATATTACAAAAATATGCAAGAAATTTAGGGTTTGGAAAAATAACAGAAATTGACCTTCCTTATGAAAAAGCAGGTGTTGTCCCAGATAGGGAGCTTTTTGAACAATGGACAATAACCAAACCTGAATTAGTTAGACCAGAAGGCTGGCTTGGTGGAGACTTAATGAACTTGATTGTAGGTCAGGGGGCTATTACTACTACACCTATCCAAGTAGCAAATGCATATAAAACTTTATTAACAGGATATTCTTCAGCTCCATATTTTGATAAAAATAAAGATGATATTGAAATAGTGAAAAATTATGATATTAATGATGAGTTTATAGAGTTTTTACTTAACGATTTAAATTTGGTTACAAATAAAAACGGTACAGCGTATTATGCATTTGAAGTATTAGGTAGCAAGGCCAATGATATAGGAGGTAAGACTGGAACAGCACAAAATCCGGGTGATAAGAATAGTACCTCATGGTTTGCAGGTGTTGATTCAATATCTAATCCAAGGTATATTATTGTGACAGTTGTCGATGAAGGTGGTTCAGGAAGTGCAGTAGCTGCACCAATATCAAGAAGGGTTATACAACATTTAATTGGAGTAGATTTAACTCCTGTAAAGTTTGGAGAAATAACAGAATGAGAGAAAGAAAAGTTACATTACTTGGTCCTGAAGGTACAAATTTATCAATATTTTTCTTATTTCTAGTTTTTAATTTTATTTCGTGGTTTACTCTTTTTGTTCTTTCTGAAGGTATAGAACTTAATTTTAATAATATATTGATCCGACAAATAGTATTTTCGTTGATATCAATTATTGTATTTTTTTTAATAACTTATATTTCAATCGAAAATTTGCAACAGTATACAGATTCTTTATTTGCTATTATTACAATTTTATTAGCTGTTTTACTTAGGACTTCTCCAAAAGCAGGTGTTAGGCGTTGGTTTGATTTGGGTCCTATTGATTTCCAGCCTTCAGAATTTGCAAAAGTAATTACAGTATTATTTATTGCAAACTATCTAACTAAAAGAAAATCGAAGTACCCACTATTCTTATTTTTAGGTCTAATTCTATTTCTGATATTACGACAGCCTGATTTAGGAACTTCAATAATTATTGGTTTTGTTATTTTTGCAATTATATTTGTTAGTGATATAAAAATAAGATATTTAGTACTAATAATTCTGTTAGTCTTTACTTTCTTTTTTATTTTCTTAGAATCTGGTCTTATTAATGAAAACCAACTCAATAGGATTAATGATTTTTTTAGTACAGATGAAGATTTTCAACAATCTCAAAGTAAATTACTAATATCCAGTGGAAGTATTTTTGGTCAATATTTTGAATCAAACAAAGTAGAAAAAGTATTTGTACCTGTAGAAACAACAGATTTTATTTTTGCTGCTTATGCTTATAATTTTGGATTCATAGGTGTTCTATTTATTTTAATTATGTGGCTTTTGTTCTTTTTTAGATTAAACCAAATTTTGAATGTTTCTAATTCAGACTTTGATAAGTTTGTTATTACAGGTTTTGTGACATTATTAGCTTTTCAAATTATTGTTAATATTTCAACAATAACTGGTTTACTCCCATTAACTGGTTTACCTTTTCCTCTACTAAGCTTAGGAGGTTCTTCAATGGTTTCTACAGCTATAATTTTTGGAATTACTAACAGAATTTTTATTGAAAATAACTTAGTTATTTAATATTTAAATCGTATTAACCTAAATGATATGAGTTTTTTAATATATTTTTCACATCAGTTATTTGGAGGTTTAAATGTTTGGTATATTCAAGAGATCAACTGTAGTACGTAAAAGTGAAGACAGATTTGATAAATCAGAGACAAAATGGTTTAAAGGGCAAAAAGTAAAAATAAAATCTGGAACAACTAGTTCCAGTTCATTTAACAGAAATCAGAATAGGAAAGCTTCAAGGCAAACTTGGTTCAGAGAAAAACCTTTGCCAGTCCCTGTTGTTGATAAAAAGCAAATGCTTATTAGTTTTAAAGGTGGTTCTTCAAAAATTGCTATTCTAGAAGGTGCAACTCTGGTTGAGTATTACACAGCTGAGTCTAAGTCAAAGTCGTTAGTTGGAAATATTTATTTAGGAAAAGTTAAAAACATTTTACCTGGAATGGAAGCAGCATTTGTTTCATTTGGAGAAGAAAAAAATGGTGTTTTATATGTAGCTGATGTTGCAAATTCGAGAAGAGGCTCAAAGATAGAAAATATTTTAAAACAGGAACAGGAAATACTTGTACAGGTCGTAAAAGATGCAATGGGTGAAAAAGGAGCAAGGCTTACTGGCCAAATTTCATTTCCAGGAAGATATTTAGTTTTAATTCCAAACTCAAACTCAAAAGGAATTTCGAGGAGACTTCCAGACAATGAAAGAACTAGGTTAGATAAGATTATTAAAAAAATTAAACCCCAAGGTTTTGGAGTAATAGTAAGAACTGCAGCTGAAGGCGTTAATGAGGCATCTCTAAAAAGTGATATTGATAAATTAATTAATGAATGGGATAAAGTTTCTGGAAACGACTCAGGTTCAGCACCAGTTCTTATTCATGAAGAGCCAGACTTATCAGTTAAGGTTATTAGAGAACACTTAGGAACAAATTTTAAAAAGTTATTAATTCAAGGTGGAAAGCATTTTGAGGAGATTAAAGAATATATCAATGAAACCTCCCCTGAATTAAATGATATTGTTGAGTCATATAATGACGAGCTTGAATTATTTGAAAGATACCATATTGAAGATCAAATAAAAAAAGCATTGGATAGAAAGGTTTGGTTGCCTTCTGGGGGACATTTAATTATTGATAGAACAGAGGCTTTGACTGTTATTGATGTAAATACAGGAAAATTTGTCGGTAAAGATAGTTTAGAGCAAACTGTTTATGAGAATAATCTAGAAGCTTCAGAAGAGATAGCTAGACAGTTAAGATTACGTGATATTGGTGGAATAATTGTTATTGATTTTATTGATATGGAATCAGTAAAAAAGCAAGAATCATTATTACAAAAATTTAAGCAAGAGTTAGCTAAAGATAAAACTAGGACTCAGGTATTTAATGTATCAAGATTAGGTTTGGTTGAGATGACAAGAAAGAATGTTTCAGCGGGCCTTATAGAAAGTTTTTCAGAAGAATGTGAAGAATGTAATGGTAGGGGTCTTATAATAAATGATATTTTTTCAAATAATTCCGTAGAAGATAATTTACTTGAATCAGATGCCGTAGTAGAGTAGTTGAGTTATGAGTAAATATGCTGTTATAGAAGTTGGGGCTAAGCAAGAAAGAGTAGCTGAAGGCGATATTCTGGAAGTCCCAAAAAGTTTTTCATTAGATTCAATAAATCCTATCTTATTAAGTCCTAGGAAAGGCTCTATAGTAACTGATGAAAAGAGCTTGTTAGAATGCTCAGTTAATTTAGAGTTAATAGACGAGAAAAAATTAAAAAAATTAAACATATTTCAATACAAAAATAAGACTGGCAACAGAAGAAGAGTTGGATACAGGGATGAAGTAAAAGTTGTGAAAGTAAAATCAATATCAAACAAGACTTCAGGAGAGGAAGAATAACTAATGTCAAAAACTAAAGCTGGTGGTTCAACTAGAAACGGAAGAGATTCAGAGTCCAAACGACTTGGTACAAAAGTTTTTGATGGTCAAGATATTTCAGCAGGTTCAATTGTTATTAGACAAAGAGGAACAAAGATTCATCCGGGTGAAAATGTTTCAAAAGGTGGGGATGATACATTATTTGCAAAAGTAGATGGAGTAGTCAAATATTCATCGAGGAATGGTAGAAAATTAGTAAATATCATTCCGAAATGAAATGTTTGTTGACAATGTCGAGCTAAGCTTGCTTTCTGGAGCAGGTGGCTCAGGATCTATAAGTTTTAAATCTAAAGGAACCAAAAGCTCTCCCAATGGTGGCACTGGTGGAGAAGGCGGTTCTATTTATTTTAAATCTGATGATAGTATTTATGACTTTAGTTCAATTTATTCAACCAGTTCATTTAAAGCTGAAAACGGAGAAGATGCTGGAAAAGATTTTCAAGATGGAAAAAATGGAAATGATCTATTTATTAATGTTCCTTTAGGAACTTCTATATTAGTTAATAATGAAAAAGTAGCAGAGATACTTAAGGATGAGGTTACGTTTCTAATTTGTAAGGGAGGCAAGGGAGGAAGAGGGAATAAAGATTTAATTGCAAAAAGAAATCCGAACCCAAAAATTTCAGAATCAGGAGAAAAAAGAAAAAAAGTAAATGTAATGCTTCAATTAAGCTTAATAACTGACATTGCAATTTTGGGACTTCCTAATTCTGGAAAGAGTACATTAATTAAGACAATAACTAATTCAAACGCTAAAACTGGGACATATCCATTCACAACTATTACTCCAAATTTAGGGGTTTATGAAGGTAAAGGAAAACCATTAGTAATTTGTGATTTGCCTGGATTAATAGAAGGAGCTTCTGAAGGTGTTGGTATGGGAGATTCAATTTTGAAACATTTAAAAAACTCAAAAGTTTTAATTTTATTATTAGATCCAAGTAATTCAGAATATAGCGTTGATGAGCAAGCTAAATTAATCGAAAAAGAAATGTATAAATATAATAATAATCTAAAAAAACTTCCAATTATAAAAGTTGTTAATAAATCAGATTTAGGTATTGAAAATAATGAGTATCTCAATATATCAGCCATAAATAATAAAGGTATAAACAAATTGATTGAAAGTATAGATAAATATGACTACAGCAATCTTGATACAATAAATAAAAGCTTTGAGAAGATAAGTTTAGAAGGGGATCTTTTTTCTATAGAAAAACATGATAACAGGTGGGAAGTAACAGGAGACTTAGTAGACCGAATTACTAATTTAAATGGGAATGAGTTTGATGTATTTAATGAAATATCACATAGATTTGAAAAGTCAGAAATACCTGCACAACTGGAAGATATGGGAATTAAAAAAGGCGACATAATAAAATTAAATAATTCTGAGTTTGAATATGAAAAGTAAAAAAAATATAGTTATAAAAATAGGAACAACTTCAATTATTAAAGATGGAGAGTTAAACCTAGGCTTAATGGACTCTCTTGCTTCCTCCATAAAAGAACAAAAACAAAATGGTTTTAATTTTATTATCGTAACTTCAGGTGCTGTCCAATTAGGAGCGAATGAACTAAACCTTGACCAAAGACCTACTGAGTTAAAGTCTTTACAGGTAGCTTCTTCTGTTGGTCAAATTGCTTTAGTTAATTCTTTTAAAGAAGTATTTAAAACTAAAGATTTAAAAATAGGCCAGGTATTAATGTCTAAGAATGTTCTTGAAGATCGAAATCAATTTGTAAACACATCTGAGGCTCTAAATGAATTAATAATACAAGACATTATTCCTGTAATAAATGAAAATGATATTGTTGCTACTGAAGAATTAAAATTTGGTGATAACGACAGACTTTCCGCAATAGTAGCAATTGTAGTGAAAGCAGAAAAATTAGTATTAATAACGAATCAGGAAGGTTTATTTGATTCTGATCCACAAAAATCAAAAAATGCAGAAAAAATAAATTATATTGAATACGATTCAGACGAATTAGCTGACTTGATACCAACATCATCAACAGGAGAGGGTATGGGCGGATTCTCAACAAAAATTATGGCTTCACAAATGGCTGGATTTTCTGGAATTCCTACGCAAATTATAACCTGGTCAGATGATTGTATTAAGAAAGTAGTAAACAATGAAGATATTGGCACATTTGTTAAACCATCTTCTAAAAACGTAAAACTTAAAAAATTATGGATAGCATACGGAATGCCAATTGTAGGGCGAATAAATATAGATGACGGTGCAAGGGATGCTTTAATTAAGGACGCTTCATTGTTGTCTAGAGGAATTAATAAAGTTAATGTACCTTTTGAAAGTAATGACGGAATTGAAATTTTTGATACTAGTAATTCATTAATTGGTAAGGGAATTTCTAAAATATCTAATAAAGAGTTTAGCTTAGATAAAGATGCTGAAAATAAAGTAGTTATTCATAAAGATAATTTATTAATTTTATAAAACATTTTAAATATTCGTGAAATCAAATTAATCTTGATATGTGTTAAAAGAAATAGGCGAAAAAGCAATAATTGCTTCAAAACAAATAAACCAATTAGATACAGATAAAAAGAATAATCTTATTAATGATATGTCTGAGCAGCTTATTAAAGATTCTGATTTAATATTAAAAGCAAATAAAAAAGATCTTGATAATGCTAATGAACTAGACCTTTCATCATCTCTAGTTGATCGTTTAACTTTAACTAGGGAGAGAATTGAAGGTATGAGTAATGGTTTAAAAAAGATTATTCCACTTAAGGATCCTGTAGGTGAGGTAACGAAATCATGGACAACTGATGATGGACTTAATATTAATAAAGTAAGGTCTCCTTTTGGAGTTATTGGAATAATCTATGAAGCAAGGCCTAATGTTACCAGTGATGTTTCAGCCCTTTGCATCAAGTCTGGTAATGCAGTAATTTTAAAAGGCTCTAGTTATTGTTTAGATTCTAATTCTGAAATACTAAATTCTTTACAAAAAACATTAGAAAAAAATAAAATTAATAAAGATGCTATCCAGCTTATTAAAAGTAAGGAAAGAGAAGATACTATAAAATTTATGAAACTTACTGAATGTATCGATTTAATTGTTCCTAGAGGAGGGAAGGGTTTAATTAATACATTAGTAGATAATGCAAAGGTTCCATTTATTTTAGACGGAGATGGCAATGTGCATCTTTATGTACATGATGACGCAAATCCCAAATATATAATCGATATAATTATTAACTCAAAAGTGCAAAGACCAGGAGTGTGTAATGCTCTTGAAACTTTGATATTAAATAAATCCATATATCAAAATATGGGTAAAGAAATCATAAATGAACTACTTAAAAATGATGTTGAGCTTTTTGTAGATGAAATAATAACCACTGAATTCCCAGATCTAGAAATAGCTAACGATGATCATTATATGACTGAATTCCATGATTTAAAGTTAGCAATTAAAATTGTTGATGACTTGGATGAAGCAATACAGCACATAGAAAAATATTCCTCAGGCCATACTGAAGCAATAATTTCTGAATCTAATGAAGTAGCAAATATATTTTCTAAATCTATAGATTCCTCAGTTATTTTTATTAATGCTTCTACAAGGTTTACAGACGGTGAAATGTTTGGTTTTGGTGCCGAAGTAGGAATTAGCACTCAGAAATTGCACGCTAGAGGTCCAATGGGATTAGAATCTTTAACAAACGAAAGATATGTTGTTGAAGGGTCAGGAACAGTAAGAAAATGAAAATTAATGATCTAACTATAGATGGGCTAGAGCAAGAAAACTATTTTGCAACTCAGGAACTTATCGATGTTATTAACGCTGCAATATTTCTAGATAAGCCTTTATTGATTGAAGGTCCGGCAGGTACAGGAAAAACTTTTTTAGCTAAGACACTTTCTGCATTACTGAATTTAGAGCTTATAAGACTTCAATGTCATGAAGGAATTGATGAAGATAAATCGGTTTATGAATGGAATTACAAAAAGCAACTTTTATCAATACAAAAAAGTGAAGAAAATGAAAATCTTTTTGATGAAAAGTACTTAATTAAAAGACCTATTTTGACTGCTTTAACTACTGAAGAAAACTCACTTTTTTTAATCGATGAAATTGATAGATCAGATGAAGAGTTCGAAGCTTTACTATTGGAAGTTCTTGCTGAAAATCAAGTTACAATTCCAGAGTTTGGAACAATAAAAGGTAGTGAAAATAGAATTACAATTCTTACCTCTAACAGCACGAGGGAGTTGTCAGATGCTCTTAGAAGAAGATGTATATATTATTATCTAGATTTTCCGTCTATTGAAATTGAAACTAAAGTTTTCATGAACAGTATTGAAGATATAGATGAAAATGAAGCCAGAAAATATGCCTCTCTTGTATCGTTTATCAGAAGCTTAAGTCTTAATAAAATTCCTTCTTTAATTGAGTCTGTTGAGTGGGTTAAATATAATAACTCAAAAGATCAAGAATCAGTTAGATCTAATCTAGGTATATTATTAAAAGATAAATCTGATCAAAAGAAATATGTAGAAAAACTAGAAGAGTCTAATGAGTTTAACCAAGAATGAAATTTTAAATTTTTCTAATTTTTGTAAAAGTAACAATTATTTTATTCCAACAGACCAACTTAAAGTATTTTTCGAATATAAGAATCTCAAAAATTTAAAAAATTTAGAAAAAGAACTTCTTTATTTATATTTTTTAATTCCTAAAAATAGAGAGGATCAGATTCATCTTAAAAATTTAATTAATAGATACTTCAATCATTCAATTGAAAATAATGACTCAACAAGTTATTCGTTATTGAGTGAATATTCTAATGACGATAGTGATCTACAGCAGATTATCTCAGATTTAAATGCTGGAAATTATGAAAATTTTGATACCCTTGTAAAAAGTGTAATTGAAAATTTTGGTGATATAGATTTTTCAAGACCAGTATCAAATGATTATTGGTTAAATCAAATAAAAAAAAGTCTTAAATATCAAGAAACTATGATGTTATTTTCTAATTATGAATTTGATGAAGTTTCATCTATTACTAATTTAATAAATAAAAATAAATTTAATGATTTATTAGATATGAAGATACTAGAAATCTTGAGTGAGGAAAGAAATAAAGCAAAAGATTCATATCAACCATCAGAACTTGAACCAAAAACACAATTAGGAGAATTAGATTTCCTTTATACAGATCCAAATGAAAGAAGAATTCTATTAGAACAAACTTATAAGCTAGGAAATAAATTAGCTATAAAATTTAAAAGACACATAAAACAAGCTAGTAAGGGAAAATTGCATTTTAGAAAAACAATTAGAAAGTCTATGCAAACAGGTGGAATCTTCCACAAAATTATAATGAGACCAAAATTATTACGAAAACCCAATCTAGTTATAGCTTGTGATATAAGTGGTTCAATGGCTTTGTATTCACTTTTTGGCATAACGCTATTGTTTGGGATGGTAAGTAGATTTAGCTCAATTAAAGCTTTTGTATTTATAGATGGTTTAACAGATGTAACAAAAACATTGAAAAAATTAAAAAAGAATGAAATTGATTCTGTTTTACATAATTGGAACAGTTATGTAAAAAGTGATGGACATTCTGATTATGAAAAATCATTTCAAGATTTAATAGATCAAAATAAAAAGCTAAATTCTACAACGAAGAGTCTTATTGTTATAGGGGATGGAAGAAATAATTATAGAAATATATCTGAAGAACTTATTAATAATTTATATAATCAATTTGAAAAAATTTATTGGATGAATCCTGAAAAGAAAAAGTATTGGGATACAGGAGACAGTCAAATAAGTAAGTTTGAAAGAATAACTAAAACAACTTCTGAAGTTCGGAATTATAATCAATTACGTGATTTTGTGAACAATATAGATTTTAAAAAGATGTTGAAATGAAAGTAACAGGAATTTTAGGTGGGACTTTTGACCCTCCACATAATGCACATTACGAAATAGCTCAGAGAGCTATTAATCAATACAATTTGGATAGAGTCATTTTTATACCGACAGGTAATCCTTGGCAAAAAGATATAGAAACTTCATATGATGATAGGTACATAATGACAAACTTATTGATTAACAGCAACCCCTTATTTGAAATAAGTGACATTGAAAAATCTGTAAATGAACCTTCCTATACTGTTGAGACTCTTAAAAAACTAAATATAGAAAAAGAACATATGTTTTTCATACTTGGTGCGGATGTTGCTATTTCTATAAACACTTGGAAAGATTATAAAGATTTAAATTTATTAACTAACTTTCTCATTGCGCCAAGAGAAGAAATAACTAAAGAAAAATTAGTAAGCGAATTTCCATTTGAGTTTAACTTAATTGAAGGTGATGAATTAGATATAAGTTCTACTGGAATTAGAAACAAAATAATAAGTGAAGAAAGCATTGAAGGCAAAATTCCTACAAAGATTCAAAATTATATTAAAGAAAATGAGTTATATTAAGATTTCCAAGTTTTCTTATAAAAAAGTATCGCAATAGGGAATATTTCTAATCTTCCAACAATCATTAAAAATGATAAGATCATTTTTGAGTAGCTATCAAGAAATGCATAGTTATTTACTGGTCCAACTTCTTTTAAACCAGGTCCAATATTATTCATTGCTGATGCTACAGCACTTAAAACACCTTCAAAAGACAGGTTTAATCCAGACATATTTGTACTTATACTTAAAGCAAAACTTCCTAACACAAATATTGAAACATATAAAATAAAGAATGTTTGTACAGATTCAATCATTTTTTCGGGTAAGACTGATTTTGACATCCTAATTTTAAATATTGCATTGGGGTAAATGATTTTTCTTATCTCGTTCCTTACAGATTTAAGCAAGGCTATAACCCTTATTGTTTTGATTCCTCCAGCTGTTGATCCTGCCATTCCACCTAAAAACATAAGTCCGAGTATAAAAATTCTAAAGTCTATATGCCAAAGCTGATAATCAACATTTGTATAACCAGTAGTTGTTATTAATGTTAACGCTGTAAAAAATGCTGTATTTATAGCTTCATTGAGCGTATCGCTTATAGATAAGCTTTTTGGAATAAAAATAACTGCTGTTGTAATCACTATAAAAAGATAAAATTTAAATTCTGTACTCTCAATCAATGCTTTAATTGTTCTAAAACTTTTTAATAGCAAAGTGAAAGAGACTCCAGCAATAAACATAAATATAATGATTATCCACTTAGCTAGAATAGAAAATTCAGAAACAGAAGAATTTAATGTACTAAACCCACCTGTCGAAAGAGTTGTAAATGAATGATTTAAAGATGTAAATAAATCTAATCCCGAAAAATACAGAAGTAATGTTTCTATCAAAGTTATAACAGCGTAAGAAAACCAAAGTAATTTAGCTGTATCTTTAAATTTTGGAGTTAATCTATCCGTAGTTGGTCCAGGAGATTCGGCTTTGAATAAATTAATACCGCCAGAACCTAATAAAGGCAAAACAGATATAGTTAGAACAACAATTCCCATTCCTCCTAACCACTGAGTAATTGATCTCCAAAGAAGTAGGGCTGGATTAACAGATTCTATATCAGTCAAAATAGAAGCTCCAGTAGTTGTAAAGCCTGAAATTGTTTCAAAAAGTATATCAATGAAGCTCAAATTGGTATTTGAAAAAACATATGGCAGTGTTCCAAATAAAGAAATAAATATCCATGAAATACCAACAGCTGCAAATCCTTGGATTGTTGTTAGTTGTTTTGAAGGGATGATTTTTTTCCTAACAATAAAAGTGACTAGTAAAGTAATTAATAGTAATGATAAGAGTGAAATAGCAAATCTGTAATCCTCAAGATAAAAAGCATATAAAATAGAGGGTAAAAGAGCAATAGCTAAAACAGGGTATATCGCCGAATTAATGAATGCAATAATTTTAAACATTGTATTTTAGCAAAAAAGAGTTTCGACTTGCTCTATAGAGTTTGGATGGGTAAATACTACTAGCTTATCTTTAGCAGCAAATTTCCAAGTCCCAGAAGGAATAAATGTATTTTCCCTTCTTGTAACACCAGCGATTAAACAATTATCAGGAAGGTCAATTTCTGCAATAGTTTTTTCTATTACTGGACATTCTTTACTTAATAATATTTCAAGAGCTTCTATATCAGTATCTTCAAATAATATGTCTAACGTTACTTGACTTGAACGTACATCTTGCAATATAGAATTGGCTGCAGCAATTCTTGTTGAAATTGTTGCTTGAATAGATGTTTCTTTTAATAGTTCAATGTAATCTATCTTATTTACTCTTGTGATTATCTCAGTTGCACCTAAAGCTTTGCCAACAAGAGAGCAAACTATATTTTTTGAGTCATCTTTACTTAGTGCAACGATTGCTGATTCCTCATCAATACCTATATCAGTTAAATTATTCGGTACTTTTGGATCATTGCAAACAACAATAATATTTGAATTATTTTCAGCAATTCTATTACAGTCAGACTCTATATCATCAATAACAATAACTTCATATTCTTTGTGTAGTCGCCTTGCTAAAAGTTCAGAAGCTCTAGATGCACCTACAATTACAACTTTTTTAATTCTATTTTTTTCCTTAATGCCAAGTAATGAAAGAGCAGTTTGTATATCATTATTCTTTACAATTATTTTTACATGATCTTCTTCTTGAAGAAGTGTATTACCATTTGCAATAAGTGATTCTTTTTCTCTGACATAAGCGGTAACAAGCCAATTCTCTCTTCCACCAAATTCATGTATATCCATTAACTTCTTTCCAAGTAATGGAGAATCTTTTGTAAGTACACCGCCAATAGATAACAACTCACCATTGCCAAATTCATAAATATCATAAATACCTGCTCGAGAGAGAAGTTTTTCAATCTCATCACAAGCTTTATCAGAAGGATCTATTATTTGATCAATTTTTAATTCTTCGAGCTCATTTTTCATTGAACCATCTTGGACCCTAGCAAATGATTTTTTTGTACCCATATTTTTTGCAATATAACAAGAAAGCATATTTACATTTTCATTGTCTGTTACTGCAATAATTAAATCTGTATCTTCAGCACCAGCCTCAATAAGAGAAGAGGGGCTTCCTCCATTTCCCTGTATAACTAAAGCATCTAAAGACGAGTTGAGTTCTTCAACTTTACTTTGGTTTTCTTCGATTAAAGTAACATTATGCTGTTCGCTAGAAAGCTTATTAGCTAAGAAGTTTCCTACTTCACCAGCCCCGACGATTATTATTTTTTTCAAATCAAATCTATCCTCATAATTAAGAATAGTGTCATTATTTTTTACATGGTAAGATATTTATTAAGTGTCGAAAGAAAAGAAAAATATAAGTAAGAACAACTTTTTTCTCGATAGTGTTATTGATGTTCTTCTAATCCAAAAATGTACAGATATTAAAGTTTTTGATCTTAAAGATAATAACTATACGGATATAGCTATATTATGCAATTCTAATTCAAAAGCTCAAATGAATGCATCAGTTAAAAAACTACATTTAATTGCAAAAGAAAACAATAAAGAATTTAATTCAGAAGGATTAAATTCAACCTGGGTATTAATTGAGTTCGGTAGCACAACGATACATTTTTTTACTGAAGAAGCGAGAGAATACTATAATTTGGAAGATTTGTATTTTGATAGCAATCTAGTAGATCAATATGCCTAGTCTTTATAATTATGGGGCTGTAGCTCAGTTGGTAGAGCACGTGCATGGCATGCACGGGGTCAGGGGTTCAAATCCCCTCAGCTCCACAGAAACTGGTGAAATTTTTGTATATTAAAGAAATATATTTACAAACTAAAGAACTAATAGGTTCACAATTTTTGATTGCAGTAATTTCTGTTCTTCAAGTGTCTTATGTCGTTAAACAGTTGGGTGTAGAAAATTTTGGAACTGTGACTTTAATTATTACACTGCCTAGTTTAATATTTAGAGCCACGCATTCTAGAAATAGTGATGTTACTTTACTCGCATTAAAAAAAGGTCAGAATATTTTTACTGATTCATTATTTTTTGATTTTTTTATAGGACTGTTCTCCTTTACTGTTTGTTTTTTAACTTTTTATAGTGAGCTTGGACATTATTTTGGAATACAAAAAATAACCCCTATTATTTTGTTTTATTTGTTTTCAAGAATTGTTCAAACTTTTTCTGAGACTTCAAAAGCAATTTTAATATTTAATGGGAAAATGAAAAGTTTTTCATTTCTAGAATTTATTACAGTTCTAATAAGATTTTTATCTATATTATTTTTATTTCGAGTTGACCCAAGCATTGAGAATTATCTTATTTCCCAAACAATTTATTCTTCCACTTATGGTTTACTAGGTATTTATTTAGCTACTAAATATGCCAAAATCCAGTTAATAAATTTTGAATCATTGTCTATATATTTTAAAAGAATTAAAAAATCTTATGGAAAACTTAGGTTTGATCAAATAGTAGGTTTAATTCCTCAGCATTTAGATGTTATTCTTTTAGGTGTTATTAGTGATATCTCATCTGTTGGGATTTATAAATTTGCTAAAAAATTGATAGAGCCAATAAATTATATAGTTGTTACATTCAACCCATGGTTACAAAATAAGCTAAAAGATTCATCTTCAAGTTTTGAAATCAATGTTTTTTTCAAAAAAATATTACTTCCATTAAGTTGTTTAATCTCAATAATGTATGTGGGATTTGGCAAAAAAATAATTTCAATTCTTGGTTCAGATGAATTTAGCGATTCATATATACCAATGTTAATTTTGTTAATAGGTTTTATATTCTATCTTTATACATTTTGGATTAGACAGTATTTATTATTTAACGATTTGATTACTTTCCATGCTTATGGAAGGTTAATTTATTCTGGTGTGTTTTTATTATTAGCAATTCCATTAGCTCAAATTTATTCATCAAGGGGAATTGCCATCTCATTATCTTCTGCGATGGTCTTACAAAAGTCCTACGAATATCTCATATATAAGAAAAAATTAAAATCATAAATTATTCACCATTATCATAAAGACTATGAAATTAAATAAAGATACTAATTATTTAATAGTTATATTTATTTCAATTATATTTATTTTTCTTGATGCATATGAAATATTTTCTATTCCAATTTCATGGATAGGGATGAGTTTATTACTAGCCTTGTCTTTAATTGAATACAAGAATCTTTTTACTAAAAATACAAAAGATATTTTATTATTTTTACTTTCTATTGTTTTAATTCCTCAAGTTTTTTATTTAGTATTTTTTGATTCAAGCATCTCTGACTTGGTTTATATTTTCTTAAGACTTTTTAATTTGGTATCATTTTTTACTGTACTTTTTTTCACTCTTTATTTTTTACAAAATAAAAAATTAGATTTATTTCTTAAATATACAAAATACTTAATTTATTTTTTTTCAATAACAACTATATACATATTCGTAGCTCAAATATTTGACCTGTATGAGCCTTTAAGGAATAGATCCAATACAAATATATATGGTGAATCTATGCAGTCTATATTTTGGTTATCGGAACCTCATAGAGCTATGGGTACTTTTAGAGAACCCGTTTTTTTAGTTACTTTTTTCTTTCCTATTGTTCTTTTATATTTACATAAAACAAATAGAAAAAATTTTCTTATTCCTGTTGTTTCAGGTATAGCATTGGGTCTTACAAGAAGTAATTATGTAAAATTATTTTGTATTATCTTTTTAGTTTTTTTATTAATTCAATATTTACTTAAAAGAGAAATAAAATTTGAGTTTATTATTTTTTTCGGTTTGATTATTGTTTTCTCTACTTTTGGTGTATTTGAATGTAATTTGAACCCTGAAAGTATTGAGTGCTTGGAATATCAAGAGGATGTTGAGAATATGAATAGTTCTGGAGAAATAAAAATTGATTCAAATATTGACGAACCAGTTGTTGAACTAGGAAATGATAGAATCAACGTCATTAAATATTTTTTATCATCAATAAAATTTGTTAATCCTGAAAGCTTTAGCAATGTTAATTCAGATTTTCAGTCGTATTCCTCTCTAAAGGTTAATGAGGAGATGTATTTCTCTAACAGAACTTTACCCAAGTATTTACTTCAGAGATATAGTACTGAAAATTTTGGCACAGGAAATTACTCTCTAATTAAATACAAGATAAATGTACAAAACTTATTTGTATTTTACACACAAGCTTTAGGAATTATTTTTCCTCTATTCTTATTTCTATCTATCTTTCATTTTCTTTATACAAAAAAAATTAATTTGAAGAGTATGTTTTTACTTCTTGTAATTTTATTTTTCTTCGTTAGTCCTATTGAAGAAGTTAATTCATACTACGGTTTAATTATTGGTATAACATATAATTTTCTTTTTAAAGATAGAATTACATATGAACAAATATAATTTTTCAGCTGGACCAGCAAGACTTCACCCTTCCGTGATAAAGAAAGCAAATGAATCAATAATTAATTATCAAGATTCAGGAATGTCTATATTAGAAATTTCGCACAGAAGTAAAGAGTACAAAGAAATGATGGAAAAATTAAAAATAAATTTAACCAAACTATTCAATATTCCGGACAATTATTTCATTCTATTCCTACAAGGTGGAGCGACCTATCAAAATAGTTTTTTGTCTTACAACTATGGTGTTGAAAATAATGTTGGTTGTCTTGTAACTGGAGAGTGGAGCAAAAAAACACATCAAGACTTTAGGCTAGTAAGAGAAACAGAAAGCATAAATATAGACCATTCAAAAATTGAAGAGTTATTATCAAAAGATAATAGTCAATACTTCAAAGATTTAGATTATCTACATGTAACTTCAAATGAAACAATCAACGGTATTCAAATAAGAGATTTTAAAAATATAAAACACCCATCACTTATTGTTGATATGTCATCAGATATTGGATCTTATAAATTTGATTGGGATAATTTAAGATATATTTATGGAGGAGCTCAAAAAAATATGGGAATACCTGGTGTAACCATATGCATAGGTGACGAAACTCATTTACCTAAAATAGACAACCCTTCTTATTTAAATTTAAAGAAATTATCAGATAACGACTCTGTTTTGAATACGCCATCAACGTTCTCTGTTTATATACTCTACCTAGTTAGTGAGTGGATGATAAAATCTGGGGGTGTAGATTTTTTTGAAACACAATCAAAAAAACATTCAAGTCTTCTTTACGAGCAACTTGAAACATACTCTGAAAAGATACTATTGCCGATTTCTAAATTTGCTAGAAGTAGGTCAAATATAATATTTAACTTTATAGATAATTCTTTAGAAGAAGAATTTTTAAGTGAAGCTGAAAAACACAATATTGTAGGAATCCAAGGACATAGAAGTGTTGGAGGCATAAGAATAAGTCTTTATAATGCTGTAGATTCTGAAATGGTAAATTACTTATCAGACTTTATTTCTAGATTTTTTGACAAAAAATGAAAATTAGTAAAATTTCTAGCTACGAATTTAAAGAATATAATGTTACAGGAGTTGAAGCTGAAATAAATTTTTCAAAAAAAAATAATTTAAAAATTATTTTACATGAAGAATTAGCAACCCCAATTGAAGATCAGGACACTAAATTAATTAATGAATTCGAACCTTTGTTGTTCTCTGTTGATATGGAAACATTACAATTGCTTGAGAGTAAAGAGTTAGATATTGATTTACTAACTCTCCTTGATGGTCATCATAGGTTTGATTTCATATCTCGGAACAACATAGACGCACCAATCAAAGTTATCATTGTTTCTTCTGAAGACGTGAACATTGAATCTTATCTTTCTGAAATAAATATTGAAAAAGCTTACTTTATGAATATTTTAGAAAGTAAAAACTTTACAACTAATTCAAATTCAAAATTTTATTTAAAAATAGATAATGATATTTTCTCTTCAAAAGAAATATTAGATATTTATGATTTATATAACTTTAAGAGAGAATGTTTTCAAAATGGCTTTATTAGTCCTTTTGCAAACGATAACGACATAAATAGTCAAAATATCTTAAGTTTCACATCTATTAAATTAAATGAATTCTATAAAGAAAACTATCTCTTTCCTCCTAAATCAACCTGGATAACACCTAGAATTTAAGATTAATATGTTAATTTGTCATGTAATTAATTCGCTTAATAGGGGTGGGGCAGAGACCCATCTACTTGATTTAATTAAAGAACAATTACAAAATGACTATTCGTTAAAAATAGTTGCTATAGGTCCAGACACTAAAAATATAATTTCAATTGAGAGTGAGTTAAAAAATTTAGGAGTAGAGATTAAAAGACTAAATGGTCCTAGAATGTTTAATGTCCTTTCTTATTTTTCACTTGCTGCTTTTATAAAAAAACAAGGTTTTGAATTAATACATTCACATCAACCAAGAAGTGATTTTATGATATTTCTTTTAAAAAAAATTTCACGCAACATTTCTAATGTTAGATGGATCGTTAGTGTTCACGGGAAACATGATACATATTTGGAAAAAAATATAATCAGTAATAATTTTCGAAAAATATTTATGAAAAGATTATCTAAGTGTTGGGAAAATGCTTCATCAGTAATAGCAATTTCTGATGAAGTAAAAGAATGGATTATCAATTTAAATTCTTCTCTAAATGTTGTTGTTATTCCATATTGGGTAAATAAAAATATACCAAAAGAAATAGACACAAATAACTTAACACTAGGTTTCCTTGGAAGGTTAAATAAAAACAAGGGAATCGAAGATTTCCTAGAAGCTCTTAATAGTATTAATTTAAATGAAAATAATTTAAAGGTAAATATTGGGGGCTATGGTAACAATGATTATATTAATAAGTTAGTCAGAACTATCGATGATAATAATACGACTAATATTAATTTTCTTGGGTATGTAGAAGATAGGAAGAAATTTTTTAACGAAGTAGACATTTTTGTTTTCCCATCGTATTCAGAGGGTTTAGGTTTAGTTCTGCTTGAGGCTATGAGTTATTCAAAAATATGCTTAACAAGAGATATTAAGCCCATGAATACCTATATAGATAGTGATACAGGATATTTATTTGAAAATGTAGATTCTTTAATTGATAAATTAAATTTGGCTATAAATGATTTAAAAAAAGATTATTCTGTTATTGAAAATAAGTTGTCTAATATTGATAAGAAATTAGAAAAATCAAGGGTGGAAAAAATATTTCCAAAGTTTCAGGAAGTTTATAGATATGAATAATTTTGATTTTGAAAAAATTGAAGAGAAATGGCAGAATTACTGGTCTAGTAACAAGATTATTGAATGCGACCTTGATTCAGAAAAACCTAAGTTCTACAACCTTTGTATGTATCCATATCCATCAGGTGATCTACACATGGGTCATGTTAGAAACTATACAATTGGTGATGTTATTACTAGATATAAATTATTAAATGGTTTTAATGTTTTATCTCCAATGGGTTGGGATTCATTCGGTTTACCAGCTGAAAATGCAGCAATTAAAACTGGGATTCATCCAAGAGAATTTACCGAAGAGAGAATTACAAATATGAAAGATCAAATAATTCGACTCGGGTCACTTTATGACTGGGAAAGAGAACTAGCTGCCCACTCTGAAGATTATTACAAATGGACACAGTATCTTTTTATTAAACTGTACGAAGCTGATTTAGCTTATAAAAAAGATGCACCGGTTAATTGGTGTAATTCATGTAAGACTGTATTAGCAAACGAACAGGTTGTAGATGGGAACTGTGAGAGATGTGAAACAGAAGTTATTCAAAAAAATCTAAATCAGTGGTTTCTAAAAATTTCAAATTATTCTGAAGAGTTGTTAACTGGATTAGAGAAAATCGGAAATTGGCCTGAAAATGTTAAAACTATGCAAAAAAATTGGATAGGAAAGTCAGAAGGTGCACAATTCGAATTAAAAGTCAGTGGTTCTGATATTTTATTTGAAGTTTTTACCACAAGACCAGATACTCTTTTTGGCATGACATTCGCAGTTATTTCTCCTGAACATGAACTTATGGAAAACATATTAAAAATTTCTGATAATAAAAATCAGATTAAAGAATATATAGAAAAAGCAAAGTCTAAGTCGGAATTTGAAAGGATGTCAATTACAAAAGAGAAATCAGGTGTAGATACACACTTAAAAGTTATAAACCCTATGACCAACGAAGAAGTTCCACTATGGATTGCTGATTATGTATTAATTAATTACGGAACAGGTGCAATAATGGCAGTACCAGCACATGATCAAAGAGACTATGACTTTGCAAAAAAATATAATATAGAAATTCGACAAGTAATCATGAATAAAGAGTCACAAAAAAATGTAGAGATAGAAGCCTATGTTGAAGAAGGGGTATTAATTAACTCAGGAGAATTTAATGATCTAAATTCTCATACAGAGGCGAGTCAGAAAATCATTCAGTATTTAGAAAAAAACAAAATGGGAGATAAAAAAACTACATTTAGACTAAGAGATTGGTTGATAAGCAGACAAAGGTACTGGGGTTGCCCGATACCATTAATCAATTGCGAAGAATGTGGACTAGTAGCTGAAGATATAAAAAATCTTCCAGTTCTTCTTCCAGAAATTGAAAATTATTTAAATACAGATGGGTCTCCTCTTTCAAAGAGTGAGGAATTTGTAAATGTTGAATGTCCAAAATGTAACAAACCAGGGTTAAGGGAAACAGATACCATGGACACTTTTGTTGACTCTTCTTGGTATTTTTTGCGTTTTTTGGATCCTAAAAACTCAGAAGAGCCTTTTAAATCTAAGTTTATAAATGATTGGCTTCCAGTTGATCAATATATAGGTGGAGTTGAACATGCTATATTACATTTACTGTATTCAAGATTTTTTGTTAAAGCTTTAAGAGATTTAAAAATGATTGACGTTGACGAACCTTTTAACAATTTATTTTCTCAGGGAATGATAAATTTTGAAGGAGCAAAAATGTCGAAATCAAAGGGTAATATTGTTGACCCAGAAGGATATTTTAAATCACACGGAGCTGATGCTTTAAGGCTGTATATTTTATTTATGGCTCCTCCAAGTGACGGTGTAGATTGGAACGATGGTGGTATTGAAGGGACTAAACGATTTTTGAATAAATTATGGGAAAATTTGGCTCAAATAATTGACATGAAGGTTGAAGAAAACAACATTGATGAATCTGGAACAGAAATTGAAAGGCAATTGAATCAATCAATAGAGTCTATAACTAACCACCTGGAGAAGTTTGAATTTAATACTGCAGTATCAGATTTAATGATTTTAAATAATAATCTTTCTAGTTATTTAAATAATACTGAATTGATAAGTTCCGATCTTAAAGACCAAATCATTAGGGATGTATGTTTATTGATATATCCTTTAGCCCCTCATTTTGGGTCAGAAATATACAATAACTATTTTAATGATGAAATTAGCAAAGAAGATTGGGTAAAACCTAATAAAGAGAAATTAACTAATCCAACATATGAATTGGTGATTCAAATTAATGGAAAAAAGAAAAATGCTATTGAAGTTGATAGAGGCACTACTCAAGAACAAGCTGAAGAAATCTGTAAAACTAAATTTAACATAGAAATTAATGACGCAAAAAAAGTCATCTTCTTGGAAGACAAGTTAATAAATATAGTAGTTTAAGTGGCTAATTTAATAGTAACTCCAAGTTTGATAAGCGACCTTTCATTATTAAATGAAGAATTGAAAATAAAATCTAATATAGAAAAAATCTCTTTTGAAGAATTTATATCGGAAAATAGCATCACTCTTTTTGAAAATGATAATTACAAATTTATTTATGATAAGTATGTTTCATATGCAGAATTAAATAAAATAAATTTCAATTTTAATGAGAACTATATTTTCCAAATTAAAAAACAGAATTTAAGCAAATTTTCAAATGAAAATAGTGAGATTAACGTTCATTATATTGAGCAAAAAAAAGAAAAAGAAATTTTCCCATGGGATTTTACTAAAATATTATTTTCTTCAAAAATACAATTACAATCTGAAATAGTTGATCATTTTTGTATTGATGAAAATACATTTAAACAATTTCTTTTATATTTCCATAAAGAACTAATTAGATTAAAACTCACATTCCTATATGACGATGAAGAAATTTCAAATGTACTAGTTGAAAAAATAGATTATAAGTATCAATTAGCTAGAGAGAGAAAGTCAAAATACAATATTGATGATATTGATAAATCTCTAGAAAATATATACAAAATAGAAAAACTTATTTTAAAAAGTGGGTTTAATTCTGAAAATGCTAAAAGATTTATAGTTTCTTCAAAAAGCTTACTTCAATTTTGAAATTTTTGACTTATTTCTGTCTCTAAAACTTTTAGATATAACTCCATCAGAATAAGCTTTATCTAGGTTTCGTATAACTTCTGATTTATTCTCTAGAACTAAATTATTTTCATCATCATAAATAGAATTTAGTGATGTTTTAAGAGAAGTTTTAGCAGCCTTATTTCTTAAATTTCTTTTATTATTTTGCCTTATTCTCTTTTTTTGTGATTCATTATTTGCCATCTAAAACCTCTTAGTATATAAGATAATAACTTATTAAATATGTTAACTAATAAAAATATAAGAAATATCTCGATAATTGCACATGTTGATCATGGAAAATCTACCTTAGCAGATAGGTTGATTGAATATTCTGGTTTAATCAAACCTGGAGACCATGTAGATCAAATTCTTGACACTATGGAACTGGAGAGAGAAAGAGGCATAACTATTAAATCACAACCTATCAGGTTGAAATTTCAAGATACAATAATTAATTTAATAGATACACCCGGACATGTTGACTTCTCATACGAAGTATCGAGAGCTTTAATAGCATGTGATGGGGCAATATTACTTGTAGATGGTACTCAAGGTGTCCAGGCTCAAACTTTTGCACATTCTTATGCAGCTATTGAAGCAGGTCTAGATATAATACCTGTCATAAATAAAATAGATTCTGTTGATGTTGAAGTTGAGAATGTTTCAAAACAGATATATAACTTGATAGGATCTGAAGATGAAGAAATATTTAAAATATCATCAAAAGAAGGCACAGGCATTGAAGAACTGATTCAACAATTGCCAACTCTTATAAGCTCACCTAAGAAAGAAACAGAAAAAACGAATGCTTTAATATTTGATTCTTATTTTGATTCCTATAGAGGAGTAGTTGCTTCTGTAAGGATGTTTGGCGGAGAAATCAAGACAAATTCACGGTTAAAGTTAGTAAATTCAGATTATGAATTTGAAGCATCAGAAATAGGATATTTTGATTTAAACTTAGCTGAATCTAAACAGTTATCATTTGGAGAAGTAGGCTACGTTGTTACCGGGGCTAAAGATTTATCACAAATTAGAGTAGGAGATACTTTAGTTGATGCAAATGACAATAAACCTATAATTTTATCTGGATATAAGGAACCTCAGCCTACTGTGTTTTCTAGTGTGTATCCTTCAGACTCTGATGATTATACGAAGTTAAGAGACTCATTAGATAAGTATGTTTTAAATGATGCTAGTTTCATATATGAACCTGAAACATCATCTGCATTTGGTTTTGGTTTTAGATGTGGATTTCTTGGATTGCTTCATTTAGAAATTGTGATTGAAAGACTCGAAAGAGAATTTGGATTATCACTAATTGTGACGCCCCCTTCTGTGGAGTTTAAAATAGTAAGAAATAATAATGAAGAGATAATTATAAGGAATCCTTCAAAAATAGATGAATTTACAGATATAAAAAAAATAGAAGAAAGAATTTGTGAATTAGACCTATTATTTCCTAAACAATATTTAGGTTCCATAATGAAGTTATTAAACGATAAAAGAGGAGTCCAATTAGACCTAGTATATTTAAGCACTTCAATGGTAAAAGCAAAATACACGATTCCATTGTTAGAGCTCGTTTCAGGGTTTTATGATTCACTTAAATCAATATCTCAAGGTTTTGCTTCGCTAGATTATAAAATTTTAGATTTTGAGGTAGGAAAGTTAGTGAAACTAGATATTTTAGTTAATGGTTTAGCAATTGATTCTTTTAGTTCTATATTATCTAAAGAGAATTCAGAATTTATTGGAAGAAGTAGGGTAAAAAAACTATCTAAATTAATACCAAGACAACAGTTTGATATTCCGATTCAAGCAGCAATAGGATCAAGAATCATTGCCAGGGAAACAATTAAAGCTTTAAGAAAAGATGTTACAGCGAAGCTTTATGGAGGAGACGTTACCAGAAAAAGAAAATTATTAGAAAAACAAAAAGAAGGTAAAAAGAAGATGAGAAATATAGGTAAAGTTGAAGTTCCTAAAGAAGCCTTTAGAGAATTCTTGAAGGAATAATGCACATTCCAACAATATACAATAAGGATATTGGGGAGAGTGATGAATCTCTAAACTTAAATGATGATAAGTTGCATCATTTAAATAAAGTTTTAAGGATCAAAAATAATTCACCAATAAAAGTAACTAACGGAAAAGGACTCATGTATTTTGGTAAATTTGAAGATAATAAAGTTAAGATAACTTCAAAAAAAGAATATCAAAGAGGAAAAAGTATAAATATTTTTATTCCTCCTATCCAGGATAAAAATAGATTTAGATTTATGATCGAGAAACTAGGTGAGTTGAATGTTGATTCAATAACAATTGCACCTACTGATTACTCGCAGAAAGTTAATATAAATAGTGAGAAAATATTTACTTGGCTAGTTTCTTCTATTGAGCAATCTGGAACCCCATTTATTCCTGATTTAGAACTTTGTGGTGAAATTGATTTTGCTAAGTTCAACCACGCATTAGACATAAGAGGAAAAAATTTAAATGATAATCTGAGCTTTACAAATATAGCTATTGGGCCTGAGGGTGGTTGGTCTGAAGATGAATTAGATAAATTTAGTTATACTTCTAATATTAATGAATTTACATTTAGAACTGAAACTGCAGCAATTGTTGCAGTATCCTTAATGATATAAAATAAAAATATGGAAGAAAAATCAATATTTCAAATGATTCTAGATAAAGAAATAGAATCTGAAATAATTTATGAAGATGACAAAATATTTTGTATAAAAGATATAAATCCTGCAGCAAAAATACATTTATTAATTATTCCAAAAAAGAGGATAGAAACTATAAATGACCTACAGGAAGAGGATAAAGATTTGATAGGTAGCATGGTTTTAGTTGCAAAAGAATTAGCAAAAAAATATGAAATAGATGAAAGTGGCTATAGGTTGGTTTGGAATACTAATGAAGATGGCGGACAAACGGTCTATCATATACACCTGCACCTATTAGGTGGCCAAAAGTTAAGAGAATTCTAATGGGAGTTGAAAAAGTGATACCTTCAGAATTAGAGTTAGTTAATATTTTTGGAGTTAATGACAACAATCTAAAATATATTAAATCAATGTTTCCGCTCTTAAAGATAAATGTAAGAGGCAATATTATTTATATAGATGGAGATAAAAAAGAAGTAAATGAAGTTCTTAGAATATTAGATGAGATGGTATCAATGAGCACAAATAAAGAAGTTATTGATCCTGCAGATGTCGAATTATTGTCGAAGATAAATTCGGGAATAAAGAGGAATGGTAATAAAATCAGCTCTGTAGAGATTATTGAAAATAAATCAATAAAAGTAAAAAATATTAACCAGTTCAAATACATGGAAACAATTTCTAATTCAACAATTACTTTTGGAATTGGCCCTGCAGGAACAGGCAAAACATTTTTAGCTGTAGCAAGCGCCGTAAAACTTTACGCCGAAAATAAGATAAGAAAAATAGTATTAACTAGACCAGCTGTAGAAGCAGGTGAGAGGTTGGGTTACTTACCAGGAGATCTTTCACAAAAAATTGACCCCTATTTAGTACCTTTGTTTGATGCATTGGAACATTTCTTTGGAAATGAAAAATTAGGATACCTAATAGAGAAAAGAAATATCGAGATTGTACCATTAGCTTACATGAGAGGTAGGACTTTAAATGATGCTTGTATTATTTTGGATGAAGCTCAAAATGCAACAACTAATCAAATCAAAATGTTTTTAACAAGACTGGGAGAAAACTCAAAAGTAATAATTACTGGGGATGAAACACAGATAGATCTTTACAAGAAAGATTATTCAGGATTAAGAAAGACAAGAAAAAAGCTAGCTAATATTGATGAAATTTCAGTCATGGAATTTGAAAATAGTGATATTGTTAGAAACCCAATTGTATCAAAGATATTAGATGTATTTCCAGAATAATGATTAAAGAATATATCTTTCATTTCAAAAAATTATTATACGTTGTTTTGTTTGGGTCTTTAGTTTGGTTTATTTCATTTACATTGTTTCCTGAAAACCAAATAATCAAAATTAGCATTGGAGATAGATCACCAACTACTTTTGTAGCTCCAAAATATATAGAGATTATTGATGAGGAAAAGACAGAAACAAATAAAGAAATAGCAATACAATCAGTTAGCCCAATTTATTCTATAGATAATGATTTAAACAATTCAGCTATAAACGGCATTACAGATATGTTTTTAACTGTTATTGAGGCAAGAACAGATGAAAAATTAATAGTAGGAGAGGATGAAATTGTTGAAGAAGAGTCTGAGCCTGAAGTAGAAGTTGTTAATAATTCAAAAATTAAACAAATAGCAAATATAACTGAATCGATACTTTTCTCAACAATTTCTACTTCAACAGTTGAAGTTTTGGTAGAAATTTCAAATTATGATGCAAATAATAAAACAAGTTATCTTTCACAACTTGAATCAGAAACAAAGAAACAAGCAAATGAAATATTGTCTGATGGAATAAATAATGAAAGTTTGAATCAGTTGAGACAAACTTTAGTTTCTAGTCCACCTTATTTAGATCTCCCAAGCGAATTATATGTATTAATACCTGAAAATAGAGTTAGATCTACAGTAGCTGAATTGATTGCTGAAAATCTACTAGCTAATGAAAGATTAGAAGAAGAGTTATGGGAAGAGCAAAAATCAAAAATTGCACAATCAATTGATCCTGTAATAATTAAATATTTTGAAGGAGATTTAGTTATAAGTGAAGGGGAAAGAATTAGTTCTGTTCAATATAAAGCATTGGATAGGTTTGGTTATTTATCTGGAGAATCTAGAACTATTCAAACAGCTGCAATTCCAATTATATTTTCTATTTTCATTTTAATTTACTTCTTATTTTGGAGATTTAAAGATTCTATTTGGTTTAATGATAAAGAATTTTTACTATTACTAACTTTGATTCTCATTGCGTCTTTATTTTTAAGAGGCACTTCTTATTTTTCACAAAGCTTTGAAATCGATTATTTAAAATATGCTGTCCCAATATCATTTGTAGGTGTTATTTCTGCAACATTATTAAACCTTAGGGCGACCTTAGTACTCTCATTATCAAGTGCACTCCTAGCTCTTGCAGGAGGTGGGAACATAGGACTTGTAGCCTTAGGAGGAGTACTAACAGTTTTGCCGTCAGTATTTATTTCCGAGAACGTTGACCGTAGATTGCTAAGAGGAAAAATTATTTATATTTCCTTAACACAACCTCTTGTAGCATTTGGGGTCTATTTCTTTTTAAGAGAAGATTTTAGCTTAATTGAAATTTTGGTATCTGGATTACTTGGTGGTCTTTTTGCCAATCTTGCTGCGTTTTCAATAATCAATTATATTGAATCTATTTTTGGTCTGACAACTAATTTTAGATTATCTGAGTTAGCTGACCGTAATCACCCTGGTCTTAGGTATTTAGAGGAAAATGCTTTAGGAACCTTTAACCATTCATTAGTAGTAGGCACTTTAGCAGATAGAGCAGCTCATAAAATTGGAGCTAATTCTCAGCTTGCTAGAGCAATGGCTTATTTTCATGATTTAGGAAAAACAGAAAACCCTACTATGTATATAGAGAATCAATTCGGATCTAGGAACCCACATGAAAACCTAACACCGAAAGAGTCAACTGAAGTTATTAGATCACATGTAACTGATGGAATAAAATTAGCAAAGAAATTTAAAATACCAGAAATTGTTTATAGGGGAATTCTTGAACATCACGGAGATGGCGTTATGAGATATTTTTATGAAATGGAAAAAAATGTTGATCCTCATGTAGAGAGAGATGAATTTAGACATTTAGGCAATAAACCGACTACAAAAGAAACAGCAATTCTTATGTTTGCAGATTCTCTAGAAGGAGCTTGTAGGGCTAGATTCCTTAATGAAGATGCTGATGAAGCAAAAATAAAAGAAGTAGTAGATGAAATATTTAATGAAAAAATTTCTGACCACCAACTTGATGAATCTCCAATAACTTTTGCAGATTTAAGTTTAATTAAAGAATCTTTTCAAAAAAGTCTTGAGGGTCTTTACCATCAAAGAGTTATGTACCCAGACATAACAGAGGACGTAGAAGATTTAGAAGAAGAATAATTTGAAAATATATTTTAATGGTTATTTCTTCAGTTATGAAAAAGAAAAATTAGTTCAAGCATCCTTGGTATTTTCTGAATGGTTTAAAATTTCAAATAATTTTTATTTCACTATACATTCTGTTAACGAGCAGAAATCAAAATCATTAAATAATAAAAATTTTCAAAAAAATAATCCAACAGATGTATTATCTTTTCCATTATATAAAAATCTAAGCAGAATTTTAGACTTAAATAGAGACCATGAGGAAGACTTAGGGGATATGTTCATAAATAGAAAAATTGTCAAAAAGCACGCTCAAATTTATGAAAAATCTTTTGTTGACGAACTTCAGTTTATAATTATTCATGGGCTTTTGCATCTTGTTGGTTATTCACATGAGGATGAAAAAGAATTAAGAAAGACTGAAGATAAATTAATGGAAGTGATTTGGAATGGATCTTAAAGAAATAGGCATAGAACATGTTGCAATCATTATGGATGGCAACGGCAGATGGGCTACTGAAAAAGAACTGGACAGAACAGCTGGTCATGCTGCAGGAGAGCATGCACTTTCAAAGGCGATTAATTGGGCTATAGAAAATAATTTAAAATGGCTAACAGTTTACGCATTTTCTACAGAGAATTGGACAAGGTCTTCTGAAGAAGTAGATTTTTTGATGTTCTTTAATAGAGATATATTGATAAGACGAAGAGAAGAATTCCATGAAAAAGGTGTTAAGTTTAATTTTATTGGAGACTTGAAAGATAGAAGGATCCCTGAAGAGAACAAAAAGTTAATGAAGGAAACAGAATATATTACAAAAGACAATGAGAAACTAAATCTTGTATTCGCTTTTAACTACGGTTCTCATAAAGAGATACATAATGCTGTTCATAAAATAGCTTTTGGTCACTACTTTTATCTAAAATTAAGCGCTTGGCTCTTTACCAAGGAACATATTGAAGAAAATTTCAAAAATTATATGTATTTACCTAAAATGCCGAATCCTGATTTGCTAATTAGAACAGCAGGCGAGAAAAGGTTAAGTAACTTTCTACTATATCAACTTAGCTACACTGAGCTTATGTTTATAGATACACTTTGGCCAGATTTTGATGAAAATGATTTTTATAATGTTGTAGAAGAATACAAACAAAGAGTAAGAAAATATGGAAACGCCTGATAAAGAATTATTTGATAAAGTAGTAAAAATTTCACAATCACGTGGATTTGTATTCAATGCATCATCTATTTACGGTGGTTTAAGAAGTTCTTATGATTATGGTCCTTTAGGGGCACTACTAAAACAAAATATTTCAAATCTTTGGTGGAAAAGTATCAAAAACGCTGATACTAATATTTACCCAGTAGACACTGCAATTATACAAAGTAGTGATGTTTGGAAATCCTCAGGCCATTTAGAAGAATTTACAGATCCTATGGTTGAATGTAAAAAATGTAATAAAAGATTTAGAAGTGATAGCGAAGAAATTACTGAGTGTTGTGACAATCAAGAATTAACCGAACCTAAGCAGTTTAATTTAATGTTTGAGACATATAGTGGACCAGTAAAAAATGAAAATTCACAAGTATTCTTAAGACCAGAGACAGCTCAGGGAATTTTTATTAACTTTGAGAATGTTCTTAGAACAATGAGAGCCAAAATTCCTTTTGGTATTGCAAATATTGGAAAATCATTTAGAAATGAAATTACTCCTGGGCAATTTATTTTCCGAACAAGAGAATTTGAACAAATGGAGATTGAATTTTTCTGTAAAGAATCAGAAGAAGATCAATGGATGGACTATTGGATTAAGAAAAGAATGGAATGGTATCAGTCGCTTGGGATTAAAGAGGATCATTTACAACTTAGAGAGCATGAAGAAAATGAGCTAGCACATTATGCAAAAAAGACAGTAGACATTGAATACTTATATCCTTGGGGCTGGGGAGAGCTTGAAGGTATTGCTAACAGAGGAAGCTATGATTTATTATCTCATCAGGAAAATAGCGGAAAAGATTTAACATATTTTGACTCTGTGAATGACGAAAAGTATATCCCAAGTGCTATTGAACCAGCAGGAGGTTTAACTAGAACCTTATTTGCTTTATTGCTTTCTGTTTATGATGAAGAGAAACTTGAAAATGATGAAACGAGAACACTATTTAGGTTTATATTTGAATTAGCCCCTATACAGATTGGAATTCTTCCTTTAAGTAAAAAAGATGATTTAATTGAAATTTGCAATGATATTAATAAAATTCTTAGTGAGGATTACCGAACTGAAGTTGATATCACACAATCTATTGGTAAAAGATACAGAAGACAAGATGAGATTGGCACACCGTATTGCATAACAGTAGACTTTGAATCGCTAGAAGACAATTCGGTAACAATAAGAGATAGAGATACGATGAAACAAGAAAGAATAAGCATAGATAAATTAAGTGAGTATTTCGAGAAGCTTTAATGGGAATATCTAAACAATCAATAGAAGATTTAAAAACTAAATCAAAAATTAGTGATTTTATCTTAAGTTCTACCACAGGAAAAATAAGAGGAAATAAGGGAATGGCATTGTGCCCATTCCATGGAGAAAAAACAGCAAGTATGAGTTTTACTGATGAGGAAAATTTATTCCATTGTTTCGGTTGTAAAGAAGGTGGAGATATATTTAAGTACATACAATTGATAAATAATGTAGAATTTCAAGAATCAGTAGAAATAGCTGCTGATAAGTATTCTTTTAACTTAACTTATACAGATTCTAAATTTGAAACTAATCAAAAAAAATTGATAGATCATTTAAAAAAAATATCAGATTATTTTATAAAAAATATGAATGAAGTAAAAAGCACCGAAGCATTAGATTATTTAAAAAATAGAAAACTTGACGATGAGGATATAAAAAATTATAAAATAGGTTTTGCAGAAAAAGACGAGAAAAAGATTATTGAATTTTGTAAAAGTAACGATATTTCTGATTCAGACTTTAAAAAATTAGGACTTTTTAGTGATAAAGGTAATTTTCTTTTTAAAAATAGAATTATGTTTCCAATAACAAATTTCCGGAGTGAAGTAGTAGGTTTTGGAGGAAGAGCATTAGAAGATTATGGACCAAAGTATTTAAACTCATCTGAGTCATCAGTTTATAAAAAAAATAGAACCTTATATTTTCTTCCAAATTTTTTAAAAGATATAAAAAAGCACAAGTTTGTAATTATTGTTGAAGGTTATTTCGATGTAATTGCATTTAATAGATTAGGTTATAGCAATGTAGTCTCACCTTCGGGAACGGCTTTAACTATTCAACAGTTAAACCAGATATCAAAATATACAGATGAAATTCATTTATGTTTTGATAATGATCAAGCCGGTATTGAAGCAACAAAAAGAATTGTTGAAATAAAAAACAATATAAGTAAAGATTTAAATATATATGCTATTTTGCTTCCTAAAAAATATAAAGATATTTCTGAATTTTATGAAAGTGGTGAAATGGACAAAAGTATTGATATTTTAATGACAAGAAAAAAAGACCTAGTTGAATTCTGTATAGATGACTTAATTGATAAAGAAGGAGAAGCTAACAAAAAGAAGATATTTTCTGCTTACAAAAAATTCTCAATATATTTAAGCCCATTAGAAAAAGACTTATCAACAGAATATTTAGGTAAAAAGCTTGGTATCAATAAAGAAACTTTAATAAGTGAGTTAAGTTTTAAAGAAGATTTAGTTACAACTACAATTTCGCATGGTGAAGAAGTTGAGACAAATAAACATATTGAGACATTTAAAGATATTTTTATAGCTAGCTTAATAAAGAACAATTTTGATCTTGATGATAAAGCAAAAGAAGTATTAGATTTGAGTGCTGGCTTGGATGAGCAAGTAAATCAATTAAAAACCAAAAAGGATTCAATTGAAAATGATAAATATCACAATATCTCATTTTCTAAAGAACAACTTGATGAATCAATAGTCAGGTTAATTTTATTTTATTCTGAAATAAAAATCCAAGATTTAATTAATCAAATAGATTTGTCAAAAGACACCTCTTTATTTCCAGAAGTTGAGGAATTAAAAAAGAAAATAGAATTTTATCAGAATACACTTTAATTCCTAGTATTATTAATTTACTATCCGAGGTAGCTCAATTGGCAGAGCAACGGACTGTTAATCCGTGGGTTGTGGGTTCAAGTCCCACCCTCGGAGCAAATAATTATCAACAGAATTTCAATTATGTATATAATTAACTAATAGTTAATAGGAGGAATATGTCAGAAGCATTAGATTTTGTAAAGCAAAATGCTGAGGGTAAAGACCTTAGTGCTTTACCAGGATCAATAAAGTGGGTTGTAGATTCTCAAATTGTCTTTATGAACCCTGAAAATGGTGAAATAACAGATGAAGATGCCGAAGCAGCATGCACAATTACAACAGACATGGAAACATTTAAGGGTATGTATGACAAATCAGTAAGCCCTCAAGCAGCTTTCATGACGGGAAAAATTAAAATTGCTGGAGATATGGGAATTGCACTTAAATTGCAATCTGTCATAGGCTAATTTAAGGGCCTGTAGCTCAGTCTGGTTAGAGCAACGGACTCATAATCCGTCGGTCGCAGGTTCGAGTCCTGCCGGGCCCACTACATGAAAGGTATTATGAATTTAACTGAAGATAGAGTTAAATTAGTTGGATACACTTTTGCAATAAGTCTTTTAATCCCGCCAAATGTTGGATTGAATATTATGGGATTAAATTTTGAAGATTTGCCTCTCGTACTTTTATTTGTTTATCTTTTTTACTTAAAAATACACGATTTTAAAAAAAATAATTTCGATATGTTTGATGTTTACTTTTTTATGTTTCTTACAGTATTCATCCTTTATACAAATTTATTTGTTGAAAATATGGGAATATTCAATCAAACAAATTTGAGATTTTATTTTTATTTCTTTTTGTCATATTTATTTATAAGTATTTATGAGAGGAACAAAAACAACATAATATATATTTTTGACCCTCTTTCTATAGTTATGCTTATAAATTTTTTAATTGTAGTTACACAATTTCAAATTAATGGAAATTTAAATGGTTGGATTTCAAACAATACATCAGGAAATAATCCTTTTACTTCAGGTCGTTTAGGAGGTCTTCAAGGTGGAGGTCCTAATGTAATAGGTATTATATGTGCAATATCTGCATTAGTTTGTTTATTCAAAATTCTAAGTTCAAATGAAAATATTAATTACATAAAAAATAACAAATTTAATTCATTTATATTGTTGACTTCATTATTTAATTTGTATCTAACTTACTCAAGGGGGTCTTATCTAGCTCTTAGTATTGGTTTTGTAATTTTACTTTTAATGACAGATAGCTTAAATAAAACAATTAAATTTTATTTATTTACTGTATTTACTATTCTTACTTTAATTTTTATTTATTTAAATCCATCGATATTTTTAAAGCAAACGAACAGAGGTTTTCTTTCTGAACTTGGAGTAAGTAATGTCAGTTTATTTAAAGGCACAGGTGGAGGTAATTATATCAAGAGTGTATATAAAGATTATTTAGTTACATTAGACGATGAAACCTTAATGGAAGAGTTCAATATAACTTACTCTGATTCTGAAAAGAATAATAATAAGAAAATATTAGCAAATAGTGACGGTCCTATAACTGAAGGTTATTTAAAACTTAAATTTGATTACAAAGATGGATATTTACCTAGGTCTGTTATTTCTTTTTACTATTCAAATGATGGAAATGAATGGGACCAAATAGGCTTTAGTCACACAAATGGTGCCGTAATTAACTTAATAGAAAATGATTCTTATTTTGAAGTTGGAGGATGGGGAGACGGGCAGTCAAATGACGGTTCTTTTTTAGATGCAGGCATTAAAAATGTAATTATTAAAACTAATTTAGAAACCTCTGTATATAAATTTTCAAAATTCAGAAGAGGTCTTGATTATTTTGTTTTAACTCCAAAATTAAGAAATGTTTACAGAGGAGAAGTAAAATTTAATGATTTTGGTATTTTGTTAGAAAGGCCAAGAGATTACTGGTTAGCTTTACCTAATAATATAAATATTTCGAAGAAAGATTTTGAAGTAATAGTTAATTTACAAATAGATGAGATACCTAAAGGTAATGAAACATTATTTAGCCAAAGTTCTATATTTAGATTAAA
The DNA here is from genome assembly GCA_902510995.1 of uncultured Candidatus Actinomarina sp. Taxonomy (GTDB): domain Bacteria; phylum Actinomycetota; class Acidimicrobiia; order Actinomarinales; family Actinomarinaceae; genus Actinomarina. The sequence goes on from CABXDL010000004.1 coordinate 62,132, forward strand.
TGATGAATTTAATGATCAATCATGGAAATGGGCAATTGTAGAAGGAAGGATGTACTTCTTTTGGATTGAAAATGTAGATAATGGCTATGTTAACTATTTAGGAGGGAAAAGCTTAAGGTCTGGGAATCTAATTTCAAATAATGGACAATTTGACACTTCTAATATTCCAGAATTTGACATTTCTCAATTTGACGAGATAACAACTTCACATAATGGATTTTTGACAATGGCAGTAGAGTATGGCTTTCTACCAGTTCTTTTAGTTGTTTTGGCATGCTTATATGGAGTAATCAAAAATTTTCAAAAAAAATATACTCTTGAGCTCACAATATTTTTTATGTTGATAGTGCAGAACTTGACTAACGACTTAATATATTCACCAGATGTAAGTATCTATTTTTGGATTATTCCTATGTATTTTCTTAATAATATCATTAAGAATCGATAACAGAATTTTTTTCTAGAAAATCATATATATTTTCTTTTAAAATTAATACCTGTCTACCGTCATCTAAGGTTATGAAGTTGATAGGGGCTGTAAGTTTATTTACTTTAGAAATTTCTAAATCTCTAAAAGTCCATAATAAGTCAACTGCATTGTTGAGAGATAAATTTTCATCTATTACAAATGTTTCTTCAAGTGCTTTAACAAAAGTATTAAGTTCGTTAATAGAACTAAAATTAACCAGCTCCTTAATTAATTGAGTTACTACATATTGCTGTCTTTTAATTCGAGTTAGATCGCTAACACCATTCATTAATTTCCATGTAGAGTTGTCATTACCATTAGCATCAACTACTTTTTCTCCTACTAAAACTTCGGTAGATCTAGAAACAACCCAGTTTAAAGTGGCTAATCCATTTACAATTTGGCAACCTTTCTGAAGTTCAAAGCTGTAACCTTCTTTTTGAGTAACATCAACACAAATTTCTATACCGCCAATTGAATCAATAATTGATTCGAATCCATTAAAATTAAAGCTGGCAAAATGGTTAACCTTCAAGCCTGAAATACTGTATATTGAGGCAGCAAGATTTTCAGCATTATTTCCACAATTATTTTTTACATAAGAAGCATTTATTCTCTCCAATTTTTCAGTACAGCTATTTTTTATTAACAAATCTCTAGGTATAGAAAGCAAAGTGGTGTTCTGATTCTCCTTATTAATTAAACCTAATATTATTACATCAGCTCTTTTACCATAAACCTTACCTCTTGTTTCAATTAAATCTGCTGATCTTTCGTCAGAACCTATTAACATATATACATCAAAACCTGTAATTTCTTTTTTTATTTCATTATTTATTAATAATTTTTCAATTTCATTTTCTTGTTCTTCTGTTGTAAAGAAATCTTCTTCAGTTATGGAGTTTTCAATAATTTCTTCAGTTTCTGCGTCATTAGCTACTGTAGTTGTTGTTATTCCATCTATAATGTCACTAATAACATCTTGACTAAATTCTTCTCTTTGAAAATTCGGTATTATAAGTGTCATAGTTATTCCTGCTATAGCAAGCAAACCTATGAGTAAATATGTATATTTATTTAAAAATTTCATTTATAACCAAATTACATACTATAACTCTATAATCTTTAATTGTGGTGAAAATAAAAAGCGTTATTGCTGCAGGTGGTCTTGGAACTAGATTATTTGGTTTTCGTGATAACGACAAAACAAAAATGATGTTAGAAGTTAATGGAATTCCTATGATTATTAGACAAATTGATCAGTTGATAAGCTGGGGACTTGATGACTTTGTAATAATTACAAATCCCGATTTCAAGGACCTAATGAAGAAAGTAGTGAAAGATAGATTTCCAGATATGAATTTTGAATATGCTATTCAAGAAACACCTCAAGGTATATCTCATGCTTTGCTTCAAGCAAAACAGTTTTTGAATAATGTTGATACTACGGTATTTGTTTTAGGAGACAATTTTTTTGAGGAAAATCCTTTAGAGGGTATAGAAATTGATACAGAGAATTTTAAGAAGGGTTGTTCAATATTCACTTTTAATGTTGATAATCCAAGTGATTTCGGTGTTGCTGTTTTAAACAATGAAGGGAAAGTAATTTCTATAGAAGAGAAGCCTAAGAAACCAAAAAGTAATAAAGCTATTGTTGGGCTCTATATTTATGACAATACAGTTATTCAAAAAATAGAAACATTAAAGCCATCATCAAGGGGAGAATACGAAATTACTGATTTAAATAATTTATACATAAATAATAATTCATGTAAAAATATTGAGATTAATGGATGGTGGATAGATGCAGGAACCCCGGAAAGAATAGAAGAGTTAGAATCTAAATTACCTTAAGATTTTCATTTGTCTTATTTTAAAAAATGAAAAAATAAATAAAATAAATAATCCCATCAAAGCAATGTAAGCTAAAAAGCCATTGCTAATAATTGAAAGAAGGATAAGAATAAAGCAAGAAATGCTATAAATAATGAAAAAAATCAATACATTAATTTCTGATACATTTTTTGCTAATAGTCTGTGAGAGATATGATCAGTTCCACCAGTTGTTGGAGCAATTCCACTTTTTATTCTGTGAGAAGTCACTACTAGTAAATCTAATAAAGGTATTATAAAAAACAATAATAAAGGATTTATAAAAGATGTATAAATTGTAGCTTCAATAGGATTCCAATTAAATAATATACTAATAAAACCTAAACAATACCCAATAAATAAACTACCTGAATCACCAAGATACAACTTAGCTGGTGGATAGTTAAAAATAAAAAAACCAATTATCGTTGCAAATAATAATAATGAAATATCTGTTAACTTATATTGATTTAAGTAATTTGCTAGAAAAGCAATTTGTAAGCAAATACTTCCTGATACGATAACAGCCAATCCATCCATATTATCAATAAAATTAATTGAATTAATTATTATTAATATCCAGAGTGTTGAACCGAGAAAATTTAAATAATTATTAAAATCAAAACCGAAAAAAGATTCAATATTCAAGAATAAATTTAAATAATAAAGAGGGTAAAAAACTAGTAGAGTTTGAAAAAATAATTTAATGTACCATTTTAAGTTATAAATATCATCAAAGATACCCAGTAGTGAAACAATAACAGCAAAGATTCCTATTAAAATAAAATCATCATCAGCTTTTCCAATTAGTCTTGTTGATGTTAAAAAAGCTAGTGAACATGCTATACCTCCAAACGGCGGTATAAGTTTACTTGAAAGTCTTTTTTCTTTTTCGTTTCTCTTTAAATTAAAATTTTTTGAATATTTATGAATTATATAATTTAAGAAAGAAGAGAGTACAAAAGCAAAAGTAATTGCCTGGAATAGCGGAATTTGGAAATCATTCATCTTCAACTACTTGCCAGGTTATTATAAATTTCATTATATTGATTAGATATTATTTTAGTTGAATACTTATTTTTGATTATATCTCTATTGCTTTCAGCATTCACCTTTGAAAAGCTATAGTCTTTAAAATTATTAATTACTTCAGAGTAAGTATCTAAATTATTATTCTCTACTAATAATCCATTATTAAATTCTTTTAACCATTTAGTTCCGGGAATATTATTACTTAAACAAAACAGGCCTACATGAAGAGACTCTAGTAGGATCCTTGAAAAGCCTTCATACTTTGACATTACGATTGAGATGTCATAATTAAATAAATCCTTCTCTACGTTTATTGTTCCAATGTATGTTAAGTTATTTTCATTAATAATATTTTCTAGGTCGTTCTTTGTCAAAGAATTAGGATTACCCTCGTCAAGTTCTCCTGCTAAATAAAAATCAATATTTGATTTATCAATATTTTGAGTTAATTGAATATATTCATTGACACCTTTATCAATTAAAAGTCTAGACACAAATATAACTTTTAATTTTGTAGTTTGATATATTTCTTTTTTTACATAGTTATTAATTTCAATTCCAGATCCATAAATCATTGAAGTCTTCCCAGAGTAATTTGAATAATTTAAAAATATATTTTTGTCACTTTCATTTTGAAATATTATTTCAGTGAAGCTTTTATTAAAGAATCTTTTAATAAAACCACTTAATAAAAATTTTAAGAACTTTGCTTTTAAATTATTACTAAAAAGATAACCCAGGCCATTTATCGAAAGCACGCCTTTAAAATTATTTTTTACAAATAATTTAGCAATTGAATATAATATTCCAGTTTTTAATGTAAATGAATGCACTATTGATTCTTTTTCAAGTGAATTTAAAATATATTTTAAATTAATAATTCCTTTTAGGTCAATAGTTTTTTTCCTATTAAATTTCCAATTTATATAATCCTGATAAATATTCCTTAAATCATTCGAGTAGTTGCCTTCAGGACATACAGCTATAAAATTTTTTTCATCTAAATTAGATACAATATCTTTTCTAGATTTATATAGATTCCAATCCCAATGTGATAAATAAACAATCATTAATAATATTTTAAGTGTTAAAATTGTTAACATTGCATAATATGAATATTGTCATAGTAGGAACTGGATATGTGGGGCTTGTTACAGGCGTAGGTCTTGCTAGTTTGGGCAATAATGTTACTTTTATAGATTTAGATGAAGATAAAATCAATAAATTAAAAAACAAAAATTTACCATTTTATGAACCAGGTTTAGAGGAATACTTTCAAAATGATGAAACATTTGAAAGGATGCAGTTTGTTACTAATTATTCAGATATTAATTGGGAAGACAAAGAAATAGTATTTATATGTGTTCAGACACCTAATAATCTTGAAACAAATTCCGTAGATACAAAATTTTTGGAATCAGCAATTAATGAAGTAAATAATATAGAGAATAAAGATTTGATCATTACTGTAAAGTCAACGATTCCTCCATATGAAATCGAAAAAATATGTAATAAGGTAGGTTTGGATACTGATTCTCTTACCTTCAATCCAGAATTCCTAAGAGAAGGAACCGCAGTAGAAGACTTCTTTAATCCAGACAGAATTGTAATTGGTAGTAATGATTCTAAAAAAAATGAAAAATTAAAAGACTTATATAAAGACTTTAAATCTGAAATCATAATTACAGACCCAATAAGTTCGCAGCTTATAAAATATTTAGCAAATACCTATCTTCCTCTTAGGTTATCTTTTGTAAATGAAGCAGCAAGGCTTGTTAATAGTTCTGGAGGAAATCTAGAAGATGTATTAAGAGGTGTTGGGATGGATTCGAGAATAGGTGAGCATTATTTCAGGCCTTCTCCTGCTTGGGGAGGATCATGTTTTCCAAAAGACGTTGTTGAAGTAAATAATTTTTATAACCCAGAGGAAGTAAATCTCCCATTGATTGCAAATATAATTGAGTCAAACAAAATTCAAACTAAATGGACAACTAATATGCTTAAATCAATCCATGATGAAAAAAAACTTACTGGAATAATACTTGTTGGTGCTGCATTTAAAGAAGATACGGATGATTTAAGAAATTCTCCAACTTTAGATATCTATAGTCAACTTAAAAATGAAAATATCAATACTAAGATTTATGATGAATTGATTAAATCGGATGATTATCTTTCATTAGAAGATTTTGAAAAATTAGAAAGTCCATACTTAATTGCACTGATGTATCCTGTTAAAGAAAATCTTATGTCTAAAATTAATAATATTGTAACTGCAACAAGTTCATTTTTATATACCCCTTGGCAAATATGAATATATTAATTACTGGAGGCTCAGGTTTTATAGGTTCTCACCTTTCTGAAAAGTTGTTAATTAATGGAGAAAACAAACTATTTTTATTAGATAATTTACTTACAGGGAATATTAACAATATTGCACATTTAGAAAAAGACAGAGTTATTTTCATAGAACATGATGTACAAGATCATATTGAGATTGATGAAAAAATTGATTTTGTATTTCATTTTGCTAGCGCAGCTTCCCCTGTTGCTTATACAGAGCATCCTGTAAATACTTTAAAAGCAGGAAGTATTGGAACTATTAATACACTTGGTTTAGCTAAAAAACATAATGCAGAATATTTTCTTGCTTCTACATCTGAAGTGTATGGGGACCCTTTAATTACACCTCAGACTGAAGAATATTGGGGAAATGTTAATCCGAATGGTGAAAGAAGTATGTACGATGAAGCAAAAAGATTTGCTGAAGCAGCGACTGCTACTTATGCAAGGACTTATAATATAAAAACAAAAATTGTCAGAATATTTAATACGTATGGACCAAGAATGCAATTAAATGATGGCAGGGTAGTTACAAATTTGATTGTACAAGCATTAAATAACGAAGATATAACAATTTATGGAGACGGATCTCAAACAAGAAGCTTTTCTTATGTTGACGACACAGTAGCTGGAATCTTGGCTTTGATGGAGTCCGATAAATATGATGTATTTAATATTGGAAACCCTAATGAAATGAGTATAAAAGAGCTTTCAAGTGTTATTTTAAAACTAACTGAATCAAAATCTAAATTAATTTATAAAGACCTTCCTAATGATGATCCTAAGCAAAGAAAGCCAGACATCACAAAAGCTAAAGAAAATTTAAATTGGGAACCAAAGGTTGATTTAGAAAGTGGCCTTACTTTAACTATAGATTGGATAAAGAAAGAACTAGCTAAATAACTTTTGTAATTCTTTTCACTAAAGTATCTAAAGACTCATTTCTTATTTCTTCCTGAGAATACTGAATGATCTTAAGAAATTCATTTTGATCGAATCTAAATGCTGAGGATATCTTATTTGATAAATCACCTGGAGAGCCATCAAATTTTAGATTTTCTTGATACTTACTTGGAATATTTTTATCATAATCAATATTTTTATAGAAATTAATAATCCCATTAACTGAGGTTTCTAGAACACTTTTATCATAAAAACCTTTATCAGTATTATTAATATGGAAACTAACATTTTTTAAATATTTTACTAATTCAGTATGAGAAACCGGTCCAATAAAAGAAACATTGTTATTATTTATATATTTATTTAATAGGTGTTCGTAATAAATTTTATCTTCATTAGTTAGAGGTCCACCGATTATTAAAATAGAGTGAGACTCAGAAGCATTACTGTTTAAGAAGCCTTCAATAGATTCTTCGATATTTTTTGATTTAGAGATTCTACTAACAATTGCAAAATCTTTTTTACTGAAAGAATCTATTTTTTTGTAAAAAGTTTTGTAATCTATCGCATGACCTATTGGGGTTACTTTTTTCGTCTTTAATGGAAATGAATTTTCTGAAGCAGTAATTATCTTACTTGCTAATAATGTAGCTTTAAATAAAATTAATTTGTTAAGTAAATTCTTTGGTCCCGCATGTGTATACCAAAATATCGATGTTAGCTTTCTCATAAATAGAACTGGATAACTTGCTAACATCATGATTGCTGACATATGTGAAAAACAATATTCATAATTGTTTTTTTTAGTGAGTAAATTTATTGTTTTATAAAATTTAGATACAGCAAATAATTTAGACTTATTTTTATTAATTTCATAAATATTTATATTTTCATTAAGACCAGATGTGTCACCTTTTTTTAAAGTTATTACATCAACTTCTTGATAAATTTTAGAAAATTCATTAAGCCAAGATATAGCGAAACCAAGGGATGTATCTTTTGAGTCAGTAGCTATATTTAGGATTAATATTTTTTGATCTTTCGCCATCATTTATTGACCATTTCATTTAATATCTGATGATAAATTTCAGCATTTGTATTGAAATTGTATTCTTCATTTAAATATTTTTTTGCTAATTTAACTTTTGATTTAGCTTCATTTTTCTTATTTATGATTGTTCTTATTCCCTCTGTTATCCCAACTTCTGATACAGGCATTGGGATTATATATCCTCTTTCTCCTTTATTTAATAAAGTTGAACAACCACCAACCTCTGTACTTAAAATTGGTATTTCATAATTTATTGCTTCAAGAATTGAGTGAGGTAATCCTTCATAATTTGATGCTTGAATAAATATATCAGCATCCTTAAAGTATTCATTGAGCTTTGGGCCTACTATTTTCCCAATAAAGTTTACTTTTTCTTCAAGTTCATAATTTTTAACCAAAAGTTTTAAATTGTTTATTTCAGAACCATCGCCAACAATCTTTAATATAATGTTTTCATTCTCCATTACTTTTACTGCCTTAATGATTGAATCTATATTTTTTTGACTTACTAATCTTGATACAACTAATAATTGAATAATGTTATTTTGAAATGTTACTTTATTTGTTTCTTCTATAGTGACACCATTATTTATAACAAATATCTTATTATCAAATCCTATTTTTTCTATAAAAGTCTTTAAATGTTGAGACGGTGTAATTATTAAATTTGATTTCTTCATACTCCAATTTCTAATAATTTTTTGTAATGATATAAATAGTCCATGATTATTTTCCTGAAAAACATCAAACGATTCATCTGTTAACTTTTTATTGTAAGTTCTCTCCCAAACAGGATCTCCTACTATTTTTCTTATTACTTTTTTTCT